>NZ_JBFAOH010000054.1:0-32599 GCF_040675175.1 Nonomuraea sp. NPDC049649
CGGCGACCGGACTAGACCGTCACCCCGGCTCCCGCCGAGTCCCTTCACCAAGCACCGTAGTGGTGCCTGCGAGAAAGAGGGTGCCCTAGTGACCGGGTACGACGTCGTCACGTTCGGCGAGGCCATGGCGTCCCTGCACGGCCCCGGGCCGCTGCGGATGGGCGGCGACCTGACCCTGTCCGTGGCCGGGGCCGAGGCCAACGTCGCCATCGGCCTGGCCAGGCTCGGTCACGCGGTCCGGTGGGCGGGCGTGCTCGGAGACGACGAACTGGGCCGCCTCATCCTGCGCACCCTGCGCGCCGAGGCGGTGGATGTGACCGCCTGCCGACTCGACCCGTCGCGACCGACCGGGCTGCTCCTCCAGGAACGCCGCATCGGGGACATCATCCGCGTCCACTACTACCGCGCGGGCTCCGCAGGCTCCGCCCTAACCTCAGCCGACGCCACCCGCGCCCTGGGCAGCGCATCGATTCGAGTGCTGCACGTCACTGGGATCACTCCGGCGCTTGGGCCGGAACCGGCCGCCGCCGTAGTGCGCGCCGTCCGACTGGCCGCCGAGCGTGGGGTGAGGGTCTGTCTTGATGTGAATTATCGGGCCAAGCTGTGGAACCGGGAGGACGCGGCTGCCGGGCTCCGGCCGTTGCTGCCGTACGTGAATGTGCTGGTGGCGTCGGAGGACGAGCTGCCGCTGGTGGCCGAGAGCCCGGAGGCGGCGCTGGCGGCGGGGCCGGGCGAGGTGGTGGTGAAGCTCGGCGGCGACGGCGCGGAGGTCTGGACGGAGGGTGGGCACGTGCGCGAGCCCGCTGTGCCCGTGCAGGTGGTCAACCCGGTCGGGGCCGGTGACGCTTTCGTGGCCGGGTATCTGTCGGGGCTGCTCGACGGGCTGCCGGTAGCCGAAAGGCTGCGGCGGGGTGTGGTGCTCGGGGCGTTCGCCGTCGCCTCGCACGGTGACTGGCACGGGCTCCCCGACCGGGCCGAGCTGTCGCTGCTCGCCCTGCCCGGCGGGGAGACCGTCCGTTAGCCGATCCTGATGGGCAGCGTGCGGGGGCCGCGGACCTGGCCGGAGGACCACGTCACGCCGTCCGGGTCCGCCAGGGTGAAGGAGGGGACGCGTTCCAGCCACACTTCCAGGGCGACCCGCAGCTCCATGCGGGCCAGGTGGGAGCCCAGGCAGCGGTGGATGCCGAGGCCGAAGGCGGCGTGCCGGTTGACCTCCCGGTCGATGATCACCTCGTCCGCCCGGTCGAACTGCGCCGGGTCGCGGTTCGCCGCCGGGAACGACAGCAGGATCCAGTCGTCGGCCTTCATGTCGACGCCGTTCCAGTGCATGTCCTCCTTGACCAGGCGGGCCATGGTCACGGGGGCGTAGGCGCGCAGGAACTCCTCCATCGCCGTCGGCAGCAGCTCCGGCTCGGCCACCAGCCGCTCGCGGTCGGCCGGGGTCTTCGCCAGGTGCCACAGCGACGCGCCGATGGCGCTCCACGTGGTGTCGATCCCGGCGATGAGCAGCAGCGCCATGGTTCCGGACACGTGCTCCGGCTCCAGTTTGCGCCCGTACAGCTCCGCCTCGATCAGGTACGTGGTCAGGTCGTCGCGCGGGTTCTCCAGATGATCGTGGATCTGCTCGTACAGGTAGTCGAACAGCTCCTGCATGTTGGCCATGCGATCGTCCGGCGGCAGGTTGACGCCTTCGAGCGCGTGCTCGATGAACACCCGGAACCGCGGCCCGTCCTCCGGCGGGAAGCCCAGCATGTCGGAGATGACCCGTACAGGGATGTGCTGCGCGTAGTCGCGGGCGGCGTCCACCACGTCCCGGCCCTCGAACGCGTCGATCAGCGAGTGGCAGTAGGCCCGCGCCGCCGCCTCCCGCTTGGCCACCTTGGTCTTGGTGAACGCCGGCAGCAGCAGCTTGCGGGCGTCGTGGTGGAACGGCGGGTCGGAGGAGATCGGCGGGGTGCTGCCCACCGGCGCCAGGTCGAGCGGCGGCCGGTAGTTGCCCATGATGATGGCCCGCGACGAGAAGCGCTCGGTGTCGTAGGCGATGGCCGCGACGTCCTCGTACCGGGTCGGCAGCCACCCGCCGCCGAACCGTTCGGTGCGGGCGATCGGGCAGCGCTGCCGCAGGTCGTCCTGGATCGGGTACGGGTCCTCGTACCACTCCGGCTCCAGGTGGGAGAAGTCGGTCGCCCAGTCCGAAACAGGGCCGGTGACGACCTCGCTCCGGGTGCCGAGGACTTCCCCGTCGTCCGGGTCGCGCCGGGTGAAGCGGTCGTCGACGCTCATGTGGGCTCCTCCTCGGAGAGGGTGATCGCGCTTTCCGGACAGTTGGCGACCGCCAGGCGCGCCGTGCGCTCCTCGCCGGACGGCACCGCGCCGTCGCCGATCACCGTCCCGTAACCTTCGTCGTCCTCGCCGAACAGGCCGGGCGCGATGTCGTAGCAGCGGCCGTGTCCTTGGCAGCGCTCCGGGTCGATCTGAACTTTCACGGTGTCCGATCCTTTTCCGTGGTGTCGTCGGCGGGCGCGAGACCCCGGACGACGCGGGCGAGCAGCGCGGCCCACTCCGCCTCGTCCACGGCGTGCATGTCCGGCGGGACGAGCGCGCTGCCGATCGCGAGCAGGAAACAGAAGTGGGCCAGCGCCTCCGGTGAGACCGCCGGGTCGAGCGCGCCGTCACCCTGGGCGGCCCGTACCAGCCCGGCTATCCAGTCGGCCCGCTCGCCCACGTACTCGCGTGTCGGCTTGGCGACGTCCTGGTCGCGGCGTGCGGCGGCCAGCGCCTCCACGAGGAGGTAGCCGGGGGCGTCGCGGCTGCGGGGGAGCCGGCGTCCGAGGGCCAGCAGCAGCTCGGTCGCCGACCGGTCCGGATCGTCGGCGAGCAGGTCGGCCAGCATCTGGCCGGCGTGCGCCCGCAGCGCCTCCAGCAGCAGGTCCGCCTTGGAGGCGAAATGGGCGTAGAGCGCGCCGTTGCTCACCCCCGCGGCGGCGGCGATGTCGGCCACCCTCGTGCCGTCGTACCCGCGCTCCGCGAACACGTCGGCCGCGGCCCGGAGCAGCCGCTCACGGGTTTCGGCGGCGGTGACTCCGGCGATGCGCCCCATGCACGAATTAAAAGACCGTTCATTTGATTCGTCAACGGGCTTTCTCCATCAGAGTCAGCGAATCGGACAATCAGCTCTTGGGGGGAGGAAACACTAAGGTGTTGCGGCGCTGCCCAGGTCTGCGGTACTGATCGCCGATGCTGTTATTACGGGCGATCAACAGAATCTCCGGCCTGGCCGACAGGATTTCCGGAATGCGGATGGGAAAGGCCTGGGAGGACCCCGCGCTGGACCGGGCCCTGCCGCAGGTCAGAACGGGACGGCTGGAGCACGGCCTGGAGCTGATCAAGCAGGCCCGCGGCGACCACGAGCTGCGGGCGCTGCGCGTCGTGGAACTGGCCGATGCCGCCGCCGCGCACACCGCCTCCCTGTCGCGGCAGGCGCAGGACGACCCCGACGCCCTTCTCTGGCTCGGCGCCGCCCGCGTCAAACACGCCTGGCAGATCCGCGGCGGCTCCTACGCCAAGTACGTCGGAGCGAAGCGCTTCCAGAGCTTCTGGCAGGTGCTGGATGAGGCCGAGGCTCCCCTCCGCCAGGCGGCCCAGGCGCTCCCTGACGACCCCGTGCCGTGGGACCAGTTGCAGTGGCACGCCATGGGCATGTCGGCCGGCCGGGACGAGCTCGACGACATCTGGAAAGAGCTGACCGCCCGCGACCCCCACCTGTACACCGGCCACTACAGCCGCACCCAGGCGCTCTGCGAGAAGTGGTACGGCTCGCGGCATGAGCTTCTCGCCTTCGCCCGGGAAACCGCGGCCTCGGCGCCGACCGGCGACCCGGTGACCGCCATGCTCGCCCTGGCCCACTTCGAAATCGCGTGGGACGAGAACGACGACACCCCCGCCCAGGAATTCCTGGAAGGCTACTTCGGCGACCCGGCCGTGGCGGACGAGCTGAGCCGCGCGGCCGACCGATGGCGCGACGGCTCCCGCCCGCATCCCCGCTCCCTGGACGCCGCCCACCTGTTCGGCGCCGCCTTCTACTTCGGCGGGCACCTCCGCCGCGCGCAGGAACTCCTGAGCGAGACGGGCAGGCGAGTCCCCGAGATCCTGCCGTGGTCGGCCGCGTCTCTCACCCCGGGCCGCCGCTACGCCCGCGCCCTGCGCGACCTCGGCCTCACCTAGTCCGACGCACGGCGCCGGCAGGCGTCATGCGGGTCAGGCCGTCTTGAGGATTCTGATGGTGAAGTCGATCGCGGTGGTGAGCCGTGAGACCTTCCTCCGGGTCCGCGCCTGGGCGAGGGAACAGGGCCACCCCGTCAGCGACCGTTCTCTGCGCTGTCATCGGAGGGTAAGCACTTCGCCAAAGGCCGCGGCCCGGACGGAGGCAGCCCCGAGCATGGGTGATCGTGCGTCACGTGCTCGCCGCCCTGGTCCTGCTCGCCGCAGGCTGCGCCGCCCCCGCGCCCGTCGTCCCCGCGCCGCGCGCCCCGGTGACCGCCGCCGCCTCCGAACCCGCCGCGCCCGTGCCCTGGCGCATCACCAAGCGCGGCGCGGAGCACGAGATCGAGGGCTACGCCGATCGGGTCAGCGTGCTGCCGGGGGAGCGGTTCCGGCTGCTCGTCTCCACCACCGCGCCGCGTTTCACCGCGTCGGCGTTCCGGATGGGCGCCAAGCCGGAGAGGGTCTGGCGTTCGGAGCCGACCCGGGGGATCAAGCAGCCGCCGCCGCGGACCGTCGAGGGCATGGTGACCGCCGCCCACTGGAAGCCCTCGCTCACCGTCGACACCACCGGCTGGGCCGAGGGCGCCTACCTGGTCCGGCTGGATGCCTCCACGGGCGGCCAGCGCTACGTCCCGATCACCGTGCGATCGGCCTCCGCCGAGGGCCGGGTCGTGATCCTCAACGCCGTCACCACCTGGCAGGCGTACAACCTGTGGGGCGGGCGCAGCCTGTACAGCGGCCCCGGCGGGTTCGCCGACCGGTCCCGCAAGGTCACCTTCGACCGCCCGTACGACCACTCCGGCGCCCGGCTCTTCCTCGACTTCGAGTGGCAGGCCATCCGGCTGGCCGAGCGGAGCGGCGTCCCGCTGGCCTACCTGACCAGCCTCGACCTGCGGCCAGGAGCGCTGCGCGGCGCGAAAGCCGTGGTGTCGCTGGGCCACGACGAGTACTGGTCCCCGGCGATGCGCAAGGCCGTCACCAAGGCCCGCGACGCGGGCGTGAACCTGGCCTTCCTCGGAGCCAACGCCGTCTACTGGCGGATCGGCCTGCACGGCAGGATGATCATGTGTGACAAGGAGACCCAGTGCCCGCTCTGGCGGCGGTCGGACCCGGAGAGCGCGCTGGTCGGCCAGATGTACGACTGCTTCCCCGCCGAGGCGACCTACCACGTGACCAGGCCCAGCCACTGGATCTTCAAGGGCACCCGAGGCAGAACCTTCCCCGGCCTGGCCGGCGTGGAGACCGACAAGGTGTCACCCGGCTCGCCCGGCAACATCAAGGTGCTCGCCGAATCCCCGGTCGACTGCGGCGGCCGGGCCACGGTCAGCCACACCACCTACTACGTAGCCCCCAGCGGCGCCGGCGTCTTCGCCTCCGGCACCATGCGCTGGGTCTGCGGCATGAAGGGCAGAGCCTGCGGCCACGGCGTGACCCGCGCCGCCCGCCCCTTCACCCGCCGCGCCACCCTCAACCTGCTCACCAGATTCGCCAAGGGCCCGGCAGGCACCCCGGCCGAGGACTCCTAAGGACCCCGCCTCACACCGCGCTGCCCGCCACGCGGTGCGGGGTGATGCGGATCGTCACGCGGACCTTCTCTGGAGGCAGCCGCAGGTACTCCTCGCCGCCCCCTTCGCCCTCGTACTCCTCCGCGAGCTGGACCGCGAGCCGCCGCCCCTCGTCCTCGGTGATCGAAGCCGTCCCCCGGACCTCGACGTACCTCTCGGGGTCCGACCCGTCGAACACGCAGAGGCTCGCGCGGGGGTCCCGCTCCAGGTTGAGGACCTTGCGCCGGCCCGCCTGGGAGGAGATGACCACGTCGTCGCCGTCGGTGCCCAGCCAGACGACCGAGGTCTGGGGGCTGCCGTCGGGGTTGAGGGTGGCGAGGACGCCGAGGTTGGGGGCGCGGAGGAGGCTGCGGGCGGAGTCGCTGAGGCTCATGATCAGCAGCATAGGACGGGGGACAATGGCGGCATGACGAGCGCCCCCGACGATCTGACGCTCTGGTACGAGGAGCCCGCCGCCGACTGGGAGACCCAGGCGCTGCCCATCGGCAACGGGCCGCTGGGGGCGATGGTCTTCGGCGGCGTGAGAGGCGAGCGGATCCAGTTCAACGAGAAGACGCTGTGGACCGGCGGCCCGGGGCACGACGGGTACGACTTCGGCAACTGGACGGCGCCGCGGCCGGGCGCCGTGGAGGAGGTGCGGCGGCGGATCGACCGGGAGGGGAGGGTCCCGGCCGAGGAGGTGGCGGCGGCGCTGGGGCAGCCCAAGACCGGGTTCGGCGCGTACCAGACCTTCGGCGACCTGCACCTGGACTTCGGCGAGCACGGCGAGCCGGAGGGCTACCGGCGGGAGCTGCGGTTGGCGGAGGCGGTGGCGCGGGTCCGCTACACCGCCGGAGATGTCGCCTACAGCCGTGAGTACTTCGCCGCCAACCCCGGGAACGTGATCGCGGCCAGGCTCACCGCCGGCCGGGGCGGGGCGGTGTCGTTCACGCTGCGCCACACCTCGCCGCGCGACGACAAGACCGTGACCGCCGAGGGCGGCCGGCTCACGATCCGGGGGCGGCTCGCGGACAACGGGCTGGTGTTCGAGGCGCAGGTGCAGGTCCTCGCCGAGGGTGGGACGCGTACGGACGAGGGGGAGACGGTCACGGTCACCGGCGCGGACAGCGCGGTGCTGATCCTGTCCGCCGGGACCGACTACGCCGACACCTACCCGCACTACCGCGGCGAGGACCCGCACGCCCGGGTGACGGCGGCGGTGGACGCGGCGGCCGGGCTGGGCTACGACGCGCTCAGGGCCGCGCACGTGGCCGACTACCGGGAGCTGTTCGGCCGGGTACGGCTGGATCTCGGGCAGTCCGCGCCGGAGATCCCCACCGACCGGCTGTTACGCCGCTACACGGGCGGCGGCGGGCCGGAGGACCGGGCGGTGGAGGCGCTGCTGTTCCAGTACGGCCGCTACCTGCTGATCGCCTGCTCCCGCGAGAACGACCTGCTGCCCGCCAACCTGCAAGGCGTGTGGAACGACTCGACCAGCCCGCCCTGGTCCGGCGACTACCACCTCAACATCAACCTGCAGATGAACTACTGGCCCGCCGGACCGGCCAACCTGCACGAGACGACCAGACCGTACGACCGGTACATCGCCTCACTGACGGCCCCGGGGAGCAGGACGGCGAGGGAGATGTTCGGCGCCCGCGGCTGGGTGGTCGGCAACGAGTCGAACCCGTTCGGCTTCACCGGCGTGCACGACTGGCCGACCGCCTTCTGGTTCCCGGAGGCGGCGGCGTGGGCTTCAAGACATTTGTACGACTCGTACCGGTTCACCGGAGACCTGGACTACCTGCGCGAGACCGCCTACCCGGTGATCAAGGGGGCGGCCGAGTTCTGGCTGGACTTCCTGCACACCGACCCCGCCGACGGCCGGCTCGTCGTCTCGCCCAGTTACTCGCCGGAGCACGGCGGCTTCTCGGCCGGCGCCTCGATGTCGCAGCAGATCGTCCGGGAGGTGCTGGCCGCCGCGCTGGCCGCGGCCACGACGCTCGGCGTGGACGAGGAGTTCCGGGCGGCGGCGGGGGAGGCGCTGGCCCGGCTCGACCCCGGCATCCGGGTCGGCTCGTGGGGGCAGCTCCAGGAGTGGAAGCGCGACTGGGACTCCAGGACCGACACCCACCGGCACGTGTCCCACCTGTACGCCCTCCACCCCGGCGACCTGATCGCGGCGGGCAGCCCGGAGGCGGAGGCGGCGGCGGTGTCGCTGGCGGCGCGCGGCGACGGCGGCACCGGCTGGAGCAAGGCCTGGAAGATCAGCTTCTGGGCGCGGCTGCTCGACGGCGACCGCGCCCACCGGATGCTCGGCGAGCTGCTGCGCCACTCCACGCTGGACAACCTGTGGGACAGCCATCCGCCGTTCCAGATCGACGGCAACTTCGGCGCGACCGCGGGCATCGCCGAGATGCTGCTGCAGAGCCACCGCGGGGTGGTGCACGTGCTGCCCTCGCTGCCCGCCGCCTGGAAGGACGGCGCGGTGACGGGGCTGCGCGCCCGGGGCGACGTGACCGTGGACGTCACGTGGCGGGACGGCCTCGCCGAGACCATCACCGTGCGGCCGGGCCGCACCGGCCCGATCACGGTCAGGACGCCCGCCGGGCGCTACCGCGTCCACGACCTGGACCAGGAGACCGAGACCGGCACCCTGACCTGGCACGCCGAAGCGGGCCGCGGCTACCTGATCACCCGGTCGTGACCGTCAGTCCGCGGATCTCGTAACCCCCGATCGCGTCCTTGAAGCCCACCCGGGGCGCCGTCGCCATCCGGATCCCCGGCAGCGCGAAGAGCCGGGTGAGGAAGACGTCGGTCTCCAGGATGGCGATGCCCGCGCCGGGACACCGGTGCGGCCCGTCACCGAACGCCAGCACCGCCGGCCCCGCCCCGCCGTCGAGGGACCGCCCCGGGCACGCGGACAGCGGCTCGGCGCCCACCGCCCGCTCGTCGGCGTTCGCCTCGTCCACGAGGAGTTCGACCACCTCGCCCGCCGGGATCGTGACGTCGCCCGGCAGTTCGAGCTCCGCGGTGGTGCGCCGCCGCAGCCGCGCCACCGCGGGGTCGAGCCGGAGCAGTTCGTGGAGGATCGCCAGCCGCTCCGGCTCCTCCGCCTCCCGATACCGCTTCAGCAGCGTCTCGTCGCTGAACAGCTGCCACGCGGCGACGCAGATGAACTCCCGCGTGGTCACCATCCCGGCCGCGGCGAACGTCAGGCACTCGCCGAGGATCTCCGCGTCGGTGCACCCCTCGGCGATCAGGTGGGAGATGAGGTCATCGCGCGGCTCCCGGCGGCGCGGCCGGACCGCGGGGCGGACGTCGGACAGGTAGATGCTGCCCCAGCTCTGGATCTGCCGTCCCATCCAGTAGAGCCCGCTGAGGCTGGTGAAGCCGGGCCTGCCGAACTTCTCCGGGAAGAACCGCTCCAGCCTGCGCCGGATGCCCGGCTTGCTCTCGGTGAGGCCGATGACCGCGCACGCGACGTCGATCGCCATGCCGAAGCTCAGGTCGGACAGCTCGGCCGAGCCGCCCGCCCGCAGCCCGGCGAGGTGCCGCTCGGCGATGTCGGCCATCAGCCCCCGGTAGTGCTCGTCCACCCGGCGCGGCGTGAAGTAGCGCGCGGTCTGCCGCCGGTGCTCGCGATGCTCGGGGCCGTCGCGGTAGAGAACGGGACGCCTGATCTTCGCGGGCGTCTTCTCCACGGTCTCGATGCCTAACCCGGCCTGCACGGTGTCGTGGGCGCGGAGCACGGCCCGCGCCTCGGCGAATCCCCGCACCTGCCAGGTGCCGTCCTCGGCCCGGCTGGCGGGACAGGTCCCGGTCGCGGTGCGCTTGATCTTACGGGCGTCGTCCATGACCCCGACGATCTCATCACGCGGTGACGCGCGCCATCTCACGACGGGGTGATGACCGCGCGACCGGTAAGCTCGCCGTTGTAGCCGGTGATCAGCTCCCGGCCCCTTCGTACCCCGTCAGGCGATCATCTGCCATAGGCTGACAAATCTCGATTTCTGGTGATCGGAGGGACTGTTGGGACGCTGGGTGCATACGTGGGCGTCCGCGCCGCAGCTCACCGAGCCGGAGAACCTCCCGCCCCATGCCCGGGACGGCCTCGTCCTGGCCGGCAGCACCCTCCGGCAGACCGTGCGGGTCTCGGCCGGCGGCGAGCGGCTGCGGCTGCGGTTCTCCAACGCGTTCGGCACGGCGCCGCTCCGCCTCGCCGCGGTCACCGTCGCGCTCCCGGTCGATGGGCGGGCCGGGGGGAGCGCGGTCGTGCCGAAGACTCTCCGGGCGGTCACGTTCCACGGGCGGCCCACGGCGTCGGTGCCCGCGGGGGCGCAGGTGGTGTCCGACCCGCTGGAGTTCTCGTTGGCCGACGGCGCCGTGCTGGCCGTCACCCTGCGCCTCGCCGAAGGGCTGGACCCGGCGGGCGTCACCTCCCACCCCGGCTCCCGTACCACCTCCCACCTGGCCGTCGGCGACCAGACCGGCCGCGCGGAGCTGACGGGCGCGACCCCGGTCGAGCACTGGTACTTGTTGAGCGGGGTCGAGGTGGAGGCGTCGGTGCCGGTCCTCGCCCTGATCGGCGACAGTCTCACCGACGGCCGGGGATCGACCACCAACCACAACGACCGCTGGCCCGACCAGCTCTTCGACCGGCTCGGCGGCTTCGCCGTCGCCAACCAGGCCGCCGGCGGCAACCGCGTCCTCAACGACGGGCTCGGTCAGAACGCCCTCGCCCGTCTCGACCGCGACATCCTCGCGCTGAGCGGCGTCCGCTGGCTGGTCGTCTTCGAAGGCGTGAACGACCTGGGCACCGCCCCCGCCGAAGACCAGGAGGATGTCGCCGCCGACCTGATCGCCGCCTACGAACAGATCGCCGTCCGCGCCCACGCCCACGACATCCTCGTGTACGGAGCCACCCTCACCCCCTTCGGCGGCCACGACTACGACGACCCGGCAGGCCACCGCGAATCCGCCCGCCAAAAGATCAACACCTGGATCCGCACCAGCGGCACCTTCGACGCCGTCCTGGACTTCGACCAAGCCGTACGCGACCCGTCCAACCCCCGCCGCCTGCTCCCCTCGTACGACGTAGGCGACCACCTCCACCTGAGCCCAACCGGCTACCACGCCCTCGCCAACGCTTTCCCCGCCCACCTCCTGAAAGCTTGAACCGCGCGTCCCCCGAATCGCGCGCCCCCTGGATCGCGCGTCCTCCAGACTCCGCACCCCCGCGCGTCCCATACGCGGGGCTGGGCCGGGTGGGTGTCAGGCGGCGTGGCTTGTTCGGAGTTCGGCGATCACGTCCGGGATGCCCGCGCCGTCGAGGGCGATCGCGGAGTAGCCCCGGCGGGCCAGTTCGCTGGCGGCGATGGCGGCGCGGCGGCCGGAGGCGCAGGCCACGTACACCGGCTCGGAGCGGTCGAACGGGACGTCCTCGGTGAAGACGTCGGGCAGGTGCAGGCCGACGGCGTTCTCCAGCCGGGCCGACTCGCGTTCGTCGCGCATCCGTACGTCCAGCACCTGCGCGCCCGGCTCGGACACCCGTCGGGCGAAGTCGCGCAGGCCCAGCAGCTCGTACGTCTGGGTGGCCGCGTCGCCGGGATGCCGGACCACGCCCGCCACCTCGTCCACGCCGATCCGGGCGAGCTGGGTGACCGCCTCGTCCACGTCCTGGCCGGGCTCGGCGACCAGGGTGATCGGCTCTCCGTACGGGATCAGCCATCCGGCCCAGCTGCCGAAGTCCTCGTCCAGCGAGATGCCGAGCGATCCGGGCAGCATGCCGCGGGCCTGCGCCCGCCGGGGCCGGATGTCGACCACGTGCGTCCCTTCGGCGGGTTCGTCCAGCTCGGGTACCCGGACCGGCGGCATGGGCGGCACGCCCAGCGTGTTGGCGGGACCCATGAAGGGATAGAAGGCCGGGATCGGCTTGGGCGCGGCGAGCAGCCGGTCGGCGAAGTCGTCGGCGTCGTCGATCCAGAGCAGCGGGTTGCGGTCGCGTTCGGCGCCGATGGTGGAGGTGGTGCGGCCCGCGCCGCCGGAGGTGCAGAACGAGCCCGCGCCGTGGGTGGGGAACACCTCGACCTCGCGCGGCAGCCGCGCCAGCCGGCGCAGCGACCCGTGCTGGAGCCGGGCCAGCGACCGGGCGCGTTCGGGGCCGAGCAGGTCGGTCCGGCCCGCCGCGCCGATGAGTAGGCTCCCGCCGGTGAACACCGCGGTCATCTCCCCGTCGAGGAGGATCAGGTAGCTGGTGTGCTCGGGGGTGTGGCCGGGCGTGTGCACGGGCCGGATGGTCAGCCCGCCGCCGTGGATGTCCTCCAGGTGGAAGGCCGGCGTGTGCCGGTAGGCGGCGCCGGAGGCGGCGGGCAGCACGAGTTCGGCGCCGCTGCGCAGGGCGGCCTGCTCGGCGCCGGACACGTAGTCGTTGTGCAGGTGGGTCTCCAGCACGAACCGCGGCTCCACACCGCGCTCCTCGGCGGCGCGCAGGAAGCGGTCGATGTCGCGCTGGGGGTCGACCAGGATGCCCTGCCCCTCGTGGGTCAGCAGGTAGGACTGGTCGCCGAGGCCTGGGGTCGGGAACGTGATGACGTCCATGCCGACCCCCTACCCTGCAAACCTCACCCCAGGCGGGCCAGCTCCTCCGCGGTCAGCTCCAGCGACGCGGCGCCGGCCGAGTCGAGGATGGACTCCGGGCGGCTGGCGCCGGGGATCGGGATGACCACGGGGCTGCGGGCCAGCTCCCAGGCGAGGCAGACCTGCTGCGGGGAGACGCCGCGGGCCTCGCCGATCTCCGCGAAGGCGTCGCGCAGGTCGCGGGCGCTGCGCATGCCGCCCAGCGGCGACCAGGGGAGGAAGGCGAGGCCGAGTTCGGCGCAGACGTCGATCTCCGGCTCGCTGGAGCGGAACCGCGGCGAGTACTGGTTCTGCACGCTCACCAGGCGGTCGCCGAGGATGGCGTGGGCGGTCCTGATCTGCTCCGGGTTCGCGTTGGAGATCCCGGCCATCTGGATCTTGCCGGCGTCGTGCAGGTCCTTCAGCGCGCCGATGGTCTCCTCGTACGGGACCTTCGGGTCGGGACGGTGGTGCTGGTAGAGGCCGATGCTCTCCACGCCCAGGGCCTTCAGCGAGCGGTCGCAGGCCTCCTTGAGGTACTCGGGGCGGCCGTCGACGTCCCAGCCGCCGCCGGGTGTGCGCACGTGGCCGCCCTTGGTGGCCACGAGCACGTCGTCGGAGGAGCCGGACCAGAGCGACAGGGCCCGGGCGACCAGCCGCTCGTTGTGGCCGGGGTCCTCGTGCGAGGGGGTGTAGGCGTCGGCCGTGTCGATCAGCGTCAGGCCGGCGTCCAGGGCGGCGAGCAGCGTGCGGATCGACTGCTCCTCATCGGGCATGTGACCCGCCACCGACATGGGCATCGCCCCGAGCCCGATGGCGCTGACCTGGCGGTTTCCGATGGTACGTGTCTGCATGGGTCCAGCTTGGCGGCTGGAGTGCACTCCAGGTCAACTGGGTTTTCAGTGCCCGTCAGTGGAAGGCGCCGACGCCCGTCAGCGCCTTGCCCAGGACGAGCTGGTGGATCTCCGAGGTGCCCTCGTAGGTCAGCACCGACTCCAGGTTCACCGCGTGCCTGATCACCGGGTACTCCAAGGTGACGCCGCTCGCGCCGAGCAGCGTGCGGCACTTCCTGGCGATCTCGATGGCCTCGCGCACGTTGTTCAGCTTGCCGGCGCTCACCTGCTCGGGGGTGAGCGTGCCGGCCTCCTTCAGCCGCCCCAGATGCACCGCGAGCAGCAGGCCCTTGCCCAGCTCCAGCGCCATGTCGGCGAGTTTCTCCTGGGTGAGCTGGAACGACGACAGCGGCCGGGCGAACACCTCGCGTTCGGCCGCGTACGCGATCGCCGTCTCCAGGCAGTCGAGCGCCGCCCCCATGGCGCCGAACACGATGCCGAACCGGGCCTCGTTCAGGCAGCCGAGCGGCCCGCGCAGACCCCTGGCCTCGGGCAGCAGCGCGTCGGCGGGCAGCCGGACGTCGTCGAGCACCAGCTCGCTGGTCACGCTCGCGCGCAGCGAGACCTTGCGCTTGACGTCGTTCACGGTGAACCCGGGCGTGCCGGCCGGGACGAGGAAGCCCCTGATCCCGTCGTCGGTCTGGGCCCACACGACCGCCACGTCGGCGACCGAGCCGTTGGTGATCCAGAGCTTGGTGCCGTTCAGCACCCAGTCGCCGCCGTCGCGCTTGGCGTGGGTGCGCATGCGGGCCGGGTCGGAGCCGAAGTCCGGCTCGGTGAGGCCGAAGCAGCCGATCAGCTCGCCGGCCGCCATGCCGGGCAGCCACCGCTGCTTCTGCTCCTCACTGCCGTACTTCCAGATCGCGTACATGGCGAGCGAGCCCTGCACCGACACCAGGCTGCGCAGACCCGAGTCGGCCGCCTCCAGCTCCAGGCAGGCGAGCCCGTACGCGACCGCGCCCATCCCGGCGCAGCCGTAGCCGTCGAGGTGCATGCCGAGCAGGCCGGTCGCGCCGAGCGTGCGGGCCAGCTCCCTGGCGGGCAGCTCCCCGGCCTCGAACCAGCCGGCGACGTGCGGCCGGATCTCGCGGTCGCACACCAGCCGGACCGTGTTCCTGATCTCGCGCTCCTCCTCGGTCAGCAGCGTGTCGACGGCGAACAGGGCGGTGGGCGAGATCATGGCGTGCCTCCATGTAGATTGGATCCAAAATCCAATACTGCCATAGCTAGGCTGAGCAACACCATGGACGAATTGCGACAACACGGGACAAACGGCAAGACCGCGCTCGACGGGCTGCTCGTGGCCGACTTCAGCCGGGTGCTGGCCGGGCCGTACGCGACCATGCTCCTGGCCGACCTCGGGGCCGACGTGGTCAAGGTGGAACGGCCCGGCGCGGGCGACGACACCCGCCACTGGGGGCCGCCCTACGCCCCCACCGGCGAGGCCACGTACTATCTCGCCGTCAACCGCAACAAGCGGTCGATCGCCCTCGACCTGCGCGACGAGCAGGACCTGGAGGTCGCGCGGGCGCTGGCGGCCCGCGCCGACGTGCTCGTGGAGAACTTCCGGCCGGGCACCATGGACCGGCTCGGCCTCGGATACGAGGAGCTGCGCGCGCTCAACCCCGGCCTGGTCTACTGCTCGGTCACCGGGTTCGGGTCCGGCGAGGGGGCGGAGCTGCCCGGCTACGACCTGATCGCGCAGGCGGTCGGCGGGCTGATGAGCGTCACCGGCGAGCCCGGCGACGGCGGCACGAAGGCGGGCGTGGCCCTGGTGGACGTGATCACCGGCCTGCACGCCACGCTCGGCGTGCTGGCCGCGCTGCGCCACCGCGACCGCACCGGCGAGGGCCAGCAGGTCGAGGTCTCGCTGCTGTCGTCCCTGCTGTCGGCGCTGGCCAACCAGTCTTCCGCCTACGCCGCGGCCGGGGTGGTGCCGGAGGCGATGGGCAACCGGCATCCGAGTGTCGTCCCGTACGAGGTGTTCCAGGCTTCGGACCGGCCGATCGTCATCGCGGCCGGGAACGACCGGCAGTTCCGGGCGCTCTGTACGGTGCTGGACCGGCCGGGGCTGGCCGAGGATCCCTCGTACGCGACGAACGCCGGGCGGGTCGTGGCCCGTGACCGGCTGGTGGAGGAGCTGAACGAGGCGCTTTCGGCGCGTACGGCGGACGAGTGGTTCGGGCTGCTCAGCGCGGCCGGGGTGCCGTGCGGGCCGATCAACGACCTGGCCGCCGCCTTCGCCCTCGCCGACGACCTCGGACTGGAGCCCGCGGTGGAGATCGACGGCGTGGGCCAGGTCGCCAACCCCCTCCGCCTCTCCGCCACCCCGCCCATCTACCGCCTCCGACCCCCCTCGCTTGGCCAGGACGAGGACTGGCTCCGGAAGCTGCTGGACCGGTAGGGCGCTCCGTGGGGCGTGAGATATTGGGGCGGTGGGTGCGGATGAGGGGCGGCGGCGGCCGCCGACGGCTCAGCAGTTCGTGCTGGAGGAGCTGCGCCGCGCCATCACCACCGGGCGGCTGAAGCCCGGTGCCCCGATCCGGCAGGACGCGCTGGCCGAGGAGCTGCAGGTGAGCCGCGTCCCGCTGCGTGAGGCGCTCAAGACGCTGCAGGGCGAGGGCCTGGTCCGCTACGAGGCGCACCGGGGCTACTTCGTCGAGACGCTCTCGCTCGACGATCTGCGCGAGGTCTACCGCATCCGCGAGCTGCTGGAGGAGGAGGCCGTGCGCCGGGCCGTGCCGCGGCTGTCCGACGCCGACCTCGACCGGCTCCAGGCCCTCCAGGACGAGGTGGAGCGGGCCGCCGCGGCGGGCGACGTGCTCGCCATGACGAACGCCAACCGGCTGTTCCACATGACGCTGTTCGACCTCGCGGGCATGCCCCGGCTGTCCCGCATGATCAGGACGCTCTGGGACGCCACCGACGCCTACCGGTCGATGTACTACGGCGGCGCGGGCAACCGCGAGCGGGTGGTCAAGGAGCACCACGCCACCCTCGACGCGCTGCGCCGCCGCGACGCCGGCGAGGCCGTGGCCACGCTGACCGTCCATCGGGCGCACGCGGTCGCCGAGCTGGAGTCGCTGCTCCCCGCCGACGCCTGACGCCCCACCGGAAGTCACATTTCGAACTCATCTGCCATCCTGTGCACCTTTTGTCGCACGTATGCGTCTATATCTCACTAGTTAAAACTTCAACAGGAGACGCATCGTGCACATCCGTTCACTGGTGGGGGCCGCCGCCGCGGCCGCGATCCTGTCGGCCGGAGTCGCCGTCCCGGCCCAGGCCGCCGCCCGGCCGTCGAACCTCCCCAAGGGAGCCGTCGCCGTCAAGGTGGTCAAGATCGTCGACGGCGACACGGTCGACGTGGTCCGCAAGGGCAAGAGGATGCGGGTCCGCCTCCTCGAGGTCGACACCCCCGAGCGGGGCCAGTGCTGGTTCCAGGCGGCCACCGACCGGACCGCCGCGCTCCTGCCGCTCGGCAAGACCGCCTATCTCGTACGGGACAAGGACCCGAAGGACCGCTACGGGCGCTGGCTCTACTACGTGTGGAACGCCAAGGGCGTGCACGTCAACCGCAACCTGGTGCGCTACGGCTACGGCAAGGCGGTGCTGTACAAGCCGAACGACCGCTACATCAAGATCATGCGTGCCGAGGAGCGGAAGGCCAAGAAGCAGCGGCTGCGCATCTGGTCGGGCAAGTGCGACAAGCGCGAGCCCCGCAAGCCCAGCGTGAAGCAGGGCGGCACCGACCCGCGCTACCGCACCTGCGCCGAGGCCAACGCCGCCGGCTACGGCCCGTACCAGCGGGGCCGCGACCCCGAGTACGCCTGGTACCAGGACCGCGACCGCGACGGCCTGGTGTGCGAGCGCTGACCCCGCTCAGTCCTGGGCCAGCGGGAGGCGCATGACCAGGCGTGCGCCTCCCCGGTGGTCGCCGACGTAGAGGTCGCCGCCGTACCCCTGGGCGACCTCGCGGCCGATCGACAGGCCGAAGCCGGACCCGTTCGGGTCCTTGCTGCGCGCCTCGTCCCGGCGGTACATGCGGTGGAAGATCTTCTCGCGATCCTCGGGCGGGATGCCGGGCCCGTCGTCGATGACCTCCAGGAAGGCGTACGGCGGCTCCGTGCGCACCACGATCTCGATCTTCGACGTGGTGTGCCGCTCGGCGTTGGCGACCAGGTTGGCCAGCACCCGGGCCAGCCGGACCCGCGAGGCCCGCACCTGCACGTCCGGTTCGAGCCGGGTGATCACCTGGATCAGCGGCGGGTGCGCCTCCAGCTCCTCCCTGACCAGCCTGGCCAGGTCGACCCGGTCGTGCGCGGGTGGCGTCGCCGTGTAGAGGCGGGCCAGCACCAGCAGGTCGGAGACGATGTCGTCGAGCCGTTCGACGTCCCGGTACAGCTTTCTCAGGGTCTGGCGCAGGTCGGCCTCGGGCTCGCTGAGCACGACCTCCAGCTCGGTCAGCAGCCCGGTGATCGGGTTGCGCAGATCGTGGGTGGCGTCGAACAGGAACCGCTGCTGGTGCTCGATGGCCTCGTGCAGCGCCGACACCGTCCGCTGCTCCTGCCGGAGCGCCTGCTTCAGCCGGGAGTTGAGCTCCAGCAGGTCGCGGGAGCGGTAGAGGTGCGCCTTGAGCCCTTCGCCCTCGCCGGGGATGGAGGGGACGTCCCGCACCAGGGGGGTGACGTCCTCGGCCCAGGTGACGATCCAGCTCAGCTCGCCGTCCCGGCCGAGCACCGGCACCTGCACCAGCGTCCAGTAGCGTTCCTGGGGCAGGCCGGTCCCGCCGGGCCGGATGTCGTGCCGGACCAGCGGGACGACGTCGAGGTCCTTCGTGCTCGCCACCCGTCCGATCGAGGCTCGCAGCGCGTCCACGAAGTCCGGAGGGCTGCCGAAGGCGGTCAGGAACGACTGCCCGACGAGCTCCGCCCGGGTGCGGCGGGTCTCCTTCAGGCAGGCGTCGTTGACCGCCACGATCTCCAGATCCGGCGTCACCACCGCGCACGGCGTCGGTATGGCGTTGAACACCGCCGCGTAGTCGAGCTTGGCCCCCATCGCACATTCCCCCCTCGCCCCCCTTACCCCAAATGGCCGTTGAGGTGCGAGAACGGGGCAAAACCCCTGAAGGGACGAACCGGTCAGGCGGGCCCGGACATCACCAGCGCACGGGAACCGTGGCCAGCCCGCCGACGGCCAGCCCCTCCACACGCTCCAGCTCCGCCGCCGGCACCGCCAGCTCCAGCGACGGCAGCTTCCGCAGCAGCACCTCCAGCACCACCTGCAGCTCCGTGCGGGCCAGCGCCATCCCCAGGCACGAGTGCGGACCGGCGCCGAACGTCAGATGCGGGTTCGGCTTACGGGAAAGGTCCAGCTCGTCCGCCCGCTCGAACACGCTCTCGTCGCGGTTGGCCGCCGCCATGCTGCACAGCACGGTCGTGCCGCGCGGCAGCACCGTCCCGCCGACCTCGACCTCCTCGTGCAGGTAGCGCGGCAGGCCGATGCCGGGGTTGGCGTCCATCCGCAGCGTCTCCTCCACCGCCGTACGGACGAGCGACCGGTCCGCCAGCAGCCGCTCCCACCGGGTCCGGTCGGCCAGCAGCATCGCCACCATCTTGCCGATCATGTTCGCCGTGGTCTCGTGCCCGGCGACCAGCAGCCCCATCCCGGTGACCAGCACCTGGAGCTCCGACAGCCCGCCCTCCTCCGGGCCGCCCGCCGCCAGCAGCTCGCTCAGCAGGTCGTCGCCCGGCTCGGCGCGCTTGGCCGCGAGGTGCTCGGACATGTACTGGAAGAACTCGGCCTGGGCCGCCTCGATCTCGGCCTGCTCGTAACGGGTGAGGTTGAGCAGGGTGTCGGACCAGTGGGCGAACCGGTCCCGGTCGGCCGCGGGCACGCCCAGCATGGCGCAGATCACGTACACCGGCAGCGGGAAGCCCAGCGAGGCGCGCAGGTCGCCGGGCGCGCCGCCCGCCACCATCTCGTCGACGAGCCGCTCGGCCATCTCCGTCATCGCGGGCCGCAGGTCGGACATCCGCTTGGCGGTGAACCACCTGATCACCAGGCGCCGCCAGTGCTGGTGGTCTTCGCCGCCGTCGGGGATGATCTGGGCCAGCCGGCTGTTGAACAGCCCGCCGTCACCGGTGGCCGACAGCCGGGCCGCGTCGGGTGCGGTGAGCGTGCGGGAGAAGCGCGGGTCGGACAGGACCTGCTTGACGTCCTCGTACCTGGTCAGCAGCGTCGCCTGGTCGCCGCTGGGCAGCGTCACGCGGGCCACCGGGCACTCGTCGCGCAGCTCGGCCCACTCTTCGGGCGGCTCCAGCGGGGCGTCGCTGGGGATGGGGTACCTCAGTTCCTGCTTCATGAACTTAACGTACACGTGTAGGGAAACCTGTGCCGGTACAGTCAAGCCCGTGCCTCTCACCTCCGGAAACACCGGCGACCCGCGCGTGCGCCGCAGCCAGGCCGCCCTCGCGCAGGCGCTGATCCAGCTCGTCGCCGAGCGCGACCTGTCCCGCGTCACCGTCGCCGACGTGGCCCAGCGCGCCGGGGTGAGCCGCTCGACCTTCTACGACCACTACCGCGACGTGCACGAACTCGCCGAGTCCGCCTGCACCGCGATGATCGACGCCCTGATCGAGTCGCTGCCCAGCCCCGCCCCCGGCACCCTCGACCCCGCGCCGGAGGTCATCCGCTCGCTGGAGCAGTTCTTCACCAGCCTCGCCGGCCACGCCGGGCTCTACCGCGCCCTCCTCGGCCCGCAGGGCAGCGCCCGCGTGGCCGACCACATCCGCCGCCGCTGCGCCACCACCATCCACGCCCGCCTCCAGCCCGCCGCCCCGCCGGACGACCACGACGTCCCCGCCGCCTTCACCGCCGGCGCCCTCATCGGCGTGGCCACCGACTGGCTCCAGCGCGGCTGCCCCCGCACCCCGGCGGAGATGGCCGCCTTGACCTGGCCCCTGATCAGCGCCCTCCACCACCTCGACACCGACAGCGGCGCCCAGCCCCGGCCCGTCTGATCAGGCCGGGCTGGGCGTGTTACGCCACCTGACCAGTGGCAAGGCCACCGGCTGCCGTACTAGGCGGGATCGGCGCAGACGGCCCAGACTTTGAGCACGATGTCGCCGGGGGTCGCATTGACGACTTCGACCACCCATCCCGTGCCGTCGTCATTGGGTGAGCTCCGCTTGAAGAAAATGTCGTGGATTCCTGGCTCGTATCTCCAGGTATGCAGATAGTAGCCCCCGCCGAGTACGACTTTTCCGTTCGGGCACTGCTGTACGAGTGAGTCGCTGATGTCCTCCTGCGGCACCGTGAAATCGTCGCTCACCACCACTTCCCGGTTTCTCAGACCGCCACCGTTCGACGGAGGAGGGGACGTCTGATCTGCCCGCTGTGCGCAGTCGACGTTCTGAATGGTGACTGTCTGGTTCCTGTCGCCCTTGATGACGTTGCTGTTCGTCGCCCTGGGAAAGCAGAGCAGGGGCGGCGTACTCAGGTTCGGGAGCAGGGTGGGCGACACGCCCAGATTGAGGTCGTCAATGAGAGGAGGAGGGTCCGCCAGTGCGGGTGATGAACCACTCGCGGCAAAAGCGCCGCCCGCAGCGATAGCCAGAATTGCGGCGATCTTTCCTACCCCGTTCACGTGGCTCTCCTCTTTCGTGTCCGCTGATTCAGCGCGAAGGTAGCGGCCACGGGTCGCCGCACGCTGAGCCGACACACATTCGCCGGATCAAATTCCTCCTGAGAAATCGTGTGCGCCCGCCACCACCTCGACACCGCAGATCAGATCGCCGGCGGAGGCAGCTGAAGGAGGGGTGTCAACCCGCCAGCGCCTCGGCGGCCCGGACGTCGTGATGACGAGAATCGGCTGAGTGTCTTCACAGACGGAGGACTGTGCGGAGCAGGACGCGGGCACCGGCCACCAGGTCCGCGTCCGCGGTGTCTTCCTCCGGGACGTGGCTGACCCCGCCGGCGCTCGGCACGAAGATCATGCCGATCGGCGCGATCCCGGCCACGATCTGCGCGTCGTGGCCCGCCCCGCTCGGCAGCACCAGGTGGGACAGGCCCAGCTCGTCGGCGCTCGCCGTGATCGCCGCGCGCAGCGCCGGATCGGTGTGCACCGGCGCCGCCCGCGCGTCCACCCGTACGGTGATCGACACGTTCGACTCGTGGGCCAGCGTGGCCAGCGAGGTGCGCAGGGCCTTCTCGGCGAGCTCCAGGTTGACGGGGTCGCTGTCGCGCAGGTCCACAGTCAGCCGCACGCCGTCCGCGATCGTGTTCGCGGAATTCGGCTGGACCTCCAGCCAGCCGACGGTGGCGACCCGGCACAGCCGCCGTTCGCGGGCGATCTCCTCGGCGGCCAGCACGACGCGGGCCGCCGCCGTCACCGGGTCGCGCCGCAGTTCCATCGGGGTCGTCCCCGCGTGCCCGGCGGCCCCGCGGATCTCTACGGCGAACTGGGTGCGGCCGGTGATGCTGTCGACCACTCCGATCGTGTGACCCCCGCTCTCCAGGACCGGCCCCTGCTCCACGTGGAGTTCCAGGTAGGCCGCCACCGACCCGGCAGGCCAGACCGCGGTGCCCAGCGCCGCAAGGTCCCCGCCGGCCCGCGCGAGCGGCCCGCGCAGGGATCGGCCCTCGTGGTCGCGCGGGTCTGCGGGCAGCGAGTCCAGCGCGCCGGCGAGCACCTTGGACCCCCAGAACGGCTGCGGGAACAGGGCGCCCTCCTCGTTGGCGAACGCGACGAGGACCGGCTCGCGGGCGAGCTCGACCCGGTGCTCGGCCAGGGTCTGCATGACGTCCAGCCCGGCCAGGACGCCGTACGCGCCGTCCAGCCTGCCGCCGTTCGCCACGGTGTCGAGGTGGGAGCCGATGAGCAGTACGGGACGGTCCGCCGGGCCGGGCCGCCCGGGACGGCGGACGATCACATTGCCCGCGGCGTCCACGGCGGAGTCGAGGCCGCCGAGCCGCGCCTCCTCGTGCAGCCGCTCCCGCGCCTCCAGGTCGGCGGCGCCGAACCCGGCCCGGCTGATGCCGCCGCCGGGGTCGCGCCCGATCCCGCCGAACGCCTCGACGCGGTCGAGGAGCCGGCGCGCGTTGATGTCCAGGGTCATGTCGCTTCTCCCTCGGGAGGCACCGCGACCGCGGTGCCGCTGCTGTCGGGCTCGTCGGCCACGGAGGCGGCGATCTCGGGAGTCGGGAGGCGGGGCGCGAACACCATCGCGGCGGACGCCAGCGCCGCGACGGCCATCAGGAGGTACATGATCCGGTAGTCGAGCACGCCGATGAGCGCGGTGCCCGCGGCGATCGACGCGGTCTGGGCGACGTCGCTCACGGTGCTGGCCGCGGCGCCCACCCGCCCCTGCAGCCGGGACGGCGCGTACAGGTGGCACGCGGTCTGCAACGCCAGCATCAGGAACGGCAGTCCCATGCCGATGAAGACCGCGCCGGCCAAGAACAGCGGAACCTGACTGGTGACGCAGAGCAGCAACCCGACCGCGACCAGCGCGTAGCCGACGCTGCTGACCCTGGTCTCCTTCGCCCGCTTGGCCAGCAGACCTGCCAGCACCCCGCCGGCGACCGAGCCGCCGCCCTGGACCGACGCCACGATGCCCATGAACGCCGGCTCCTGCCCCAGCCCCTCCTCGATCGCCGCGAACGCGGCCGTCTCTATCAGGCCGATGACGGCCATGAAGCTGACCAGCGCCAGGATGAGCCGGTACAGGAGCGGCACCCGGCGCACGAACCGGAAACCGGCCAGCACCGAGGTCCTGAACGGCTCGCCGCCGCGTTCCGGCTCCGACTCGACGACCTTGATCGAGGCCAGCACCAGCGCCGCCACGACGAACGTGCCGGAACCGATGAAGGTCAGCGCGGCACCGCCGAACGCCGCGTACACGCCCGCGCCGACCATCGGCGAGACGATCCGCACCCCCTCGCCGACGGTGATGAGCAGCGAGCGCGCGTGCACCGCGTCGGAGGACGGGATCAGGTCCTTGAGCAGGGCCGAACGGGCCGGAACGGCGAACATGAGCCCGTACGCGAAGGTCACCGCGTAGATGATCCAGATCTGGTCGGCGCTCCGCACGGCCAGCAGGGACAGCAGCAGCACCGCCATGAACCCGTAGATCCACAGCAGCAGCGGCTTGCGGCGCACCCGGTCGACCAGGTCTCCGAGCAGCGGCGCGGCGAGCCCGGGCGCGGTGATGATGAGGAAGACCAGGCCCGCCTGGGCGTTCGAACCGGTCAGGTCCTTCGCCCAGATGGCCAGCGACAGGAACATGGCGCTGTCCCCGAAGCCCGAGACGGTCTCGCCCAGGAAGATCCGGCGGAAGCGCGCGTTGGTGCGAAGGAGTTCCCACATGTGACATCACCATCCGTGTCGGGGCGCCGGGCAGCGCGGGGGACAGCCGGCCGCGCGAGCGGGGTTCCCGTCGCGCGGGCCGGGCCCGGGATCCGTCAGCTCTCGCCCATGGCGACGCGCAGGCTCTTGGGCCGCATGTCCGTCCACACCCGGCCGATGTGCTCCAGGCACTCCTCGCGGCTGCCCCGCACTCCGACGGCGTGCCAGCCGGCGGGCACCTCCCGGCCCACCGCCCAGATCGAGTACTGCTCCTCGTCGTTCACGACGACGGCGTACTGGACGTCGTTGACCTGCTCGCTCATGTGACCCTTCCTTCCGTGTGTGCCTGAGTGATCGGACGACCGGCCTTCAGCCGCTCTTCGACCAGCCCGCGGACGAGCAGCCGGCTGGTCTTGCCCGAGGTGTTACGGGGGAGCTCGTCGAAGAACAGCACCCGCCGGGGCTGCATGTAGGCGGGCAGCAGGCGGCGCAGCGGGGCGCGGAGGTCAGCCTCGGAGGTGCCGGGGACGGCCGAGACCGCCAGGTACAGCTCGGGCCGGTCCGTCAGCGCCTCCGAGACGACGGCGACGGCCTGGAACACGGCCGGGACCCGCTGGGCGACCGCCTCGATCTCGCCCAGCTCCACCCGGTTCCCCCGGATCTTCACCTGGTCGTCGCCGCGGCCGTGGAAGTAGTACTGGCCGTCCGGCCCGACCCGGACCAGGTCCCCGGTCCGGTACATCCGTCCCCCGCCGGGGGCCGTGACGAAGACGCGGGACGTCAGCTCGGGGCTCCCGACGTAGCCGCGCGCCACCCCGATCCCGGACAGGTACAGCTCGCCGACGGTGCCTGCCGGGACCGGCCGCCGCCGCTCGTCCAGGACGTGCGCGCCCAGCCCGCTGATCGGGCGGCCGATCGGCATCGGGTCCCGGTAGGGCGGCCGCACCTCGGTGATGATGGCCGCCACGGTGGTCTCGGTGGGCCCGTAACCGTTCCAGAGCCTGCCCACGACCTGCCGGAGGTCGTCCGCGAGCGCGGCGGTGAGCGCCTCGCCGCCGCTGATGAGCTTGGCGAAGACCCGCTCACCGTGGAGGAACGGCAGCAGCATGCGGAGCTGGCTCGGAGTGGCACAGGCGGCATCCACCGGGTGCGCGCGCAGCCAGCGGGCGAAGAACTCCGGGTTGCGGGCGGAGCGCGGCGGCGTTACCGCGACGGTGCCGCCACTGATCAGCGGCATCAGCATCTCGGGGAGGGACATGTCGAAGACGATGTTGCTGTGCGCGAGCATCCGGTCTCCGGGGCGCAGGGCGAGTGCGCGGACGAAGTACTCCAGCACGTTGAGCAGCGCCGGATGCTCGATCTCCACCCCCTTGGGCGCCCCGGTGGAGCCGGAGGTGAACAGGATGTAGGCGGCGGGGTCCCGCCCGTCCCCGGGGGCGGCGGTCACCTCGGCGACGGTGCGCTCCACCACCCCGTCGGAGGCCGGACCGGTGGCGGCCACGTCGCAGCCGGCCTGCCGGATCTGGTAGCGGCGCCGCTCGGCCGGAGCGGACGGGTCCAGCGGGACGGCGGCCGCCTCCAGCAGCCACGTCGCCAGCAGCGCGACGAGGTAGCCGGTCCCGTAGCGGGACTCGACGGCGATCCGCGAGCCGCGCCGCGCGCCCCGCGCGGACAGCCGTGCGGCCTGCTCCTCCGCCGCGGCCAGCAGCGCCGCGTAGGTCAGCTCGCCGGTCTCGTCCATGACGGCGGCCGCGTGCGGGGTGGCCGCGGCGTGCCGCAGGAACCGCTCCAGGATCTGCCCGGCGAAACGCTCGGGATCAGTCGCCACGGGCATCGTCGCCTCCTTCCGTGCCGGTGCCGGCGCTCTGGAGCAGGGCGACGAGCCTCGACAGGGTGGGGGCGGCGAAGAAGTCGGACAGCTCCACCGTCACCCCGAACTCCTGCTCCAGCCGCGACAGCAGGCGCAGCGCCTTGATGGAGTGGCCGCCGAGCATCAGGAAGTCGTCCTCCGGCCGCGCCTCCTCGACGCCCAGCACCTCGCACCACACCGCCCCGACAGCGGCGGCGACCTCCTCTCCGCCCCGCCCTCCGGCATCCTCGGCCGCCGCCGCGGGGAGACCCCCGGCTGCCGGGGAATTCGCCGCTGAGGCGGCTGGAGGGCTCCCGGGCGATGGCCGCGGTGCGCTGGGCGGGGAGGCGGTGACGGTGGCGGCCAGGATCGCGGAGCGGTCGGCCTTGCCGTTGGCGTTGACCGGGATCCGGTCCAGCGCGACCAGCCTGGACGGCACCATGTACTCCGGCAGTTCCCGCCGCAGCCGCGCGCCCAGCGCCGCCACGTCCACCGTGCCGGGCGTGACACAGGCGACGAGTTCGGTCCCGTCGTCCGTGGACCGGGCGAGCACGATAGCGTCGGCCACCCCGTCCTGCCGCCGCAGCACGGCGTCGATCTCGCCCGGCTCCACCCGGTGCCCGCGGATCTTTACCTGGTCGTCGTGCCGCCCCAGGAACGCGAATCCGCCGCCGGGCAGCACCCGCACCTGGTCCCCGGTCCGGTACAGCCGCCGCCCGGGCCGCGCGTCGAACGGGTCGGGCACGAAGGCCGCCGCCGTCATCGCGGGCTCACCGAGGTAGCCGTGGGCGAGCCCGTCACCGCCCACGTACAGCTCACCCACCTCGCCCACCCCGACGGGCAACCCGGCCGGGCCGAGCGCGTAGGCGGTGGAGCCCGAGATC
Source organism: Nonomuraea sp. NPDC049649 (assembly GCF_040675175.1). Taxonomy (NCBI): domain Bacteria; kingdom Bacillati; phylum Actinomycetota; class Actinomycetes; order Streptosporangiales; family Streptosporangiaceae; genus Nonomuraea; species Nonomuraea sp. NPDC049649. Next base: position 26,400 of record NZ_JBFAOH010000054.1, read on the forward strand.
GGGCGGCCGATCGGCACGGTTCCCGCCGCGAGGTCGTCCGGCGTGACATCGTGGCAGGTGCTGAACGTCGTGTTCTCGGTCGGCCCGTACCCGTTGACCACCCGTCCGGGCGGCCGGCCCGCGAGGAGCTTCGCCAGGCGCCGTTCGTCGGCCTTCTCGCCGCCGAACAGGAGCACCCGCAGCCGCCCCAGCGCGTCGGGGGCGAAGTCCACCACCTGGTTGAGCAGTGTGGCGGTGAGCCACAGGACCGTGATCCCCCGCTGCTCCAGGAACGCCCGCAGCCGCGTGGGCGACAAGACCACGTCCTCGTCCTGGACCACGAGGGTGGCCCCGGCGGCCAGCGCCCCCCAGATCTCGAACGTGGCCGCGTCGAAGGCGGGGTTCGACAGGTGCGCCACCCGGTCGTCAGGGCCGACGGTGAGATAGTTCGACTCCGGGACCAGCCGGGTGATCGCCCGGTGCGGGACGGCGACCGCCTTGGGCACGCCGGTCGAGCCGGAGGTCGACATCACGTACGCCACGTCCTCGCCGGTGAGCGGCACCGGGGAGGCGGATTCCGCCTGCCGGAGCAGCCTGCTCAGCCACAGCACGGGCATCAGGTCCGCCAGCGGCTCGGCCCGCCGCCCGTCCGTCACGAGCACGGCCCGCGCGGCGCCCGCCGCCGATCGGGTGCGGGCGGCGGGCTGGCGCACGTCGACGGGCAGGTAGGCGCAGCCCGCGTACAGGACGCCGAGGAAGGCCGTCACCATGTCCGCGCCGCGCTCCATCGCGACCGCCACCACGTCGCCCCGGCGCAGCCCGGCCGCCCGCAGCCCGCCTGCCACGGCTGACGCCCGCTCGTCGAGTTCCCGGTACGTGAGCGCGCGGTCTCCGTGCCGGACCGCGACGGCGTCCGGGCGGGCCGCCGCCTGCCGGCGCACCCGCTCGTGGACGGGCACGTACGGCCGAGCCCCGGGCACGGCAGAGACGGAGAGGTCCGGCAGAGGGCTGTCCGGGGCGGCGCAGGCGTCCCCGGCCGCCGACAGCAGCCGGCGGTGGAGCTCGGCCGCCGCCCCGGCGGAGAACAGCCCGGTGCGGTACTCCAGCTCGGCGAGTGTGTCGCCGGAGCGCCGGGTCACGCTCCACAGCAGGTCGTACTTGGCGGTCCCGGTGGGGACGAGCTCGCGTTCCGCCCACGACTCCCCGGCGCGCAGCCCGCGCCCGGCGGCGTCCACGTACGTCAGGGCGGCCCGGAGCGACGCGCCGGCCCGGTTCCCGTTGGGCCACAGGTCCTCGATCACGGTCCCGCCGGGCAGCCGCCCGTGCGCGAGGGCCTCGGTGACGACCCGGCGCACCTGCCTGGCCAGGGCGCGGGCGGTGACGTCCGGCGGCAGGACGAGGCGCAGCGGCAGCATGTCGACGAACATGCCGACCTCGTGCCGCTGCTCGGGGCCGCGCGACGACACCGGCACAGTGATGACCAGGTCACGCTCCCCGGTCACGGCGGCGAGCCCGGCCGCGTAGGCGGCGACCCAGCTCATGAACGGGCTGAGCCGTTCGCTCCCGGCCAGCGACGACAGCGCGGCCAGCGTCCCGGCCGGAACGACGACCCCGTGCGCGGCCCCGGCGACCCGCGAGGCGGCGCCGGCCGGCCGATCAGCGGCGTCGTCTCCCGCCTCCGCATCACCGGCCGCCCGGGGCAGGTCGTGGGGGATCGGCAGTCCGCCCGGGCAGTCCGCCAGGGACGCCCGCCAGTACTCCAGCGCGGCCTCCGGGTCCCGCGCCTGCCGGGAGACGGCCCGCGGCGCCGTCCCGGCCTCCTCGCCGGGCGGGCCGCCCGAATAGAGCCGCCCCAGGCGGGACTCCAGCAGAGACAGCGAGGCGCCGTCGCAGACCAGGTGGTGGACGGTGAGCTGGAGCAGGTCGCCCTCCTCGCCGCCGTCGGCCACCAGCGCCCGCAGCAGCGGCGGGCGCGCCAGGTCGAACGGCGCCCGCGCGTCGTCGTCCAGCAGCCGGAGCACCTCGGCCTCCGGCACGCCCCGGACCTCGACCCAGCGGCACGGCACCGGCGCGTCCCTGGCCGTGAACGCGCGGCCCGGAGACATGAAGCCGCGCCGCAGCGCGTCGTGCCCGGCGGCGAGGGCGTTCAGCGCTCCCCTCAGGCGGACCAGATCGAGCTTGCCGTCGAACCGGTAGCGGACGCAGACGTGGTAGACCGGTGTGCCGGGGTCGAGCATCTCGGCGGCCCACACCCGCGCCTCGGCCGGGGTCAGCTCGCGCAGCTCGTGCTCCTGCGGGCGCGCCCCCGAGGCGAGCGCGGCCACCAGCTTCCCGAACTCCGGATAGTCGTAGACGATGTCCAGGTCCAGTTCGGCGCCCGTGAGCGCGCGCAGGTCGGTGGCCACCTCGACGGCGAGGACGGAATCGCCGCCCACCAGGAAGAAGTCGTCACCGTCCTGGATCTCGCCGAGGCCGAGCCGGTCGCGCCAGACGGCGGCCACGCCCTCCCTCAGGTCGACAGTCCGCTCAGACATCGCTGCCCCCTTCGGTTCGGGTCCTGCGGACGGCCAGCCAGCCGCCGATCGCCAGCGCGTCCAGAGTCGAGCGCGCGAAGGTGGCCACCGCCTCTCGCGGCGTCCGCACGATCGGCTGGCCCCGCAGGTTGAAGGACGTGTTCAGCAGCATCGGCGTGCCCCAGTCGTCGCCGAACCGCCGGATCAGGCTCCAGAAGCGCGGCGCGCTGTCCCGTTCGACGACCTGGACGCGGGCCGAGCCGTCCACGTGGGTGACCGAGGGCAGCAGCTCCCGGTACTTCTCCCGTACCTGGGTGGTGAAGAGCATGTGCCGGTACAGGCTCTCCCGGCCGGGCTCGATCTCGAAGTACTCGTGGGCGTTCTCGGCGAGCACCGCCGGCGCGAACGGCCGGAACTCCTCGCGCTGCTTCACCACCGCGTTCAGGTGGGCGCGCATGCCGGGCGCGGTCGGGTCGGCCAGGATGCTGCGGTTGCCGAGGGCGCGCGGCCCGAACTCCATCCGCCCGTGGAACCAGGCGACCACCGACCCGCCCCGGATCAGCCCCGACACCCGCTCCAGCAGCCGCTCCTCCGGCAGCCTGCGCACCCCGTACCCCGGCCCGAGCGCGGCCAGCGCCTGCGCGATCTCCTCCTCGCCGAACTCCTCACCCCAGTACGGCATGCTCATGGCGACCGGCGCCCCGGGGACGTGCTGCCTGAGCTGCCACAGGGCGGCTCCCAGGGCCGAGCCGTCGTCGCCCGCGGCGGGCTGGACGAAGATCCGGTCGACGAGCCCGCTGCGCGCGATCACCCCGTTGGCGGTGCAGTTGAGCGCCACACCGCCGGCCATGCACAGGTCACGAGGGCTGTCCGCGTCCTCCTCCAGGGCGGTGCGCAGCACGAACAGCAGGCTCTCTTCCAGGCAGCGCTGCAGGACCGCCGCGACGTCCATGTGCCGCCGCGTCAGCGGCGCGTCGGGGTGGCGCGCGGGACCGAACAGCTCCTCCAGGCGGCGGATCGCCCCCCGGTGGGTCTCCCGCTCCACGGGCGTCCGGTCGCGCGCCAGCAGCGGGACGACCAGCCGCCCGCCGGGAAGCCCCCGCGCCAGCTCGCCGGCCGCGCCGGCGTGGCGGTCGGGGTCGCCGTACGGGGCCAGGCCCATCACCTTGTACTCGTCCATGCCGGGCTGGAAGCCGAGGTAGTGGGTGACGACGCTGTACAGGATCCCGAGGGAGGCGCTGACCGGGTACGTGCGCCGTACCCGGAGGAGACCGTCCCGGGCGGACATCACGGACGTCGACTCGGTCTCGCCCATGCCGTCGGCGACCAGCACCGTGGCGTCCCGGAAGCCGCTCAGGTAGTACGCGCTGGCGGCGTGGGCCAGATGGTGCGGGACGCGCACCAGCTTGCGGCTCCAGTCGCGCCCCGGGTACCGCGACGCGAGCACGTCGAGCTGGACCTGCTCGCAGTAGGCCTTCCGGAACCAGCGCCGGGCGAAGTCGTCGCGGTCGAAGGCCGAGGACGGATCGTAGCGGAAGCCGTGCGCGACGAAGTCGACGTCGTCGAGGGTGACACCGGCGACGCGCAGGCAGGCTTCCACGGCGTCCGCCGGGAACGCTCCGGTGCCCTTGCGGCCGTCGTGCCTCTCCTGAGCGGAGGCGGCGATCACCCCGTCCTCGCCGACGAGCGCCGCGGCCGAGTCCAGCCCCTGGACCAGCCGTTGCTCGCGCCGGTCGAGACCGGGCATCAGATCCTTCTTGACGGACATCGAACGGTCGAGCCCGCTTATCCCGAGCACCAGCATGTCAATCCCCCATCCGCTCAGCCGAGCCGCGCAGGGTCTCGGCGATGGCCGCCACCGAGGGTTCTCGCAGCAGCTCGAAGTGGCCGCCGTCGACGTGGGTGACCGTGAGCGAACCGGTCAGCGCCCGCCATTCCGCGGCCGTCGCCTCCGGGGAGGTCCCGTCGCGGGCGAGCAGGAGTTCGGCGGCGCCGCCGAACCGCGACGGGCGGTGCCCGGCGAGGCCCGCGAGCATGTCCCGCCAGAACGCCATGAGCGCGGCGACGGCGCCGCCGTCCAGCCCCGCCAGGGTGGCCTCGTCGATGCCGAGAGTGGCCAGCAGGTCGTGGAACCCGGTGTCGGCCAGCGCGTCCTTGACCGCCTCCGAGCCCCGCCGCAGCACGTCCGCGCGGAGCGCGTCGAGTGCGGCGGCCTCCGCCGTGTCGGCCGCGTCGCGGCGCTGGTGGGCGTCGATGAGCACCAGCCGGTGCGCCTCCACGCCCTGCCGTTCCAGTCGTACGGCGAGCTCGTGGGCGATGACGCCGCCCGCCGACCAGCCGGCGATCACCGGCCGGCGTCCGTCCAGCAGCGGCGTCAGGTCCCGCGCGTACCGTTCGGCCAGCTCGCCGAGGTCCGCCGTGCCGCCGCCGCTGCCCAGCACGTCGCCCTGGACGCCCAGCACCTCGAACGCGGAGCCGACCCGGCCGGCGAGCTCCAGGTAGCAGAAGAGCGTGCCGCCGACCGGATGCACCAGCACCAGAGGCCGGAGCCCCGGCGTGCCGCCCAGCCGCACCGCCGTCTCACCTGCGCCCGGCCGCTCGCGCCCGCCGTGGACCAAGCCCCCGGACAGCCGCTCCAGGTCCGGTTCGGGCATGCCGCCGGCGATCCGGGTCAGCGCGGCCAGTGTGGGATGGCGGAACAGCTCCTGGAGATCGAACCCGAGCCCCAGCTCACGCGCCTGGCCGAGTATCTGGATGCTGCGGATGGAGTCGCCGCCCAGGTCGAAGAAGTTGTCGTGACGGCCGACCCGGTCGACGCCGAGGACCCGCCGCCAGACCCCGGCCAGGGACTCCTCCGGGCCGGGCAGGGGAGCGACGTACTCCTGCGTGAGCTCGGGCCGCTCCCCGGACGGGGCGGGGAGCGCGGCGCGGTCGACCTTGCCCTGGGCGGTCACCGGCAGCGCGTCCAGGAGCACGAACCAGCGCGGCGCCATGTAGTCGGGCAGCCGGCCGGCGAGCCAGGCGCGCAGCGCGTCCGCGGTGACGGCCTGCTCGGCGGGGACCGCGTAAGCCACGAGATCGGTGTCGTGCAGGGTGACGACGGCTTCCAGGACCGCGGGGTGCGAGCCGAGTGCGGCTTCGACCTCGCCGAGTTCGATGCGGTGGCCGCGGATCTTGACTTGGGCGTCGGCGCGGCCGAGGTACTCCAACCGGCCTCCGGCGGTCCAGCGGGCGAGGTCGCCGGTGCGATATAAACGGCTGCCGGGCCGGTCGCTGAGGTGGTCGGGGATGAAGCGTTCGGCGGTCAGCGCGGCCCGCCCGACATATCCTCGTGTGACTCCGGCTCCGGCGACGTGGATCTCGCCGGCGACGCCTATGGGGCTGGGCTGTCCGTACGGGTCGAGGACGTGGATGCGCAGGTCGGGCAGGGGACGGCCGATCCGGCTGGCTGTCCCGCCGAGGTCGTCCTGTGCCAGTTCGAGGTGGGTGACGTGGACGGTGGTCTCGGTGATTCCGTACATGTTGATCAGGCGGGGCGTGTGGTAGCCGTGGCGGTCGGCCCAGCGGCGCACGGACGGCTGGTGGAGTGCTTCGCCGCCGAAGACCACCAGGCGTAGCGCCAGCTCGGCCTGCAGGCGTGCGTCGACGGTCTCGAACTGGCGGAACGCCGACGGGGTCTGGCTCAGCACCGTGACCTGTTCGCGTCGT
>NZ_JBFAOH010000055.1:0-32272 GCF_040675175.1 Nonomuraea sp. NPDC049649
ATGATCCGGCCTTGGCACCCGTCACCGAGGCCGCCTAAGATCCACCCACGGCACCTACCTCGTCGAGCTTTTTACACCGCTCCGAGGACGCGACCTGACGGCCCGTAGAGGCCAGTGAAGCGACATGCTCGGCCCCGGCCTTCCGTTGCCTCGGACGGAACTCGCCTCACGCACGGGGTCCAGGGGCGGGAGCCCCTGGCCAGGGGGTGTGGGGGAGCTCGGCTCCCCCACAGAGCACAGCCCGAGCAGGGGCCGCGCGGAGCGCGTCTGCGGCGAGGTCCATGCTTTACAACGGGCAGCCCGGGAAAAGGGTCAGGAGCGTTGACGGTAGCGGTCGGTGGCTTGGCGGGTGGCGCGGATGGCGGCGTCGGCCCGGTCGTAGGTCCGCTGCGCCAGCCCCACGAAGATGCAGTCCACGATCAGCAGCTGACTGATCCGGCTGGCCAGCGCCCCAGGACGGAACGCGGTCTCCCGCCCGGCCGACACCAGCGTGTGGTGAGCCAGCTCGGCCAGGGACGAGCGCGGATTGTTCGTGATGGCCACCACCAGCGCCCCCGTCTCCGCCGCCGTACGGGCCGGCATGAGCACGTCAGGAGTTTCACCGCTGCAGCTGATCGCCACCGCCACGTCCCCGGACCCGAGCAGGGCGGCGCTGGTCAGCGCCAGGTGGGCGTCGCTGAACGGGTGGCTCGACAGCCCGATCCGCAGCAGCTTCTGCGACATGTCCGCGGCGACCAGCCCGGACGCGGCGACGCCGTAGACGTCGACCCGGCGGGCGGCGACGATGGCGGTAACGACCTCGTCGAGCTGGTCGGGGTCGAGCTGGGCGGCGGTGTCGGCGAGGGCTTCGGACTCGGCGCGGGCGACTTTGGCGATGACGTCGGTGAGCGGGTCGTCGGGCGCCAGGTCGCCGGGGACGAGGCGTTCGGGTTCTTTGGCGACGGCGGCGGCGAGGGCGAAGCGCAGCTGGGAGTAGCCGGTGAAGCCGAGCGCTCGGGCGGTGCGGACGATCGTCGCCTCGCTGGTGCCGGACACGGTGCTGAATTCGGTGATGGTGCTGCGCACGACGAGGCCGGGGTCGTCGAGGATGATGCGGGCGATGGCCTGGGCGGCGGGGGTGAGCGACGGCAGGACGGCGCGGACCGCGGCGACGGGGTTGGCGTCCGTCACGATGTCAGCCATTCCGCCGCTGCCTGGGCGGACACGCGGGAGATGCCGTGGGTCGCCACGTGGGCGGCGCCGGTGGGTTCGGCCGGGATGCCGGTGTCGATGACGATCACGTCGGGGCGTTCCCGTACGGCCTGGTCGATGCGTTCGCGTACCCAGGAGTGGCGGGCGGCGTCGTGCACGACGAGGACGGCGGGGCCGGTGCCGAGCGGCGGGAGCGCGGCGCCGGGTTCCAGCTGGACGCGGCGGGTGCCGGGCAGGACGGCGGCGAGGGCGGCGGTGACGCCGGTCGGGGTGGCGGGGTCGACGGCCTGGCTGTGGCGGGTGTTGACCTCGACGACGAGCGGCGGGCCGGTGAGTCTGGCGGTGCCGGTGACGGTGAGGGCGGCGCGGGCGGCTTCGAGGCCGGCGGGGTCGTCGGGTTCGGCGAGGGCCTTGTCGCGGAGCGGGGCCTGGGCGGCGTGCCAGGCGGAGAGGGCGCGGACGCGGGCGGCGGCTTCGGCGAGGCGTTCCTCGGGGAGTGTGCCGTCGCGGACGGCGCCGATGATGGCGTCGCGGATCGCGTAGAGGCCGTCTTCGGTGACGAGGCCGGCGCAGATGGCGTCGGCGCCGGCGGCGAGGGCGCGTACGGCGATCTCGCCGGGGTCGAACACGGCGGCCACCGCCCGCATCTCGATGGCGTCCGTGACCAGCATGCCGTCGAAGCCGAGCTCGCCCCTCAGGAGCTCGGTCAGGGCGGCGCGGCTGAGTGTCGCGGGCAGGTCCGGGTCGAGGGCGGGGACGAGCAGGTGGCCGCACATGATCGACCGGACGCCGGCGTCGATGGCGGCGCGGAAGGGCGGCAGGTCGCGTTCGGTGAGCAGGTCGCGGGTGGCGTGCACGGTGGGCAGCGCCAGGTGGGAGTCGGTGGTGGTGTCGCCGTGGCCGGGGAAGTGTTTGGCGCAGGCGGCGACGCCGGCGCCTTGGAGGCCGGTCACGAAGGCGGCGGTGTGGCGGGCGACGAGGGCGGGGTCGGGGCCGAAGGAGCGGACGCCGATGACGGGGTTGGCGGGGTTGGCGTTGACGTCGGCGGTGGGTGCGTAGTCGAGGGTGACGCCGGCGGCGGCGAGCATGCGGCCGAGCCGGCGGCCGACGCGTCCGGTGAGTTCGACGTCGTCGATCACGCCGAGCGCCCGGTTGCCGGGCACGGAGCTGCCGGTCTCGACTTCGAAGCGGGTGACGGTGCCGCCTTCCTCGTCGACGGCGACGATCGCGTCCGGGCTCCGTTCGCGGATCTGCCGGGCGGCGAGGTCGAGCGGGTGGTTGCGGGCGAAGAGCACGACGCCGCCGAGGCCCTGGTCGAGTGCCCCGCGCATCCAGTCGGGAAGGGAGGCTCCCGCGTACCCTGGCTGGAGCACGGTCATGGCCAGCCGGGACAGGTCAAGGGTCATTCGGCATTTTCCTTCACGGTTGTTGATCTGAAGGTAATTTTCTGTCATCGTCGCCCTCGACACAACCGCTTCCGGGAGGCCACCCCCCATGCCTAGCCGCAGGACTCTCCTGAAGGGGCTCGCCGTCGCCGCCGCCGCGACCGCCGTCCCGTTGCCCGCTTTCGCCTCGACCGAGTACGTTCCCCCGCTCCGCCAGATGCGCGGCATGTGGATCGCGTCCGTCGTGAACATCAACTGGCCCTCCCGGCAGGGCCTCAGCGTCGAGGAGCAGCAGGCCGAGTACCTGGCCTGGCTCGACGTGGCCGAGCAGCGCAAGCTCAACTCGGTGTTCGTGCAGATCAGGCCGACCGCCGACGCGTTCTGGCCGTCGCCGTACGAGCCGTGGTCGCACTGGCTCACCGGCGAGCAGGGCAAGGACCCCGGCTACGACCCGCTCGGCTTCGCCGTCAGGGAGACCCACAGGCGCGGCCTGGCCTTCCACGCCTGGTTCAACCCGTACCGGGTGTCGATGCAGGCGGACCCGGAGCAACTGCACCCCGACCACCCCGGCCGCAAGAACCCCCACTGGATCGTCTCGTACGGCGGGAAGCTCTACTACAACCCCGGCATCCCCGAGGTGCGGAAGTTCTGCCAGGACGCGATGCTCGACGCGCTCAAGCGGTACGACCTCGACGGCCTGCACTTCGACGACTACTTCTACCCGACCAACTCCACCGACTTCGACGACGCCGAGCAGTTCGCCGAGCACGGCGCGGGCTTCCCCGACCTGGCCGCCTGGCGCCGCCACAACGTCGACCTGATGGTCTCGGAGATGCAGCAGCGGGTCCGCGAGATCAAGCCGGAGGTCGCCTGGGGCATCAGCCCGTCGGGCATCTGGCGCAACAAGGGCACCGATCCGCTCGGCTCCGACACCAACGGCGGTCAGTCGTACGACAACCTGCACGCCGACACCCGCGGCTGGGTGAAGAAGGGCTGGCTCGACTACATCGCGCCGCAGCTCTACTGGTACATCGGCCAGCCGCCGGCAGACTACGGCAAGCTCGTGCCCTGGTGGTCGGACGTGGCCGCCGGGACGGGGACGCTGCTCTGGATCGGGCAGGCCGCCTACAAGGCGGGCGACCCGGCGCAGGCGGCCGAGTGGCAGGACCCGAAGGAGCTGTCCGACCATCTGACGCTCAACCGCGACCACCCGGAGATCGGCGGCGACATCTGGTACAACGCCAACGACCTGCGCCAGGACCGGATCGGGTCGGTGAGCACGGCCGTCGCCGACCACTACACCCGCCCCGCGCTCGCGCCGGTGCTGCCGCGGCTGGCCAAGGGCCGGGCGCCGCAGCGTCCCGTGCTGGCGTACGCGCTGCGCATGCGCGGCGGGGTCGAGGTGCGGGCGGTGGCGACCGGCCGGGAGGAGCCGTTCCAGTTCGCGATCTTCCGCTCGCCGAAGAAGCTGCCGGACTCGGCGTTCGGCGACGCGCGTCACCTGGTGGCGGTCGTCCCCGGCGACCGGCAGGTGCGCTGGCACGACCCCGACGGCAAACGCGGCGACCACTACTACGTGGTCGCGGTCGACCGGGCCAACCGGACCAGCCCGCCCAGCAACCCCTTCCGGGTGATCTGAGCGCATGCGGGTTCTCGGTCTCCTCTCGGGTACGTCCCACGACGGCATCGACAGCGCCGTGGTGGACTGGACGCTCGACGACGGCCTGCTCACCGGCAGGATCGAGCACGTGGGGGAGCGCCCCTACGAGCCGGGGCTGAGGGCCCGCATCCTGGCCGCGCTGCCGCCCCACCAGGTCGGCCTGGGCGAGGTGTGCGCCCTGGACACGCTGATCGGGCAGGCGTTCGCCGAGGCGGCGGCCGCGGCGCCGCCGTGCGAGCTGATCTGCTCGCACGGCCAGACCCTGTTCCACTGGGTGGAGGACGGCCGGGTGCGCGGCACGCTCCAGCTCGGCCAGCCGGCCTGGATCGCCGAGCGCACCGGAGTCCCGGTGGTGTCAGACGTACGGTCGCGCGACGTGGCCGCCGGAGGGCAGGGCGCGCCCCTGGTGTCCTACCTCGACCTGCTGCTCCTGGCGGGGCTGCCGGGCCGTGCCGGGGCGCTCAACCTGGGCGGCATCGCCAACCTCACCGTCGGCGATCCGCCGCTGGCCTACGACACCGGGCCCGGCTGCGCGCTGATCGACGCCGCCGCCCCGCCGTACGACGCCGGCGGCGCGCTGGCGGCGGCGGGCACCGTCGACCGGGGCCTGCTGGACCGGCTGCTCGCCGACCCCTACTACCGGCGCGAGCCGCCGAAGACGACCGGCAAGGAGCTGTTCACGCCCGAATACGTGCGGGCGGAGCTGCCCCTGCCGGACCTGGTGGCGACGCTGACCGCGCTCACCGCCGAGACCGTCGCCGCGGAGATCCGCCGCCACCGGCTCGACACCGTGATCGTGTCCGGCGGCGGCGCGCGGAACCCGGCGCTTATGGGCATGCTGCGCACCCGAGCGGCGCCGGCCACGTTCGTGACCAGCGACGAACTCGGTGTGCCGGCCGACAGCAAGGAGGCGATCGCCTTCTCGCTGTTCGGCTGGCTCACCGCGCACGGTCTCGCGGCGACCGTGCCCAGGTGCACGGGCGCGTCGGGCGCCCGGATCCTGGGCACGATCACGCCGGGTTCCGGTCCGTTGGCGCTGCCGGAACCCCTCGCCGAAGCTCCGGTCGCGATCCGGTTCTCAGGAAGCCCTGCGGCCGGCCGCTGACGTCTCCGAAGCTCCCGACCGTTGTGGGGGGACCACAGGGGTCGGGCGCACCAGGCCCAGTGCGACGACCTCGTTGGCCAGGCGCGTGCGCCGGTTGGTGCCCTCCGGGATCCTGAACTTCTGGTACAGCCGCAGCAGATGCTGCTTGACCGCGGCCTCGGTCACGACCAGATCGTCGGCGATCTCCCGCGCGGTCGCGGGAGCGACGAACGCCTCGTCCGACAGCGCCGGCCTGCAGAGCGAGGTGAGCACGTCGACCTCGCGCCTGGTCAGCTCGGGCGCCGCCGCCCTGCGGAGCTCGACCTCGGGGGCGAAGTCCTCTCGGGGGACTCCGCCGACGCGGCCTCGCGCGGCTCCGAAGGAGACGACGTCGCCGTCGTCGAGCACCCTCCGGGCGATCGGCCTGCCGTTCACCCGTGTGCCGTTGCGGGACAGGCCCAGGTCAACGACGTACAGGTATGGCCCTCGCCTGACGAATTCGGCATGGAGCCGAGAGACGCTGGGATCGGTGAGCCGGATGTCGACACCGCGGCCCCTTCCGACCGTCGTGATCTCGGGGCGCAACGGGATCACCTCGCCAGTGTCCTCGATGCGTATGAACGGCCCCTCCACGGCAGTTCCTCCCCAGGTAGCCCGCCGTAACTCTTACTACAGCTCCGGCTTACCCAAACGCGGGGATGCGGAATCTCCTTTACCGAAAGCAGAATCGCTCGTGAAATTGGTCTGGACCTCTGCGGCCGGTTTTGCCAGCTCACGGGTAGACTGCGCGGCAAGATAAGCGGAGGAACCACACATGGCGGACAAGCCCACCAAAGGCCTGGCTGACGTCGTCGCCGCGTCCACAGCGCTCAGCGACATCGACGGAAAAGCCGGTCGGCTGTTCTACCGGGGATACGACATCCACGACCTGGCCGGCCGCGCGACCTTCGAGGAGACCGCGTACCTGCTGCAACGAGGCAAGCTGCCCGACCGCGCCGAGCTCCAGGAGTACGGCGACGAACTGGTGCGCGGACGGGAGCTCGGGGCGCTCGTCTCGGCGAACATCTCCGAGATCGCCGAGAGGCAGAAACCGATGGAGGCGCTGCGCAGCTACGTGTCGCTGGCCGGCGCCGACGACCCCGACAAGGACTCCAACGACGGTGAGGCGAACCTGCGCAAGGCCGCCCGCCTGACCGCGCAGCAGCCCCTGCTGGTGGCCCGCTACCACGCCGCCCGCACCGGCGCCGCCATCGCCGACCCGGACCCGTCGCTGAGCACCGCGGCCAACTTCCTGCTGCAGATCACCGGGCGCACCCCCGAGCAGCGCGAGGTGGAGATCTTCGACACCTGCCTGGTGCTCCACGCCGACCACACGATGAACGCCTCCACGTTCGCCGCCCGCGTCTGCGCCGCGACCCTGTCCGACATGCACTCCGCCATCGTCGCCGCCATCGGCACTCTCAAGGGCCCGCTGCACGGCGGCGCCAACGAGCAGGTCATGAAGACCCTGGAGTCGATCTCGCCCACCGGCGTCGCCCAGGCGGTCCGCGACAAGCTCGCCGCCGGCGAGAAGATCATGGGCTTCGGACACCGCGTCTACAAGACCGAGGACCCGCGCGCGACCCACCTGCGCCGCATGTCGCAGGAACTGGCCGAGGCCCGCGGGGACGACACGTACTATCGGATGTCCAAGGAGATGGAGGAGGTCGTCTTCGAGGAGAAGGGCCTCTACCCGAACGTCGATTTCTACGCCGCGACGGTTTACCACTACCTTGGCATTCCGACCGACCTGTTCACTCCCGTGTTCTCGATCAGCCGCATGTCCGGCTGGACGGCACACGTGATCGAGCAGCACGCCGACAACCGCCTGATCCGCCCGGACAGCGAGTACATCGGCGAGACCGACCAGAAGTGGAAGCCGATCGACGAGCGATGAGCCTGCGTGACGACGCCGAACGCGAGGGCTGGGGACCGTACCCGCTGATAGTTGCGGGTGCGGCCGTCGCGGTGGCGCTGGCGTTCCTGATGGATCCGCGCTGGGGAGGGTTCACCCTGGGCGGAGTCGTCATGATAGGAGCGGCCCTGCGCTTCTCCGGATACGGCGGGCTCCTCGCGGTGCGCAGCCGCAAGGCGGACGCGATCACACTCGGCCTGGCCGGGTTCCTGCTGGTGCTGACCTCGCTGCTGCTCGACAACCAGCAGGCGAAGGACCTGATCGAGTCCCTTTTCTCCCGCTGACAGGCGTCCGATAGCCTCAACGCATCCATTCATGAAGGGGAACCGTTCGCATGCCCAAGATCAAGGTGGAGGGGCCCGTCGTCGAGCTTGACGGCGACGAGATGACCCGGATCATCTGGCAGTTCATCAAGGACCAGCTGATCCTTCCCTACCTCGACATCGACCTGAAGTACTACGACCTCGGCATCGAGCACCGCGATGCCACCGACGACCAGGTCACCATTGACGCCGCCAACGCCATCAGGAAGTACGGCGTGGGCGTCAAGTGCGCCACCATCACCCCTGACGAGGCGCGCGTCGAGGAGTTCGGCCTCAAGCAGATGTGGAAGTCCCCGAACGGGACGATCCGTAACATCCTCGGCGGTGTCATCTTCCGCGAGCCGATCATCATGTCCAACGTGCCGCGGCTCGTACCCGGCTGGAAGAAGCCGATCGTCGTCGGCCGTCACGCCTTCGGCGACCAGTACCGCGCCACCGACCTGAAGATCCCGGGCGAGGGCACGCTCACGCTCACCTTCACCCCGAAGGACGGCTCCGAGCCGATCGAGCTGGACGTGTACGACTTCCCGGGCTCGGGTGTCGCGATGGCCATGTACAACCTGGACGAGTCGATCCGCGACTTCGCCCGCGCCTCCATGCGCTACGGCCTGGCCCGCAACTACCCGGTCTACCTGTCGACGAAGAACACGATCATGAAGGCCTACGACGGGCGCTTCAAGGACATCTTCGCCGAGGTCTACGAGACCGAGTTCAAGGACGAGTTCGAGAAGGCCGGTCTCACCTACGAGCACCGCCTGATCGACGACATGGTGGCCGCCGCGCTCAAGTGGGAGGGCGGCTACGTCTGGGCGTGCAAGAACTACGACGGCGACGTCCAGTCCGACACCGTGGCGCAGGGCTTCGGCTCGCTCGGCCTGATGACCTCCGTCCTCATGACGCCCGACGGCCGCACCGTCGAGGCCGAGGCGGCGCACGGCACCGTGACCCGCCACTACCGCCAGCACCAGCAGGGCAAGCCCACCTCCACCAACCCGATCGCCTCGATCTTCGCGTGGACCCGTGGCCTGGCCCACCGCGGCAAGCTCGACAACACCCCCGCGGTGACCGAGTTCGCCAACAAGCTGGAGCAGGTCTGCATCGAGACCGTCGAGGGCGGCCAGATGACCAAGGACCTGGCGCTCCTGGTCGGCGGCGACGCCAAGTGGCTGACGACCCAGGAGTTCCTCGCCGCGCTGGACGAGAACCTGAAGAAGAAGATGGCCGCCTGATCGCCGTCTCACACGTGAAGGGCCGCCCCAGGGCGGCCCTTTCCGCTTCCTGGACGATCTCTTGGTACGCCGCGGTTGATCAGCAGGGTAAGAGCCCTCCATAACAGTCGTGCACGTCTCGGGGGGTTCGAATGCGACTGCGTTTCATCAGTGGCGTGGGTGTGGTCGCGGTCGCCGTGATCGTCTCGGGGTGCGGCTCCGAGCCGGTCGCCCAGGTCAAGGACGTCGCGGCGGACGCGGCCGCCAAGCAGAAGCAGGCCAGGGCCGCGCAGGAGAAGGCGGCGGCCCGGGTCAAGGCGAACGAGCTGGGCCAGATCCCGGTCCTCATGTACCACCGGATCGTCGACAAGCCGGCGACCACCGACGACCGCACTCCGGCGCAGTTCCGCACCGAGCTCGAACGGCTGGCCAAGGAGAACTACGTCCCGGTCACCGCCGCCGAGTTCGTCACCGGGAAGATCGACATCCCGGCCGGCAAGCACCCGGTGGTGCTGACCTTCGACGACTCCTCGCCCTCTCAGCTCACGCTGGACGCGATGGGCACGCCCAAGGCGAACACCGCGGTCGCCATCCTGCGCGAGGTGGCGGCCAGGCACTCCGGCTTCCGCCCGGTCGCGACCTTCTACATCACCCGCGACATGTTCGGCAAGCACGTGCGCGAGGAGCAGGCGCAGACCCTGCTCTGGCTCAAGTCGAACGGCTTCGACCTGGGCAACCACACCCGCGACCACCACAACCTGCGCTCTCGTACGCACGCGCAGGTGCAGGAGCAGATCGGCTCGATCGGCAAGACGATCAACGACCTGGCCGGGGTCAAGCCGGTGACGATCGCGCTCCCGTACGGGGTGCAGCCGCGCAAGAAGGAGTGGGCGGCGCGCGGCAAGGGCTACCAGCACCAGGGCGTGTTCCTGGCCGGTTACACCCCGGCGGCGTCGCCGTTCAGCAAGTCGTTCGACCCGCTGGGCATCCCCCGCATCAGGGCGATGGACAAGAAGGGCGACTGCGCGCAGTTCTGCTCGACGGCCTGGCTCGACTGGCTGAAGGCCAACCCCGACATGCGCTACACCTCCGACGGCGACCCGTCGACGGTCGCGTACCCGAAGTTCAAGAACCCGTTCCTGCGCGCCTCGTACAAGGCGAAGGCGCTGGTCTACTAGCGGGCCGACCCGATCCGCACGGAGAACTCCGCCGGGGCGAGCCAGTAGTCGGCGACCGGGGTCATGTCGACCCGCAGGTCCCGGGCCGCCCCGGTCTCCAGGTCCACCACGTGGTAGGAACTGCGCCGGTGACGGTCTTCGGCGCGGACCAGCAGGGCGTCCTCGCTTTCCCAGCGGACCAGGCCGTCCGCCTTCAGGC
This sequence comes from Nonomuraea sp. NPDC049649, assembly GCF_040675175.1. Classification (NCBI taxonomy): domain Bacteria; kingdom Bacillati; phylum Actinomycetota; class Actinomycetes; order Streptosporangiales; family Streptosporangiaceae; genus Nonomuraea; species Nonomuraea sp. NPDC049649. Next base: position 10,183 of record NZ_JBFAOH010000055.1, read on the forward strand.
CCGCCGGGAGCCGTGGCACGACCGTGCGGAGCGTGCGCCCGGTGCGGGTGTCGGTGAGCAGGATGCCGGGGCTCACGACGTCGTGCGGGGCGATCTCCCTGGGCAGCGACGCCAGCGTGCGGGCCGACGGTGACGGCAGGCCGCGGGCCAGGTTGCCGGGCAGGGTGAAGCGCCGCACGGCCCGGCCGCCGGGGGAGTGGATCACGTACGCGGCGGACGTGGCGTGGCCGGGCCGGTCACGGGCGGGTTCCTCGGTCACCAGGGCGAGCCCCTCGGTGGTCCAGCCGGCGATCCGGGCGTCCTTCGGCAGGCGGTGGACGGTCCCGCGCCGGATGTCGACGATCATCGGGCGTTCCAGCACGAGCTCGCCGTCCTCGTCCACGCGGTCGTGCTGGACGAGGAGGTGGCGGCCGTCGAGGGAGAGCAGCGGCTGCTGGGCGCCGAACATCTCCCCGGCCGAGTCGCGCGCCTTGACCGGTAGCTTCGTGACCTCGCCGGTCGTCAGGTCCCTGGCGACGTACCTGCCTTCAAGGGGGTGGACGGCCACGGTGCCGTCGGCGGAGAGCACGAACGGGGCGCCGTCGCGGGCGCCCGGCAGCCACCACCGCTCGCCCGTCGCCGACACCAGGATGTAGTGCGTGCAGCCGTCGCTGTCGTCGTTGCAGTGCGGCTCGTACGCGTACCTGATGGGCGAGGCAGCGGGCCCGGTCAGCTCCGCCGCGGCCGGGGCGGAGGGGACCGGCGCCTTCGGCTCCGGGGTCAGGAACTCCACGGGCGGCTCGCCGTCGCCGCGGATCAGCCAGACCGCGGCCAGCAGCGCCGCCGCGGCCACGCAGAGCCGCCAGAGAACGCTCACGGGATCACCCCGAACACGCTGTCCTCCAGCTCCTTCCTGAGCCCCTTCATCGGGCTCGATCCGCCGGTGCGCGGGTCGAGCAGGTGGTACTCGCGGTCGTCGCCGGCGGGCACGATCAGCACGGCGAGCCTGCCCTTCACCGACCAGCCCACAGGTTCCGGCGGGGAGTGGTGACGGGGCAGCTTCGTCGCCGCCCGGCCGGTCACCCGGCCGGTGCGGGCGTCCATGGTGACGACCTCGCCGGCTCTGAGCATGACCACGGAGCGTCCGTCGGGGGTGGCCACGGCCGGGAGGGTGGGGTCGAACGGCGCCCGGCTGCGGACCCGGCCCTGCGGGTCCACGGTGATCAGCTCGGTGTCGGGCGAGCCGGGGAAGGCCGGGTGACCGGTGGTGCCGACCACGCCGTACGGGCCGAGCCCGAGCACCCGCCGGACGCCGGGCATCGCGGTCCTGACGCCGGTGCGGGTGTCGACGAACTCGGTCCCGGTGCCGGACACCAGCGCCGCGAAGCGGCCGTCGCGAGACAGGTGCGGCCGGGGGACGGCGCCGGCGGGCAGCGGCTCCGTGAGGTCGCGGGTGGTGCCCTCGGGGAGGTTCCGCACGACCAGGCGGCCAGTGACGGAGTCGAGGTAGGCGACGTGGTGGCCGTCGCCGCTGAGCGCCAGCGGCCCGGTCCGCCTGCCCCCGTCACCGGTGGCGAGCCGGGTGACGGCCCCGCCCAGCGTGAACTGGTGGGAGTGGTCCCACTCGTCGTCCGCCTCATGGCCCTCCGGCAGCGTGGCGAGCGTCCACTGGGACATCCGGCCGGGCGTCGCGTACAGGATCGGCGCCTCGTACGGCTCCATGAGCACCTGCTGCGGCGGCTCCTCCGGGACGGCGACGGCGGCGTTCCAGCCGGCCGCGAGGACGGGCGTGAGCAGCACGGCGCCGGCCGTCAGCCATCTCGGCGGCCGGTGCGCCGGGGTGGGCTGCACGGGGCCCTGCGCCAGGGACCAGGCCAGCAGCGGCACGAGCAGGTTGACGAGCGTGCGGTAGCCCTGCTCGTCGGGAGGCCAGTCGCCGCCCGGCGCCGACCAGATCGCCACGATCGTCCCGCCCGCCACCAGCAGGCGGGCCGAGCGGCAGCGCATCGCGAACTCCGCGGAGACCAGGTCGGCGGGCCCCGCGCGCAGCGCCCGCCGCCGCAGCCCCATGAGGAGCAGGCTCACGGTGAGCACCACGGCGAGCGTGAACACCGCCCAGCCGCGTTCGGCGAGGTCCACCTCCGCCTCGAACGAGCGGAACACGGAGGCCAGCGCGAGCGCGGCGGACACCACGGCGGCGAACACCCAGAGCCCGCCCGCGAACGGCGGCACCAGCCGGAAAGCGAGCGGACGCCCCAGAGGCCCGCCCCGGCGGGCCAGGAACATTTCGGCCACGGCGAAACCGCAGAACCATCCGGTGACCGGCCAGAAAGGGCCGACGGTGGATGATTTGTCGCCCAGCTGCGCGAACATGACGGCGAATCCGATGGCCATTCCGGTCCACATCGGACGCTGCGTGACATGCAGATAACGCAGAATCGCCGCGCCGTTGTACGGGGTGACGTCAACCTGGTATAAGCGCGAGAAATTGCCCAGTGTGTGCCGCGTAACCGGCTGGGCGAAGCCCCCCATCGCGACCGCGGCCGTGACCCCCAGGAACACCAGAAAAAGTATTAACCCCAAGAAATACCCCTCGTAGCCCTGGGAGAAAGTAGCAGAATGCTGATCAAGCTGACAGGGGTGCCCGAGTGATAACCGATGACGTGTGGGGCCGGCTGGATCAACGCGCCGGAATGGCCACCAGGCGCGAGCTCCGGTGGCTGCGCGCCGCGTTCCTGACGGTGGCGGCCGTGGCGCTGCTGGGGCTGGGCGCGTCGGTCAGCGGGCTGGCCGTGCCCGGACTGAGGCTCGACCGCATCGACCCCGAGCACGCCGTGTTCAACGACGAGGCCGGCCGGGTCCGGCACATGAGCGTGCGGCTCAACCACACGGTCGTCAACGACGGCTGGTTCCCCGCCACCGTCACCGGCGTGGGCCTGCGCGCTGACGGGGTCCGGCTCACCGGCGTCCAGGGCCCCGCCTTCCCCGTGACCATCGGGGCCGGCGAGAGGGTGCAGATGGCGCTCGACCTGGAGGTGATCGACTGCGACCGGGCCGCGGCGACGCTCCCCGAACAGGTCATCCGGGTGGAGCGCTGGTGGGGGAGCCAGAGCACCGCCCCCACCGGGCCGGACGGGCCCATATCCGAGTCGTACTGGGAGTTCGTCCTCGGGACGCTCTGCGACAGGTGAACCCGGCCGGGAATCGTGACGTCACGAACGGTTAACGGTTCTCTGGGAAGTTCCTCAACGTCGTAAAGTTTGCCTCGTCAGGCCTGGTTCGGACACATGGGGAAGTCGAATGCCGCAGATCTCGCCGCTCGTTGCCGGCGATCCCACCCAGCTGGGGTCGTTCCGGCTGACCGGAAGGATCGGCGAGGGCGGGCAGGGCATCGTCTTTCTCGGGGTCAACCAGCACGGCGAGCGGGCCGCCGTCAAATTGCTGCACGTGAAATTCAGCGGCGACAAGAGCGCCCGCTCCCGCTTCGCCCGCGAGCTGCGGGCCGCCAAACGGGTCGCGTCCTTCTGCACCGCCAGGGTGGTGGAGGCCGACCTCGACGGCGACACCCCGTACATCGCCAGCGAGTACATCGACGGGCGGGCGCTGCGCGACATCGTCGAGACCGACGGGCCGCTCACCGGCACCGCGCTCGACCGGCTGGCCATCGGCACCGCCACCGCGCTGACCGCCATCCACCACGCCTCGATCATCCACCGCGACCTCAAGCCCGACAACGTGCTCATCGCCGCCGACGGGCCGCGCGTGGTCGACTTCGGCATCGCCCGCATCATCGACTCGACCGGCACCATCACCAGCCGGGCCATCGGCACCCCCGCCTACATGGCGCCCGAGCAGATCGCCGGCGACGACATCGGGCCGTTCACCGACGTGTTCGCGTGGGGGGCGACGATAACGTTCGCGGCCACCGGGACGTCGGTGTTCGAGGGCAGCTCGATAGCGATCGTGCTCAACAAGATCCTCACCCACGAGGTGGACGTGGGCATGATGCCGGAGCCGCTGCGGAGCGTGGTGCGGGCGGCGCTGTCCAAGTCGCCCGCCGACCGGCCCTCCGCCGACCAGATCCTGCTCCGGCTGCTCGGGCAGCCGGAGACGGTGGGGGCGTCCACGGCACTGCTGACCCGGGGCAAGCAGGCGGCGGGGGACGACACCACCCCGTTCAGCCGCGTCTCGGTCACCGACCGTCCCGCCTCCGGCCCGGCGTCGGTCGTCACCGCTTTCCCGGCCGTCTCCGCCGCGCAGCCTCTCCAGGAGCACAAGGCTTCTGAGAGTACGGGCGCGCAGGGGCATGAGGATGCGGGCGCTTACGAGGTTTCCGGTGGTACGGGCGCGCACGGGGAAGACATCACCGGGGCGGGCTCGTACGAGATCGCCGGAGAGCAGCCGGACGGCGGGCCGCCTCCCGCGCCGGACCGGAAGCCGGGGCGGGCGAAGTGGTGGGTGGCGCTCGCCGCCGCGCTGGCCGTGATCGTGACCGTCGCCGTGGTGGCCGTGGTGAGGGGCTGGTCGCTGCCCTTCTGGCCCGGCGCCGCCGAGGTCCCCGAGGCGCCGCGGTCGGTGGCGGGCGTGGCCGAGAAGGTGGCCGGGACCGGGAAGATCGTCATCGGGGTCAAGGGCGACCTGCCGGGCGTCGGGCTGCGGAGCGGCGGCGGCTTCGAGGGGTTCGACGTCGACGTGGCCCGGAAGATCGCGGAGGGGCTGGGGGCGAAGGAGATCGAGTTCGTCGCGGTCTCCCCGGCCACCCGGGTGCGCGCGCTGTCCGAGGGCACGGTGGACATCGTGGTGGCGACGTACTCGATCGTGGACGACCCCGAGGTGACCTTCGCCGGCCCGTACTACCTCGCCCACCAGGACCTGCTGGTCCACAAGGGCGCCTTCGACTCGATCGGCGACCTGAAGGGCAAGAAGGTCTGCGCGGTCAACAGCCCGTCGGTGGGGGCCGTGCAGGACCGGGTGCGGGTCCGGCCGGTGCCCGCGAGCAACTACGCCGAGTGCATGGACATGCTGCTCGACGGCACCGTGGACGCGGTGCCAGGCGACGACGTCATCCTGGCCGGGTTCGCCGGGCGGGAGAACGTGCGCTTCCGCGTGCTCGGCGCCGCGCTCACCGACGAGCGCTACGGCGTCGGGCTGCGCCGCGGCGACGCGCGGACCTGCAAGGCGATCTCCGGCGTGGTCGCCGACCTCTATCGGAAGGGCGTGATCGAGCAGCTGTTCGCCAAGCATTTCGGCAACGTGGAGTTCAAGCCGGAGCTGAAGGTGCCCGCGATGGAACCCTGCGAATGACGACCAGATAGCATCCGAAAGTCAGCGAACCAGCTTGTGAGTGAGGGGAAAGGCCATGGCCACGCCCGTCAAGGTGACCGTCACCGGCGCTGCCGGACAGATCGGCTACGCGCTGCTGTTCCGCATCGCGTCGGGCCAGCTGCTGGGGCCGGACGTCCCGGTGAAGCTGAGCCTGCTGGAGATCCCCCAGGCGGTCAAGGCCGCCGAGGGCACCGCGATGGAGCTCGACGACTGCGCCTTCCCGCTGCTGTCCGGCATCGAGATCAGCGACGACCCGAACGTCGCGTTCGACGGCGCCAACGTCGCCCTCCTGGTCGGCGCCATGCCGCGGAAGGTCGGCATGGAGCGCGGCGACCTGCTGGGCGCCAACGGCGGCATCTTCGGACCGCAGGGCAAGGCCATCAACGACCACGCGGCCGACGACATCAAGGTGCTGGTCGTGGGCAACCCGGCCAACACCAACGCGCTCATCGCGCAGCGCCACGCCCCCGACGTGCCGGCCGAGCGGTTCACCGCGATGACCCGCCTCGACCACAACCGCGCGATCTCCCAGCTGGCGGCCAAGCTCCAGGTGCCGGTGACCGAGATCAAGAACATGACGATCTGGGGCAACCACTCCGCCACCCAGTACCCCGACCTGTTCCACACCGAGGTGGGCGGCAAGATCGCCGCCGAACTGGTCGACCAGGAGTGGCTGCGCGACACGTTCATCCCGACGGTCGCCAAGCGCGGCGCCGCCATCATCGAGGCCCGCGGCGCCTCCTCGGCGGCCTCGGCCGCCAACGCCGCGATCGACCACGTCTACGACTGGGTCAACGGCACCGAGTGGACGTCGGCCGCGGTCGTCTCCGACGGCTCCTACGGGGTGCCGGAGGGCCTGGTGTCGTCGTTCCCGGTGCGCGCGGTCGACGGCAAGTTCGAGATCATCCAGGGGCTGGAGATCGACCCGTTCTCCCGTGAGCGCATCGACGCCTCGGTGCGGGAGCTGGCGGAGGAGCGGGAAGCGGTCGAGGCTCTGGGCCTGATCTGATCCGTACGAGCTCGTACGAACCAAGAGGCGCGCGTCCGTGCAGGGCGCGCGCCTCGTCATTTGTCGGTAGAAGCGGGACAAGGGTCGGCGGGAGCGGCCGGCGGGGGTTCCGGGGTGGCGAACACCACCCCGGCGGCGGCCATCCCGCAGCCCATCATGACGACGACGCCGAAGAGCACCTTCGTCACCCTTGGTGAAAAGCTCCTCACATTTAGGTATCACAGCACATATTCGGCGTCGGTATGGGTCAAACGCCGGAAAGCGCCTCCCAGGCGTCCTTGACGATGTCCCGCAGCTCCGTCCGCTCCGGCTGCCAGCCCAGCTCGCGCTGGATCAGCTCCGACGAGGCCACCAGGACGGCCGGGTCGCCGGGGCGGCGCGGGCCGACGACAGCGGGGATCTCGTGGCCGGTGACCTCCCGGCAGACGTCGATCACCTCCCGCACCGAGAAGCCGGTGCCGTTGCCGAGGTTGTAGATCCGGTGCTCGCCCTCCCGGCACGCCTCCAGCGCCAGCAGGTGGGCCCTGGCCAGGTCGGCGACGTGGATGTAGTCGCGCACGCAGCTGCCGTCGGGCGTCGGGTAGTCGGTGCCGAACACGCTGACCGCCTCGCGCTCGCCGGTGGCCACCTTGAGCACGTTCGGGATGAGGTGGGTCTCGACCGTGTGCCGCTCGCGGTAGCGGCCGTAGGCGCCGGCCACGTTGAAGTAGCGCAGGCTCACCGCGCCCAGGCCGCGCAGCCCGGCGAAGGCCGTCAGCGCGGCGTCCACGGCGAGCTTGGTGGCGCCGTACGGGTTGGTCGGGCGCGTGGGGTCGCCCTCCCGGATCGGTGACCGCTCCGGCTCGCCGTACGTGGCCGCCGTCGAGGAGAACACGATCTTGCGCACGCCGCGCTCGTGCATCGCCTCCAGCAGGGCCAGGGTGCCGCCGAGGTTGTTCGCCCAGTAGAGCCCCGGCTTCTCCACCGACTCGCCGACCAGCGACTTGGCCGCGAAGTGCAGCACCGCGTCGACCCCGTCGAGCGCCGGCCCGGCGTCGGCGATCGACGCCTTCACGAACGACGCGCCGTCGGGCACCGCGTCCGCGTGGCCGGTGGACAGGTCGTCCAGCACGACGACGTCGTGGCCCGCCTCCACGAGCTGCGCCGCTACGACGCTGCCGACGTACCCCGCGCCGCCGGTGACCAGCAGCCTCATGTTGACTCCCGTTCGGATATGTTTGATTTTGTACGGCTTGCTGTTCAGCATACGCGGGAAGAGGCCCGTATACGCTGCCAACCACCATGTTTGACACCATCGCGGCCAACATCGCCGTGGTCCTGCTGTTCATCCTGGTCGGCGGCTTCTTCGCCGCCGCCGAGATAGCCATGGTCTCGCTGCGTGAGAGCCAGGTGCGCAAACTGGCCCAGCAGGGCCGCCGCGGCGAACGCGTCGCCAAGCTCGCCCGCGACCCCAACCGCTTCCTGTCCGCCGTGCAGATCGGGGTCACGGTCGCCACCATGCTCTCGGCCGCGTTCGGTGCCGACCGGCTCAGCGTGCAGCTCTCACCCGTGCTCGAACGCCGGGGCGTGCCCGAGGGCCTCGCCTCCGTGCTCGCGCTGGTGCTGGTCACCCTCGCCATCTCGTACGTCTCCCTCGTGCTCGGCGAGCTCGCCCCCAAACGCCTCGCCCTCCAGCGGGCCGAAGGCCTGTCGCTGGTCGTCGCCCCGTTCCTCGACCGGCTCGCCATGCTGTCGCGCCCGGTCATCTGGGCGCTGTCCAAATCCACCGACCTCGTCGTCCGGCTGCTCGGCGGCAACCCCAAAGCCGACCGGGAAGAGGTCACCACCGAAGAACTGCGCGACATGGTCGTCGGCCACGCCGAGCTCACCACCGACGAGCGCAACCTCATCGCCGAAGTCTTCGCCGCCGGCAAACGCCAGCTCCGCGAGGTCATGCTGCCGCGCACCGAGGTCGAGTTCATGGAGGCCGACACGCCGCTCGCCGAGGCGGCCGTGCTGGCCGCCGCGCTGCCGCACTCGCGCTTCCCCGTCTACCGCGAGACCTACGACGAGGTCATCGGCTTCGTGCACGTCAGAGACCTGCTCGACCCCGTGCTCACCGGCCGCACCGAACCGCTCAGCGAACTCGTGCCCATCCGGCCCGCCAAGTTCGTGCCCGCCTCCAAACGGCTGCTCACCACGCTCTCCGAGATGCGCGACGAAGGACAGCACATGTGCATCGTCATCGACGAGTACGGGGGCACCGCCGGCATCGTCACCATGGAGGATTTGGTTGAAGAGCTCATCGGTGACATCAGGGACGAGTACGACGTCGAGGACGAGTCCGTCATCCTGCCCGCCGGCATCAGAGAGATCGACGGGCTCACCAACCTCAACGACTTCGCCGACGAAACCGGCATCCGCCTGCCCGACGGCCCCTACGAGACACTGGCCGGCTTCGTCATGGCCATGCTCGGACACGTCCCCGACATCGGCGACGCCGTCGAAGTCCACGGCTTCGAACTCACCGTCACCGAACTCGACGGCCGCCGCATCGCCCGAGTCCGCGTGAAACGACTCCCCGTGATCGAGTCGCCGCCAGAAGCCGAGACCTGACACAATTGGTGGCTATGGCCAGACCTCGTGTTCTCTCCGGCATCCAGCCCACCGCGGACTCCTTCCACCTGGGCAACTACCTGGGTGCGGTTCGCCAGTGGGTCACGTTGCAGGAGACCCACGACGCCTTCTACTGCGTGGTGGACCTGCACGCGATCACCGTGCCCACCGAGCCCGCCGCGCTGCGCCGCCGCAGCCGCGTCGCCGCCGCCCAGCTCTTCGCCGCGGGGCTCGACCCGGAGCGCTCCACCGTGTTCGTGCAGTCCCACGTCCGTGAGCACACCGAGCTGGCCTGGGTCCTCACCTGCCTCACCGGCATGGGCGAGGCCGGGCGGATGACCCAGTTCAAGGACAAGTCCGCCAGGTTCGGGGAGAGCGCCGCCAGCGTCGGCCTGTTCACCTACCCGATCCTCCAGGCCGCCGACATCCTGCTCTACCAGGCCAACAGCGTCCCCGTCGGCGCCGACCAGAAGCAGCACCTGGAGCTCACCCGCGACCTCGGGCAGCGGTTCAACCACCGCTTCGGCGACACCTTCACCATCCCCGAGCCGTACATCCTGAAAGAGGTCGAGAAGATCACCGACCTCCAGGACCCGACCGCGAAGATGTCCAAGTCCTCCTCCAGCCCCGGCGGCATCCTCGACGTCCTCGAACAGCCCGGGCCGCTGCGCAAGAAGATCATGCGCGCCGTCACCGACACCGAGACGGAGATCCGCTTCGACGAGGAGAACAAGGCCGGCATCTCCAACCTGCTGCGCATCCAGTCCGCGCTGACCGGCACGCCCATCCCCGACCTGGTGGCCCGCTACGAGGGCCAGGGGTACGGGACCTTCAAGAAGGACGTCGCCGAAGCGGTCATCGAAACCTTCACCCCCATCCGCGAACGCACCGAGAAGCTGCTCGCCAACGAGGCGGAGCTGGACCGGATGCTGGCCGTGGGCGCCGAGCGGGCCCGCGCCGTCGCCCAGCGCACCATGGCCGAAGTCCGCGACCGGGTCGGCTTCCTCCCCGCCCACTAGCCCTCAGGCGAGCCCCAAACCCAAGGACTCCGCCTCCCAGCCGCTTTGCGGCACCGAAGCCTCAGGCGCCCTCCCGGGGGCGCCTACCGCGCAACGGGCTTCGCGGCCAGTCGCTCCGCGACGTACCAGCCACGCCTTCGGCGCAAAGGGCTTCGCCGTCAGCCGCTACGCGCCCCTGCGGCTCAGGCTGTTCTTCCTGGAACGCGCCTGCGGCGCGGCAGCAGCTTCGCTGTCCAGAACCCGCCTTCGGCGCAATGGACTTCGCCCTCAGTCGCTCCGCGACCCCCGGCTCAGACTGTGTCTCTGAGCGCGCCTGCGGCGCGAAAAGCCCGGCGCTTCGCGCCTGACAGCTCAGGCGTCTCCCACGTCCTTGACCGGAGCGCCACGCAAATGTCCTACAGACGCCGAGAGACGAACACGCCGGACCCCCACCGAGAAACCCCCCGTCGGCAACCACCACGCGCACTTTCCACAAGGGTCACGTCGGAAAGCGTCCGCGCACCTGGCTGGTCGCCACCGAAGCGGGACGCGAGGCGATGACAGCGCATCTCGACGCCCTCCACCGCGTAGCGAACGTCTCCACCGACCAGCCCTAGCAGCCGCAGAAACCTTCCACGAGATCCCAGGCTGCGCGACGGCATGCGCCTTCCCTGCACGGGCATCGAGCTTCCCCGCTGGGCGAAGGAGCACCGGCTCCTGTAGGAGGCCATCCCTCGGCGTCGAAAGCGCTTCGTAGTCAGTCGCGTCGCGGCCCTCCCCGTACGAACAGTTCCCGAGCAAATCCGCACGTCAAGGCAGGTAGTCGAGTCCTTCTCGCATGCGCACAGAGTCCTCAGACTTCAAATCTGCCGAAGGGTTGCCTTCAAATCTGCCGAAGATCACCCTTTGAACCTGCCGAAGATCAACCCCCGTCAACGACCATCGGCTGGTTCGTGGTGATGTGGCCGCTGGTCACGGGCGGCCTTCCGTCCCCGTGGGTTCGAGGCGGACGCAGCAGTGGTCGGGTCCCGGGGCGAGGCGGGCGCGATACCCGGTGGCCGAGAGGCCGTCGAGGACGCCGTCGAGCAGGTGCAGGTTCATGCCGCAGACCAGTTCGGTGAAGTCCTGGGCGAGGGCGTGGAAGGGACAGTTGCCGAGGAGCACCTCGCCGTCTTCGACGCGCGGCTCGAACCCGTACTCCTCCAGAAGACGCAGGACCGCGTCCTGGCCGGTCTGGTCGCCGTCCGGGCGCGCCGCCGAGCCGAACTCCCTGCCGACTTCGTACGCGCGCCGCACCAGCACCTCCTGAGGCGGCTCCCCGGAGCGTCCGGCCTCTTCCAGGGTGGCGGCGAGGAGGCGTCCGGCGAGGTCGTAGCGGCGCTCGGGGACGGAGACGGTGAGCTGGCGCGTCGACCGGCGATACAGCTTGGAGGGCCGGCCGGCGCCGGGGCCCGAGCGGCCGGTGCGGCGTTCGTAGACGACGTCGAGCAGGCCCGCGTCGGCGAGCCGGTCGAGGTGGAAGGCCGCGGTGGTCCGCGGGAGCTGGAGCGCCTCGGCGGCTTCGTCCCGGCTCACCGGTTGGGACTGGCGGACGACGTGGTCGTAGAGCCGGCGCCGGGTGGGCTCGTCGAGCGCCGCGACGGCGGAGACGCGTGTCTCCAGGGGCTCGCTCATGAATTCTAAAACCAATCATGCTTGACGAAAGAAAACTGCAGCGTTCTAATGCTAACGCAAGCCATTTTTAGAAGGAGATCATCATGGGCTCAGTCGCCTCCAAGGACAGCGCGACCCTGACCGACCCCGGCTACCAGGCGTTCCTCGTCCTGCGCACCGCCTTCACCGTCGCCCCGATCCTGTTCGGGCTCGACAAGTTCACGAACCTGCTCGTGGACTGGCCGACCTACCTCGCCCCCTGGATCGACGGCATCGTCCCCGGAACCGCCCAGCAGGCCATGTACGCCGTGGGCGTCGTCGAGATCCTGGCCGGGGTCGTCGTCGCGGTGGCGCCGCGGTTCGGCGGCCTGCTCGTGGCCGTCTGGCTGGCGGGGATCATCCTCAACCTGCTGACCGTCCCCGGCTACTTCGACGTCGCGCTGCGCGACTTCGGCCTCCTCCTCGCCGCCGTGGCGCTCGCCCGCCTGGCGGTCCGGTACGCACCGGCCAACCCCAGGTGAGGGTGCGCGCCAGGTAACTCTCAAGGTGAGCGTGCGCGCCGGGAAACCACAGGCGGGCGTAGGCGCCGGGCGACGTCAGATGGGTGTACGTGCGAGCCAGGCCGGATGCGGAAGCCGAGGGGTACACACGGCTCGGCCCGGGCAGGTCAGGGGCGTGAGGGCGAGCCTGACCGGGCGGATCCGGTCGATGAAGGACCGGGCCAGGCGGCTGGTGGAGGCGTGGCGGGTGCGCCGGCCGTCCGTCGATCACCTGATCAAGACCGTCCGGCGCTATCAGGCGCAGTCCGGGGACCGGCTGGCGGGCGGGGTGACGTACTTCGCGTTCCTGTCCTTCTTCCCGCTGATCGCGCTGGCGTTCGCGCTGCTGGGGTATGTGGTGACGGTCAGCGCGGAGGTGGCGGGGGCGCTGGAGGCGGCGATCGTGGAGCGGCTGCCCGGGCTGGCGGGGCAGCTGGACCTGGAGACTATCAAGGGGGCGAAGGCGACCGCGGGCCTGATCGGTCTGCTGGGCCTGCTGTATGCGGGGCTGGGGGCGGTGGACGCGCTGCGCGGGGCGCTGCGGGAGATCTGCATGATCGTGTCGCCGCCGCCCTCGTTCCTGCTGGGGAAGTTGCGCGACCTGGTCTCGCTGCTCCTGCTGGGGGTGACGCTGATCGTGTCGGTGCTGGTGGGCGGGCTGGCGACGACGGCGACGGCGGCGGTGGCGCATTTCCTGTTCGGTGACAGTTCGGCGGGGGTGACCGCGCTGACCGGGCTGGTGGGCGTGGTGGGCAGCCTCGCCGCCGACTGGGTGCTGTTCATGATCGCGCTGGGCTGGGTGGCCAGGCCGGATCAGCCGTTCCAGGTGCTGGCCAAGGGCGCGCTGCTCGGCGCGGTCGGGTTCGGGGTGCTGAAGCAGGTCGCCTCGCTGCTGCTCGCCTCGACGCTGCAGAACCCGATCTACGGCGCGTTCGCGGTCATGGTCGGACTGCTGCTGTGGATCAACTTCTCCACCCGGCTCGTCCTGTATGTGGCCGCGTGGACCGCCACGGCCGGGGGCGCGCCGCCGCCCTCGCCCTCGCCGCTGCCGTCGACGGGGAGGCCGGCGGGCGCGTTATGACCGGCGGCGCCTGCGGTGGATGCCGTATCCGAGCCAGGCCAGCCCGAACAGCAGCCCGCTGCCGATCACGATGGAGCCCATCGCGCGCGTGTTGTCGGTCTGCTCGGAGGCCGCCGCGTCGATCATCGGCTGCCGGCTGGGCGACGGGGTGGTGTCGGGTGTGGGGACGGGCGCGGCCTGCTGCTGGGGCGGCTCGTCGGGCAGCGGGTCGACGAGCTGCCCGACGGGCGTCGTCTTGCCCCGGGCGGCGAAGCCCCAGTCGAGCAGGTCCGCCACCTCGTCCCAGAAGTAGCCCTTGTGCTTCATGATGGACACGATGATCGTGTGGCCGTCGCGGGTGGCGGCGCCGACGAACGTGCTCTGGGCCTTCGACGTCCAGCCGTTCTTGATGCCGATCATGCCTTCGTAGCGCCAGAGCAGCTTGTTGTGGTTGCTGATCTCGTACCACTTCTTCGGCGCGGGGAACTTGGCCGTCTTGGTGCTCACGTAACGGCGGAAGTCGGCGTTGGACAGGCCCGCCCGGGCGATGAGGGCCAGGTCGTAGGCGGAGCTGGCCTGGCCGGGCTTGTCCAGGCCGCTGGGCGTCTTGGCGACGGTGTCGTTCGCCTGGAGCCGCTTGGCCTCGGCGTTCATGTCGGCCATGGTCTTGTCGAGGCCGCCGTTCGCCTCGGCCAGTGCCATGGCCGCGTCGTTGCCGGACGACATCATCAGGGCCCTGAACAGGTCCTCGACCGTGTAGATCTTCCTGGTCTGCAGGCCGACCGCGCTACCCTCCTGGTTGACGGCCTCCCGGCTCGGCTTGACCTTGAGCTTCTTGTCGAGCTTGGGGATGAGCGTGGCCGCGGTGAGCATCTTGAGCGTGCTCGCCGGGCGGTAGCGGCCGTGCGGGTCCTTCGCCGCGAGCACCTGGCCGGTCTCGTAGTCGGCGATCACGTACGAGGTCGCCTTGGTTTTCGGGGGTGCCTTGAACCCGCTCGGCTTGACGAGGCCGCGGCTGCCCAGCAGGTCACCGCCGACCGGCGGGGGAGTCGGGGATGCCTGTGCCGCCCCGACGAACGTCACCGCCGTGAAGATTGCCGTAATTGGCACCAGTTTCATCCACATCGCGGACTCAGCGTAGCTTCGTGTTGTGGCCCATGTGCCGACACATCCCCTGAAGATCCGCTGCAGACGCTAGAGAGATGGTCATGTCACGAAAGATCGCTGGATTCCTCGTCGCGCTCGGCGCGTTCATGGTGATCGAGTGGATCAACCTGGGATTCAACCTCAGAGACGGCCACGAGACCAGCTTCTACGTGGTGCACGGCGTGCTCATCGTGGTCAACGTCGTGCTGGGGATCGTGCTGGGCGTGATCGGCTGGCGGGGCCTTCGTACGCGGTCGCGTCAGGGAAGTTAGCCGCAGAGGGCGCGGCGGGTCTCGCGGTGCAGTTCGTCCGCCTCTTCGCGGGAGTCGGCGATGGAGGTGAAGCCGAGCTTGCCGTGCTCGGGGATGGCGCCGAGCAGGTGGAAGACGTTGCCGGTGCGGCGGTCGTGGTCGAAGCCGAGGCCGAGCCGGTCGGCCCGGCGCAGCACCTGCTCGGGGGTGCGCCCGCGCAGGCAGTCGGCCGAGCAGTTGTCGGTCGCGGTGTAGTACTTGGCCCGGCCGTCGGCCATCAGCAGGCCGGTGGCGGGGTCGTAGGTGGCGCCGGTCGTCAGCAGCGCGGCCCCGTACGGGTGGGTCGTGCCGCCGATGCGCAGGTTGATCTCGCAGAGCAGCGCCGCGTAGCCGGCGTCGGTCTTCATGGTGAAGAAATCCATGCCGAACAGGCCGATCACGCCCTTGGCGGCCAGCGCGGCGGCGATGCGCCCGGCGGAGTCGCCGACCTCGTCCCGGTACTCGGACGCGGCCGGGAACGTGCAGCCCTGGTAGACGTGGTTGTTCGGGCCGCCGAGCACCTGGTCGTGGGTGGCGACCACCTCGTAGGCGCCGCCGGGGGAGATGCTGGCCAGCGCGCTCGGGCAGTAGAGCGGCTCGTGCTCGATGAACTCCTCGACGACCGCGCCGCGCTCGCGTACCTTCTCGGCGAAGGTGGTCCAGGTCTCGCCCGCGGCCGCGAAGCTGGTGGCCCGCAGGTCGCCCCGGGGCACGATCGCGTTGCCGAGGCCGGAGTAGGCGTCGTTCAGCTTGACGATGAGCCGGTCGCCCGGCAGCGACTCGAGGGCGTCCTCGATGTCGGCGAGCGTGTAGAGGTCACGGAAGCCGCGCGGCATGGGCACGCCGGCTTCGGCGCCGATCTCGCGGGAGCCGCTCTTGGAGCCGTAGTAGGCCAGGGACGTGGCCGGGCCGTAGAGGGGCACGGAGAGTAACGAGGCGAGTTCCTCCTCCAGCTCGCTGAGCACGAAGGGGACCACCCAGGCGTCGCCGTCGATGGCCGCGCGCAGCCGTTCCAGGGCGTCGGGACGGGACAGTAGCGTCCGGGTGAGGGGCTGCGCGTCCGGGGTGTCGAGGCTGATCAGCGTCAGCCGTTTGGCCGCCTCCTCCGGATCGGGCAGGAAACGGAAGTAGTAGTCGATGATCGCCGGGTCGATCGGCGCGGACGACAGGTAGATCACGTTGACGCCGGGCTCGCGGAGCGTGAGCAGCAGGAAGAGCAGGCGCTCCTCGTAGCATCGCGCGCCGGTGATGCGGCGCAGCTCATCCTGGGGGAGGGAGAGCGAGGGCACGACCACCAGAGTTCCCTCTGTGGGTGCGAAGATGCTCAACCCGGCATACTTCTCCCCGAACGGGATGTTCGTGATCATATAGCGAGTGAAACACGCAATTCCCCCGAAAGCAGCCAGCGCGGTAGTGTTATGAGCGTGGCTGAAGGTGACGCGATTCGGAATCGGACACCACGTTTGGAAGTGGCGGCCACGGGTCACGATCTAATGATCCCTTGTGACTATTTTTGGGCTAAGTGACCCCTTACCCTCCGTGACGGCCCGAGGTTACGGGCATGCCGTCGGCCAACTTTTGGTGTAGTCGTCAGCGCGAAGCCCCACGAGAGCGATAAAGTCGGGAGCATCGCCAGGGTTCCACGGCCGATCGCTGTGATTCCGGGCTGCAGCAGTTCAGGCGACCGAGAGTCGCGCCCCGCGCTGACGATCCCCGAGACATCCGGGTGTGCGGCAATCGTGTTTGGCCGGACGGCTGCTCCGAACGAACAGCCGGCCACAGTGGACAAAGGACGTATACGGCGCTATTGGCCGTGCGATATCCGGGCAGTGGACGACGCATGGCACGGGACGGGATGGTGACTGATGCAGGGGCGTGAGCTTCGAGGGGAACTCGACGCGTTCCTGGTGGAGACCGAGCAGGACCTCGTGGCATTCCGCCGCGACCTGCACATGCATCCTGAGCTGGCCTTCGCCGAATACCGCACGACGCAGCGGATCGCCGAGCGGCTCGTGGCCGCCGGGCTGAACCCGTCGGTGCTGCCGCGCGGCACCGGGATCATCTGCGACGTGGGCAGCGGCGACGGCCCCACCATCGCGCTACGCGCCGACATCGACGCGCTGCCCCTCCAGGACGAGAAGGACGTCGCCTACCGCTCCACCGTGCCGGGGGCCTGCCACGCGTGCGGCCACGACGTGCACACCACGATCCTGCTCGGCACCTCGCTCTTCCTCGCCCAGCAGGCCGCGGCCGGGCTGCTGCCCGGACGGGTGCGGCTGATCTTCCAGCCCGCCGAGGAGCTGCCGGGCGGCGCGCTCGAAGTGATGGCCCAGGGCGGCATCAGCGGCGTCGACCGCATCTTCGGCCTCCACTGCGACCCCCGCGTCGACGTGGGCCAGCTCGGCCTCAAGAGCGGCCCGATCACCTCGGCCTGCGACAAGGTCGTCATCCGGGTGTCCGGCCCCGGCGGCCACACCGCCCGCCCGCACCTCACCGCCGACCTGGTCTTCGCGCTGGCCAAGGTGCTCACCGAGCTGCCCGCCGCGCTGTCGCGCCGGGTCGACCCGCGCTCCTCGCTCAGCCTCGTCTGGGGCCGGGTCGAGGCCGGCACGGCCGCCAACGCCATCCCCGACGACGGCGTGGCCGAGGGCACGGTCCGCTGCCTCGACGAGGAGGCCTGGCACGCCGCCCCCGACCTGATCAAGGCGCTGCTGGAGTCGGTCGCGGGCGCGTACGGGATCGAGGCCTCGATGGAGTACACCCGCGGCGTGCCGCCGGTGGTCAACGACGAGGGCTGCGTGCAGATGCTCGGCGAGGCCGCGGAGCGCGCGCTCGGCGAGGGCTCGGTGGTGTCCACCCCGCAGTCGCTCGGCGGCGAGGACTTCGCTTGGTACCTGGAGTCGATCCCCGGCGCCTTCGCCCGGCTAGGCACCCGCTCCCCGGAGACCGGCATCACCTACGACATCCACCAGGGCACGTTCGACGTCGACGAGCGGGCGATCGCGATGGGTGTGCGGGTCATGGCCACGACCGCGCTGACCGCCCTGTTCGAGAGCACCCGCGTGCCCTCGGCCGACGAGATCACCTCCGCGCTGGCCTGACGGCTTTTCACGGCGGCGGGAGACCGGGCGTCTCCCGCCGCCGTCGCATGTCAGGAGAACCTGCCGAAGACCACCCTCGGCCAGCACGCGAGACGCCGATCATGCCGCCGGGGCGGTGGGCGGCGCGGAGGCCAGGGTGAGGGCCAGGGCCGCCGTCAAGGGCACGGCGATCGCCTTTCAGGGGTGCGTCACAGGACTCCAGGTGGTTCGCCGGTGCGGGCGTGCCTTGTCATGATCGATGCCATCAGACGGGAGGACGAGGCCAAAAAATGGGCAAAGGCTGCGATGCGGTACGAGGGGTCGCAGGTCACAGTCGCGCTTGGGGTCGATAACGGAGCGATTGCGACCCTGTGTGCTGGTTTGGTATGACCAGGTCAACCAACTATCTTCCGTGCAGGGTTGCCGTGCATTTCTTCGCGCCTGCGATGAAGTTTGACGGCGGGGAGATGGGAAGGAGTCGCCTTGCTCAGCAAGCGATTCGGCAGGTTTGCGACCGGCGCGCTGGCCGGAGCCATGCTGATGGCCGCCGCGGCGTGCGGCGGCGGCAGCACCGGTGGGGACACGACGGCCGGCACGGACTCGTCGGCGGAGAGCAGCGCCCCCGCCGAGGGCGCGCTCAAGGTCGGCCTGGCGTTCGACATCGGTGGTCGCGGTGACAAGTCGTTCAACGACGCCGCCTACGCGGGCCTGGAGAGGGCCCAGGCCGAGCTGGGCGCGGAGATCAAGGAGCTGAGCCCGGCGGGAGACGGCTCGAACCGCGGCGAACTGCTCACCCAGCTCGCCGACGCGGGCTACAACCCGATCATCGGCGTCGGCTTCGCCTACGGCGAGGACATCAAGAAGGCCGCCGAGGAGTACCCGGAGATCCAGTTCGCGATCGTCGACTCGGCCTCCAACGCCCCCAACGTGACCGGCCTCCTCTTCGCCGAGGAGCAGGGCTCCTACCTGGCGGGTGTCGCCGCGGCGCTGAAGGCCGAGAGCGGCCACGTCGGCTACGTCGGCGGTGTCGAGACCGAGCTGATCAAGAAGTTCCAGGCGGGCTTCGAGGCCGGCGTGAAGTCGGTCAAGAGCGACGCCAGGATCGACGTCAAGTACCTCACGCCGGACGGCGACTTCACCGGCTTCCGCGCCCCCGACAAGGGCAAGGTCGCGGCCGAGAAGATGTTCCAGGACGGCGCGGAGATCGTCTACCACGCCGCCGGCGACTCCGGCCTCGGCGTGTTCCAGGCCGCCGCGGCGGCCGGCAAGAAGGCCATCGGCGTCGACTCCGACCAGCGCGAGACGGTCAAGGAGCCCGAGCTCAAGGAGGTCATCATGACCTCGATGCTCAAGCGCGTCGACGTCGGCGTCTTCGAGTTCATCAAGGCGTTCCAGGGCGGCGCCAAGGGCGGCACCGACATCGTCTACGACCTGAAGGCGGACGGCGTGGGCCTGGCCACCACCGGTGGCGAGATCGACGACATCGCCGACCAGATCGAGGCCGCCAAGAAGGACATCGTCGACGGCAAGATCACGGTCCCCAGCCAGCCGTGATCTGAGGAATGATCCACCGAGGGCCCGGCCTTTGCGACCGGGCCCTTCGGTCTGCTTCTGCCTCTAGGAGAGATCGAATGAGCGGCCGATGAACGCTGAGACCGCCGCCGCGGTGCCCCCCGCCGTCCAGCTGGAGGGCATCACCAAGCGTTTCCCCGGTGTCGTGGCGAACCATGACATCTGCCTCACCGTCGAGCCCGGCACGGTGCACGCGATCGTCGGGGAGAACGGTGCCGGCAAGTCGACGCTGATGAAGATCCTCTACGGCATGCAGAAGCCGGACGAGGGCACGATCAAGGTCGACGGCCGGGATGTCGCCTTCCGCACCCCGAGCGACGCCATCGACGCCGGCATCGGCATGGTCCACCAGCACTTCATGCTGGCCGACAACTTCACGGTGCTGGAGAACATCATCCTGGGGGCCGAGCCGAGCCGGGCGGGCAAGCTCGACAAGGCCGGTGCCCGCCGCCGCATCAACGAGCTGGCCGAGCGCCACGGGCTCCGGGTCGACCCCGACCGGCTGGTGGAGGACCTCGGCGTCGGCGACCGCCAGCGGGTGGAGATCCTCAAGGTCCTCTACCGGGGTGCGCGCATCCTCATCCTCGACGAGCCGACCGCCGTGCTCGTCCCGCAGGAGGTCGACGAGCTCTTCGAGAACCTGCGCGAGCTCAAGGCCGGGGGCCTCACCGTCATCTTCATCTCGCACAAGCTCGACGAGGTGCTCAGCATCGCCGACGCGATCACCGTGATCCGGCGCGGCACCACGGTGGCCAGCGTCGACCCCGCCGGCACCACCGCCCGCCAGCTCGCCGAGCTCATGGTCGGCAGCGAACTGCCCACCCCCGAGACCCGCGAGTCCACGGTGACCGACACCGTCATGCTCCAGGTGTCCGGCCTGACCATGGAAGCCGAGGGCGGGCGGCGCCTGCTGGACGAGGTCTCGTTCGAGATCCGCAAGGGCGAGATCGTCGGCATCGCGGGCGTCGAGGGCAACGGCCAGTCCGAGCTCATCGAGGCCATCATGGGCATCCGCGAGGCGCGCGGCGGCCTCAGCCTCGACGGCGAGGACATCTCCGCCTGGTCCACGCTGCGCCGCCGCGAGGCCGGCATCGGCTACATCCCCGAGGACCGCCACCGCCAGGGCCTGCTGCTGGAGGCGTCGCTCTGGGAGAACCGCGTGCTCGGCCACCAGACCAGGCCGCCGGCCCGCCGCGGGTTCTGGATCAACCGGCGCGCGTCCAAGGCCGACACCCAGCGCATCGTCGAGTGGTACGACGTCCGCACGCCGGGCGTGGACACGCTGGCGCTGGCCCTGTCCGGCGGCAACCAGCAGAAGCTCATCGTCGGCCGCGAGATGAGCGGCGAGCCCAAGGTCCTCATCGCCGCCCACCCGACCCGCGGCGTCGACGTGGGCGCGCAGGCCGCCATCTGGGAGCACCTGCGCACCGCCCGCGCCGCCGGGCTGGCCGTGCTCCTGATCTCGGCGGACCTCGACGAGCTGATCGGCCTGTCCGACACGCTGTACGTGATCTACCGAGGGCGGTTCGCCGCCCGGCTCGACCCGTCCGGCGTCACGCCTGAGCGGCTGGGCGGCTACATGACCGGTGCCATCACCGGCACTGAGGAGGCGTGATGCCCGCGGGGCTCTTCAGGGCGCTGCTGACCGTCGCAGGCGCCGTCGTCGCCATCGTGGTGGCCATCGGCATCTCCAGCGTGGCGATCGTCGCCGCGGGCGCCAGTCCCGCGGCCGCGTTCGCCGCGTTCTTCGACTTCGGCGCGACCGACCGCGCGGTGTCGGGCAGCATCGCCAGCATGGTCAACCGGGCGGTGCCGCTGTTCATCGCCGGCATGGCGGTCGCCATCGGCTTCCGGATGGGCCTGTTCAATATCGGCGTCGAGGGCCAGTACCGGATCGCCGCCATCTGCGCCGCCTACGTCGGCTCGCTGTTCGTCGCGCCCGCCCCCATCCAGATCGCGGTGATCATCATCGTGGCGGCGATCGTGGGCGGGCTGTACGCGCTGATCCCGGCCGTGATGAAGGTGACCCGGGGGGTGAACGAGGTCATCTCCACGATCATGCTGAACTACGTCGCGATCAACCTGGCCGCGTTCCTCGTCCGCGGCCCGTTCGCCGGCGAGCGGGTGGAGGGCCAGCTCACCACGAGCACGCCCGTGCTGCCGGAGTCGGGCTGGTTTCCCGACATGAACTTCCTGATCGAGATGTTCGGGCTGCCCGCCCCGCGCGGCAGCGGGCTGTGGGGCTTCCTGATCGTGGCGGTCCTGCTCGGCATCGGAATGTGGCTGGTGCTGGAGCGGACCAGGTTCGGATTCGAGATCAAGGCCAGCGGCCTGAACCCGCCGGCCGCGCTCGCCTCGGGCGTCGACCCGAAGCGGATGGTCATCTCCGCGATGATCCTCTCCGGCGCGGTCGCCGGCCTGATCGGGCTGCCCGAGATCCTCGGCGACCGGCACGCCTTCGGCTCCAACTTCACCCCCGGCCTGGGCTTCCTCGGCATCGCCGTGGCCCTGCTGGGCCGGAACAAACCCGCGGGCATCGCGGTGGCCGCGCTGCTGTTCGGCTTCCTCGACCGGGCGCAGGGACCGCTGCAGTTCGCCGACGTGCCGCCCTCGGTCATCACGATCATGCAGGGCACCATCGTCCTCCTCGTGGTCATCGCCAACGAGATCACCAGCAGGATCGCGCTGCGGCGCGAGGAACGGCGGGCCGCCCAGGCGCTCGGCAGGAACACTCCCGTTGAGGTGGCAGCATGACACTCCCTGTGTCAACCTCAGGCAGCAACGAACTCGTTGAGCGCTGCTGCGGCGCCGTGTTTGGCGGGGTCGTAGGGGACACCGTCGAGC
>NZ_JBFAOH010000056.1:0-31350 GCF_040675175.1 Nonomuraea sp. NPDC049649
TTCTTCTCCAGCACGACGTTGCGGCCCTTGGGGCCGAGCGTGACCTTCACGGCGTCGGCGAGCTGGTTCATCCCGCGCTCGAGACCGCGCCGGGCGTCCTCGTCAAACGCGATCATCTTGGCTGCCATCAGGCGAGACCTCCCAGATGCAGGGTGTCCTTGATGAGACCGAGCCGACGCCCGCGACGGCATGTGGGCCCACATCTCCGTTCCGGCAGGCCCCATCGTCTCGATCCCCGTTGGCACTCATCAGCATAGAGTGCCAACGAACTGTTTAGCACTCTACCCATGCGAGTGCAAGCCGACTCCAGCCTTGGCCAGGTCAACAACTCGCCGTCAAGAAGTCCGTACGGCGGGCCCCGGGCGACCCGCCGTACCCGATGGTGAAGTGGCAGGTCACACGCACTGCGCTGACGTGTGATCTACCGACGTGCGTCAGCTAGGCGACAGCGCGGACGGATTCCGCCTGCGGCCCCTTCTGACCCTGCGTGATCTCGAACTCGACTCGTTGTCCCTGCTCGAGAGAGCGGTACCCGTCCATCAGGATTGCCGAGTAATGGACGAATACATCCTTACCACCGTCTACCGCGATGAAGCCGTAGCCCTTGTCCGCGTTGAACCACTTGACGGTGCCCTGCGCCACTTCCGACTCCTCTTACTGGGCTAAGAGATCTCGCCCATTCCTCTGCGAGACCCACAATCGCCACGACTTATGGGGATATCCGTCTGACGATCGCACTCGACCATACCTGTGGCAAGGCGGTCGGCAACAGAGTCAATCGACAAAAGCCCTATTTCTCTGCTAGCGGAGTAGTTCAAGGTTGTATTTCCCACAAAAGGGAGAAGGCGCCCACAAGGGGCGCCTTCTAGACGATTGCTCTGCCGGTCGGGGAGTCAGCCGCCCGCGACCGCCGGGATGATAGAGATCTGCGTGCCCTCCGGGGCGGGAGTGTCGAGGCCCTGGGCGAATCGGACGTCCTCTTCCCCCACATAGACGTTGACAAAACGCCGAATTTTGCCCGATTCATCCAGAATACGTCCGCCAATGCCCGGATAGTCGGAATCGAGCTTGGCCAGGACGTCACGGAGAGTCGCGCCCTCCCCGCTCACTTCCGCGTTGCCCCCGGTGTAGGTCCGCAGGATCGTGGGAATCCGCACAGTAACGCTCATGGTAAACCTCGCCTTTTCCTGGTTGTCAGACAGTCGCGCGGAACGCGTCGAGTGAGGGCCTGATCACGGCCGTGGGCTGCGCGTCGGCCACCACGGCGTCGAGCGTCTTCAGCCCGTCGCCGGTGTTGAGCACCACGGTCTCGGCCTCCGGGTCGAGTTGCCCGGTCTCGACGAGTTTCTTCAGCACGCCCACCGTGACGCCGCCGGCCGTCTCGGCGAAGATGCCCTCCGTGGTGGCCAGCAGCTTGATGGCCGCCACGATCTCGGCATCCGTCACGTCCTCGACGGCGCCGCCGGTGCGCCGGGCGATGTCGAGCACGTAGGGGCCGTCGGCGGGGTTGCCGATGGCCAGCGACTTGGCGATGGTGTCGGGCTTGACCGGCTGGACCACGTCGTGGCCCGCCTTGTAGGCCGCCGACACCGGCGAGCAGCCGAGCGCCTGCGCCCCGAAGATCTTGTAGGGCCGGTCCTCGACCAGCCCGAGCCGGATCAGCTCCTTGAAGCCCTTGTCGATCTTGGTGAGCTGGGAGCCGGACGCGATCGGGATGATGATCTGCTCCGGCAGCCGCCAGCCGAGCTGCTCGGCGATCTCGTACGCGAGCGTCTTGGAGCCCTCGGCGTAGTAGGGCCGCAGGTTGACGTTGACGAACCCCCACTTGTCGCCCATCGGGTCACCGATCAGCTCCGAGCAGAACCGGTTCACCTCGTCGTAGCTGCCCTCGATGGCGACGAGCTTCCCGCCGAAGATCCGGGCCATGGCGATCTTCGCCTGCTCCAGCCCGGCGGGGATGAACACGCACGCCTCCAGCCCGGCCCGGGCCGCGGCGGCCGTCACGGCCCCCGCCAAGTTGCCCGTGGAGGAGCAGGAGAGCGTGTGGAAGCCGAAGTTGCGCGCCGCCTCGACGGCGATGGCCACCACCCGGTCCTTGAAGGAGTGGGTGGGGTTGGCCGAGTCGTCCTTCACGTACAGGGACTTGATGCCGAGCGCCCTGCCCAGGTTGCCCGCCTTGACGAGCGGCGTCCAGCCGGGGTTCATGTTCGGCTTGGAGGCGACGTCGGCGGGCACCGGCAGCAGCGAGCGGTAGCGCCAGATGCTGGCCGGGCCCGACTCGATGTCGGACCTCTTGACGTCACCGAAGTCGTAAGCCGTCTCCAGCGGCCCGAAACACTCGACACACGCGAAGCTGGGGCCGAGCGGGTAACGGGCGCCGCACTCGCGGCAGGACAGAGCCGTGGCAGGACCAAAGTCAAGCGACATGAAGCGAGGCCTTCCCTCATCTTCGCCTGCGGCCACCCTGACCGCAGACCGGAATTGGCACCCTGTCCCGGTCGGCCTCGCCACGTCGCGAGCCATAAGCCGGGAGGGTTGCCGGGGCTTCGCAGGGCCGGTCCCTCCACCCCTCTGGATGAGCAATGTTCAATTGTTGCTACTGCCAGGGACTCTACCTAATCAACCACGTGCATTGGACACGCGTCTCACCCTGTGAGATGAACGGTCTCACCGGTAGTCGTCGCCGAGCACGCCCTGGACGTATTTGCGGGCCTGGTGGATGCGCGACTTGGCGGTGCCGAGCGGGATGTTGAGCTGCTCGGCCACCTCGCTGTAGTCGAGCTGCACGATGTCGCGGAGCACCAGCGCCTGCGCCAGGTCGGGCTTGTCGGCCTCCAGCGCCTCCATCGCGTCGAGCAGGTCCAGCCGCGAGCCCGCGATCACGCTGACCCGCCGCACGTCGGGCTTCTGCGACAGCAGCTCGTCGGAGCTCTGCTGCTCCGCCGCCCTGCGTTTCAGCGAGCGGTACGTGGTGCGCGCGCAGTTCGCGGTCACGATGTGAAGCCACGTGCTGAACCTGGCCCGCCCCTCGAACCGCCCGATGTTGCGCGCGACCGCGAGCAGGGTGTCCTGCGCGGCCTCTTCCGCGTCGTGGTGATACGGCAGGATCCGGGCGCAGTGTCGCAACACGTCGGGCTCGATCCGCCGCAGCAGTTCGCCGAGCGCGCGATGATCGCCGCCGGCGGCGGCACGGGCGAGTTCCTCGGTGTGCTCATCTAGCGCCATAGCTGGGATCCTATGGTCGGAGGGAGCGTAAATGAACAGCGTCCTGCTCGCGTCGAACAGAGGCCCGGTGTCTTTCACCGTCTCCGACGACGGCGTCCTCACCATGAAACGCGGCGGCGGCGGGCTCGTCTCCGGGCTTTCCGGCGTCGCCGGCGAGGAGGGCGTGCTCTGGGTGTGCGCCGCCCTCTCCGACGGCGACCGCGGCGCCGCCCGCCAGGCTCCCGGCGGCCGGCTAGACCACGCCGGCTACGAGACGGGCGCTGTACGGATGCTCGACATCGCGCCCACGACCTTCCACCGCGCCTACAACTCCGTGGCCAACTCCACCCTCTGGTTCGTCAACCACCTGCTCTACGACATCCCGAACGCGCCCCACTTCGGCACCCGGTTCCGGCGCGACTGGGAGTCCTACCGCGACTACAACGGCGCCTTCGCGCTCGCGCTGGCCGAGGAGGCGGGCCACGGCGCCCGGGTCATGGTGCAGGACTACCACCTGACGCTGACCCCGGCGATGCTCCGCGCCGAACGGCCCGACCTGCGCATCGCGCACTTCAGCCACACGCCTTGGGCGCCGCCCGAGTACTTCTCGCTGCTGCCCGACGCGGTGGCGGGCGAGGTGCTGGAGGGCGTCCTGGGCGCCGACCACGCCGGGTTCCTCACCCGCCGCTGGGCCGGCGCGTTCATGGACTGCTGCGAGACCATGCTGGGCGCCGCGATCGACCGGCAGGCCGGGACGATCACGTACGAGGGCCGCACCACCCGCGTCGGCGTGCACGCGCTCGGCGTCGACGGCAAGGCGCTGTGGGCCCGCGCCGGCGAGCCCGACGTCGAGTCCCACATGGCGGCCATCCGCGAGCAGGTCGGCGACCGCCGGCTGATCGTGCGGATCGACCGCACCGAGCTGTCGAAGAACATCGTGCGCGGCCTGCTGGCCTACAAGGAGTTCCTCGACGCCCACCCCGAGTGGCACGGGCGTGTCGTCCACCTGGCCTTCGCCTACCCGAGCCGCCACGACCTGCCCGAGTACCGCGAGTACACCGCGGCCGTGCAGCGCTGCGCGCAGGAGATCGAGGACGAGTACGCCACCGACGACTGGAACCCGCTGATCCTCAACGTCGACGACGACTACCCGCGCTCCCTTGCCGCCTACCGGCTCGCCGACGTGCTGCTGGTCAACCCGATCCGCGACGGCATGAACCTGGTCGCCAAGGAGGGCCCGATCCTGTCGCCGCGCTGCGCCCTGGTGCTCTCCCGGGAGGCCGGCGCCTGCGCGGAGCTGGGCGCGCACGCGCTGGTCGTGAACCCGTACGACGTCACCGGCACGGCGGAGGCCCTGCACGCGGCGCTGGTGATGCCGGAGCCGGAGCGCGCCCGCCGCCGCGAGCGGCTGGAGGCGGCCGCCACCGCCCTGCCACCGCACCGGTGGCTGGCCGCCCAGCTCGACGCCCTCGGCACCCCCTGACGGCGGGGAGCCGGCTCGCCGCCGTGACCATCGCCACGGCGGCGGGGACCGGTCACGGGCGGGTGAACGCCGAGGTCAGCTCGCGCAGCAGGGCCACCACGCCCTCGGGCCCGTCCACCACGATGTCGGCACGCTCGGCCAGCGCGGTGACCTCGCTGGAGCCGCTGCAGACGGTCACGCCGGGCATGTCGGCGGCCTGCACCGCGTCGAAGGCGGCCAGGTCGCCGAGGTCGTCGCCGGCGAAGAGCACCGACCGGGCGGACCGCTCGGCCAGGAAGGCGCTGAGCGCGTGCCCCTTGTCCATGCCCGACGGCCGCAGCTCCAGCACCATCCGGCCGGGCTCGACGACCAGGCCGTGCTTGGCGGCCAGCCGGGCCAGCGGCTCGCGGAGCCGTTCCAGCGTGCCTTCGGGGTCGGCGCTGCGCCGGGTGTGGACCGCGACGGCGCGGCCCTTGTCCTCGATGGCCGCGTCCGTCACGCCCAGCGAGTCGAGCAGCAGCGGCAGCTCCGCCTCGGCGCGCGGCACCCCGGCCGGCGGCGGGGGCGCGGTGATCCGCCCGTCCTCCCATCGTTCGAAGCCGTAGTGGCCGAGGATGACCAGGCCCGGCACGTCCTTGAGCGCGGGACCCAGCTCCAGCACCTTGACCGGCGGCCGGCCGGTCACGATGGCCACGGCGCGGACGTGCCGGCCGAGTTCGGCCAGCACCGAGGGCGCGCCGGGGTGGACGACCGCGGTGTCGGGGTCGGGCACGATCGGCGAGAGGGTGCCGTCGAAGTCGAGCCCGATCACGGCACCGGCCGGGTCTTTCAGTATCGCTTCCATTCCAGGGATGTCGTTCACGCCGCTGCCGTACCCAACCGGTCAGGGACGCATGCCCAGCCGCCGCGCCGAGCGCTCGCGCCGCCGGTCGGCGCGGAGCCTGCGCAGCCGCTTGACCAGCATGGGGTCGTGCGCCAGCGCCTCCGGGCGGTCGATGAGCTCGCCGAGCAACTGGTAGTAGCGGGTGGCGGAGAACCCGAAGGTCTCCTTGACGGCCTGCTCCTTGGCGCCCGCGTAGCGCCACCAGTGGCGCTCGAAGGCGAGGAGCTCGATCTCGCGGTCGGTGAGGGGTGGCCGGCCGGGCTCCTGGGCGTCCTGGCCGGTCCTGCGGTCGGCACTGTCACCGTCTGACGGCGCAGTGTCCATGGTGTCCTCCTCGAAACGGGCGGCGCGACGACGGCCTCACGCGCGGGGCCCGTGGCCATCGTAATGTGCCGAGTGCGACTGTTCACGGTGGATTGAGAGACGTACAGTCACTAAGTGTGACCTCAGTCATCACGCTTCTCACGGATTACGGGCTCGAGGACGGCTATGTCGCCGCCTGTCACGGAGTGATCGCCAGGATCGCCCCGCAGGCCCGGGTCATCGACGTGTGCCATCTGGTCCCGTCGGGCGACGTGCGGCGTGGCGCGGCCATCCTGGCCCAGACGATCCCGTACCTGCCGGCGGGCGTGCACGTCGGGGCGGTCGACCCCGGCGCGGGCGGCGCCCGGCGCGCGGTCGCGGTCGAGGCGGGCGGCCGGGTGTTCATCGGTCCTGACAACGGGCTGCTGTCGTGGGCGGTGGCCGCGAGCGGCGGCGCGGTGGCGGCGTACGAGCTGACGAACGCCGAGTACTTCCTGCGCCCGGTGTCGCCCACCTTCCACGGCCGGGACGTGTTCGCGCCGGTGGCCGGGCGGCTCTGCACCGGGCTGCGGCCGAGCGAGCTGGGTCCCGGGGTGCCGGTGGACAGGCTGGTGTCGCTGCCGGAGCCGACCTCGGTGCGGCGCGAGGGCGCGGTCGAGGGCGAGGTGGTCTCGGTGGACCGCTACGGCAACACGCAGCTGTCGATCACGGTGGGTGATCTGGAGGCGCTGGGCCTGCGGGTGGGCGACACGCTCGGCGTGTCGCTGGGCAGGCGGCGGCTGTCGATGCCCTATCGGGAGACGTACGCGGCGGTCCCGCCCGGGGAGCTGGTGGCGTTCGCGGACTCGGCGGGCCTGATCGCTCTCGCGGTGAACTGCGGAGACGCCGCGCAGCGCCTGGGTCTGCCGCCGGGCGCGCACGTCCGGCTGGCCCCCTCCGTATAGCGCAAAAGCCACTAATCACCAGTTACGCCGTGTATCGGACTGTTTACTGAACCGTCGGACTGAGCCGTCAACCCCGTGCCAGAATGCACGGCAAATCGGGCGCCCCCTCCCCCCGTGTTCGAGGTCGACGTGTTGCCGCTCTCCCTGTTTCTGCTTTTCACCCTGTCGTCATTCCGGTATCCGGCCGGGCCGGTAGCCGACCGCTGGCGCGTGTGGCCGGTGACGCGGGTCTTCCCGTACGCGATCACCGGCACCAGCCCGTCAGGCGCGCAGGTCACCTACCTGCTGGCCGGGATCGCCCCCGAGACCTCCTGCGCGGCCGCCTTCCGCGCCGCGCCGCCCGCCTGCGTGACCGCGCTGCGGGCCACGTACGCCGACAGCACCGCCACCTTCGTCGCCACGGCCGGCATCGCCGTGCTGGCCCGCCCCGTCCCTCTGGGGACGGCGGACCGCGTGACGGTCCGGCCGGTCGCCTTCCCCGGCCCGGCCGAGCACTTCGGCGAGCGGCAGTGCTTCACCGGTGCCCGGCTCGCCTCGGACGCGTACCTGGTGGCCACCGTCGCGGGCTACGCCGACGGGCGTTCCTACCACGCGGGCGCCCGGGTCATGTCCCGGCTGGGCGGTTTAGCCCGCCAGCTCGCGACCGCGCTGCACCGGGGCCTCACGGAATGAGGCCGCCACGCCTCCCCGCGGCGCTGCTCCTGCCGTCCCTGCTGCTGTTCGCCCTGGCGCCGCCCGCCGTCGCCGACGACGAACTCGGCGAGATCGCCAGGTCCAAGCAGTGGCAGCTCGACACGCTGCGGCTGCCCGACGCCTGGCGCGTCACCGAGGGCGAGGGCGTGCTGGTGGCCGTCCTCGACACCGGCGTCCGCGGCGACCACCAGGACCTGCGCGGCTCCGTGATGTACGGCCCCGACCTGACCGGCGCCGCCAGGACCCGCGGGAGCTGGGGCGACCACGGCACCGCCATGGCCAGCCTGATCGCCGGCCACGGCCACGGCAAGCACGGCGGCGGCGGGGTGCTCGGCGTCGCGCCCGCCGCCCGGGTGCTGTCGGTACGGGTCACACTGGAGAACTCCGACCCCCAGCGGACCAAACGGCGGCCCGGCGGCCACGACGCGCTCGCCCGGGGCATCCGCTACGCCGTCGACCGGGGCGCCCAGGTCATCAGCATGTCGCTCGGCGGCGGCAGCGGCTCCTGGGAGGGCTCGGCGGCCGAGGAGGAGGCGGTGCAGTACGCGTTCGCGCGCGGCGCGGTGCTGGTCGCCTCCTCCGGCAACGACGGCGACACCACCAACCGGAAGAACTTCCCCGCCGCCTACCCCGGGGTGATCGCCGTGGGCGCGGTCGACCGGAACCTCCGGCCGGCCCGGTTCTCCAACCGCCAGGACTACTTGTCGGTCGTCGCCCCGGGCGTCGACATCGTCACGGCCAGCGGCGACGGCACGTACGTGGTCGGCGACGGCACCAGCTCGGCCGCCGCGATGGTCGCGGGCATCGCCGCCCTGATCAGGTCCGCGTACCCGCATCTCTCCCCGTACCACGTGCGGCGCGCCATCGAGCTCGGCACCAGGAAGCGGCCGCGCGGCGGCTACAACACCGCCTACGGCCACGGCGTCGCCGACGCCGCCCTGGCCCTGCGCGAGGCCGAACGCCTGGCCGGGCCCACCCGGCCGCCCCCGCTCCCCGCGGAGCACTTCGGCGGCGACCCGCCGGTCTCCCGGGCCCTGGTCATCGCGGGCCTGGTGGCCCTGGCGCTGGGCCTGTCGGCCCGCATCCTGCTCCGCCACCGCGACGGACGGCCCCGGTACTGACACGGCGTGGCCCCCGCGCCGGTCGGCGCGGGGGCCACGGTGACCGCTCAGTTCACATGGACGACGTCGTGCGCCTCGGCGAAGTGGCAGGCGCTCTCGTGCGAGGTGCCCGGCCGGATCTGCAGCAGCGGCTCCTCCGTCGCGCAGATCTCCTGCGCCTTCCAGCACCGCGTGCGGAAGCGGCAGCCGGACGGCGGGTTGGCCGGCGACGGCGGGTCGCCCTGGAGGATGATCCGCTCGCGCTGCTCGCGGCCCTCGGGGTCGGGCACCGGCACCGCCGACAGCAGCGCCTGGCTGTACGGGTGAGCCGGCCTGTCGTAGATGTCGCTGTCCTTGCCGATCTCCACGATCTTGCCCAGGTACATCACCCCGACCCGGTCGGAGATGTGGCGGACCACCGACAGGTCGTGGGCGATGAAGATGTACGCCAGGTTGAACTCGTCCTGCAGCCGCTCCAGCAGGTTGACCACCTGGGCCTGGATCGACACGTCCAGCGCGGAGACCGGCTCGTCACAGACGATGATCTCCGGCTGGAGCGCCAGCCCACGGGCGATGCCGATGCGCTGCCGCTGGCCGCCCGAGAACTGGTGGGGGTAGCGGTTGATGTGGTCGGGGTTGAGGCCCACGACCTCCAGCAGCTCCTGCACCTTGCGGGTGCGGTCGCCCTTGGGCGCCACTTCGGTGTGGATGTCGAACGGCTCGCCGACGATGTCGCCGACGGTCATGCGCGGGTTCAGCGAGGTGTACGGGTCCTGCATCACCATCTGGATGTTGCGCCGCATCCGCTTGAGCTCGGCGCCCCTGGCCTTGCCGATGTCACGCCCGTTGATCCGCACCGAGCCGGAGGTGGGCCGCTCCAGCGCCATCAGCACCTTGGCGAGCGTGGACTTGCCGCAGCCCGACTCGCCCACGATGCCGAGCGTCTCGCCCCTGGCGAGGTCGAAGGAGACGCCGTCGACGGCCTTGATGGCCCCGATCTGCTTCCTGAAGACGATCCCCTGGGTGAGAGGGAAGTGCTTCACCAGGTCGCGGACCTCGAGGATCGTCTCACCCTTGGTCGCCATCGAGGACCTCCCTCCAGTAGTGGCAGGCGCTGTTGCGCCGGCCGCTGATCTCGTAGAGCGGGGGGTTGTCGGTCACGCAGTTGTCCTGCCGGTACGGGCAGCGCGGGTGGAAGGCGCAGCCGGTGGGCATGTCGAGCAGGTTCGGCGGCAGGCCCTTGATGGCGTACAGGTCCTGGCCCTTGAGGTCGACCCGCGGGATCGACTCCAGCAGCCCCTTGGTGTAGGGGTGGGCCGGGGCCTTGTAGATGTCGTGCACCGGGGCGTTCTCCACGATGCGTCCCGCGTACATGACCGCGATCTTGTCGGCGACGTCGGCGACGACGCCGAGGTCGTGCGTGATCAGGATCATGCCCATGTTGCTCTCGCGCTGCAGCTCCGCGAGCAGCTCCATGACCTGGGCCTGGACCGTCACGTCGAGCGCGGTGGTCGGCTCGTCGGCGATCAGCACCTCGGGGTCGAGCGCGATCGACATGGCGATCATGATGCGCTGCCGCATGCCCCCGGAGAACTGGTGCGGGTAGTCGTTGACCCGCTGCTTGGCGGCCGGGATGCGGACCCGGTCCATCAGCTCGACCGCCTTCTTCATGGCGTCGCGCTTGGACATGCCGCGGTGCACCCGGAACATCTCGCTGATCTGCCAGCCCACGGTGAACACCGGGTTGAGCGCGGAGAGCGCGTCCTGGAAGATCATCGCGATGCGCTGGCCGCGCACCTGGGTGCGCGCGTCCTCCGACAGCTTCAGCAGGTCGGTGCCGCGGAACCGGACCTCCCCCTTGGGGATCCGGGCCGGCGGCGTCTCCAGGATGCCCATGATCGCCTGCGCGGTCACGGACTTGCCGGACCCCGACTCGCCCAGGACGGCGAGGGTCTCTCCGGCGTTCAGCGAGTAGCTCACGCCGTTGACGGCGCGGACCACGCCTGCGCGCGTGACGAACTCCACGTGCAGGTCGTCCACCGCGAGCAGCGGCTCGTTGCCCAGCCCTCCCTCGGCCGGCAACGCGTCCAGCGATGTCTTGCTCATGTCTCCCCCCTCCTACCTGAGCTTCGGGTCGAGCGCGTCGCGTACGGCGTCGCCCAGCATGATGAACGCGAGCACCGTGATGCTCAGGAACACGGCGGGGAACACCAGCGGCAGCGGCGCCTCCAGGAACCGGTTGCGGGCGTCGGCGATCATCAGGCCCCAGGAGATGTCCGGCGACTGCACGCCGACCCCCAGGAAGGACAGCGCGGCCTCGGCCGCGATGAAGACGCCCAGGTTGATGGTGGCGATGACGATCACCGGCGCGATCGCGTTCGGCAGCAGGTGCCGGAACATGATGCGCGCCTGGCTGGCTCCCAGCGCCTTGGCCGCGAGGACGAAGTCCTGGCTTCGCGCGGTGATGACGGCCGCCCGCATGATGCGGAACGTCATCGGCCAGGCCAGCACCGACAGCGCGATCACCACGATCCAGATGCCGAGCCCTTGGTCCCGGAACGTCGCCGTGATGAGCAGCGCGCCCAGGATGGAGGGGATCGCGAAGAACACCTCGGTGACCCGGGAGGCGAGGACGTCGGTCCAGCCGCCCCGGGCGCCCGCGAGCAGGCCGAGCAGCCCGCCGACGATCGCGGTGACCAGCGCGGTGGCGACCCCGATGATGATCGAGTTCTTGGCGCCGTAGATGGTCTTGGCGTACACGTCGCAGCCGAGGTTGTCGCGGCCGAAGATGTGGCCGGGGCTCGGGCCCTGGCGGGCGGTGGACAGCTCGCAGGTCTTCGCGTCGAACGGATCGATCGAGGTGAACAGCGACGGCCAGAACGACATGACCAGCAGGACCGCGATCAGGACCAGCGAGATGATGAACATCGGCCTGCGGCGCAGGTCGTACCAGGCGTCGCTCCAGAGGCTCGCCGGCCTCGCTTCCTTCTTCTTCTTGGGCTTGGCCGGGGGCGGCTCGCCGGGAGCCTGGTTCTCGTTCGACGGCCGGGTGCTGGGGAATGCCGGCCCGACCCGGCCCAACTGCGGTGTCTCACTCATAGCGGATCCTCGGGTCGAGCACGGCGTACAGCATGTCGACGATCAGGTTTGCCACGATGTACACCAACACCAGGATTGTCACGATACCTACGACGATGGGTTGCTCGCGTAGGTAAACGCCTTGGAACAGCTGCAGGCCGACGCCGGGCAGGTTGAAGATGGTCTCGGTGATGATGGCGCCGCCCATGAGGTTACCCAGGTCGGCCCCGAGGAAGGTGACCATCGGGATCAGCGCGTTGCGCAGCCCGTGCCTGCCCACCACCCGCCCTCTCGACAGGCCCTTCGCGGTGGCGGTGCGGATGTAGTCGGAGCGCAACGTCTCGACCAGACTCGTTCTCGTCAGACGTGTCAGGTACGCGATCGACGTACCGGCCAGCACGAAACCGGGCAGCAGGTACGACTTCAGGCCCAGGCCGACTCCCGCGATGGGGAAGAACTCGACTCCGGTGACCTGTTTCAGCCAGACGCCCAGCCACAGCTGCAGCACGAAACCGGTGACCAGGGTCGGCACCGAGATGAGCAGCAGCGTCGAGGCCAGGATCGCGGTGTCGGTGGCCCGGCCGCGGCGCAGCGCCGCCCAGAGGCCGAGCAGCAGGCCGATGATCGCCTCCATGACCAGCGCGACGAGCGCCAGGTTCAGCGTGACCTGGAACTTGCCCGCCAGCAGCTGAGTGACCGGAACGCCGGCGAAGGTCTTGCCGAAGTCGCCCTCGAACAGGATGCCGCTGATGTAGTACCAGTACTGGAGCAGCAGCGGATCGTTGAGGTGGTACTGCTCCCGGATGATGGCGGTGATCGCCGGGTCCTGACGCTTCTCGCCGGCCAGCGCTTCGATGGGGTCACCGGGAAGCGCGAACACGATGGCGAAGATGAACAGGGTGGCGCCCAGCAGGACTGGTATCGCCTGGATCAGGCGCCTGATGATGTAACGGCCCATACAAGCCTCCCGTACATGCCAGAAGGCAGCCCTTGGGGTCCTGGTGTGGCGCGGGCCCAAGCGACTGCCTTCATGGCGGGCTCACGAGGGGTGGGCGGCGCCCCGCCCACCCCCGTTTGTCAACGTCAGGCCTTCTCGACGTCGGCCCACTCAACCTGGTTGAGCAGGTTGATCCGGACGTTCTTCACGTTAGTGGAGTACCCGGAGTTGTTCCGGTAGAAGTAAACCGGGATGTACGGGAGGTCCTTGATCAGGACATCGGCCGCCTGCTGGTAGAGCTTCAGGCCCTCCTCGGGGGTCGCCGCCTGGTCGCCGTTGGCCACCAGCTCGTCGAACTCCTTGCTGGAGTAGCCCGCGTAGTTGGAACCGGTCTTGATGGCGCCGGTCGAGAAGATCGGCGTCAGGTAGTTCTCGGCGGACGGGTAGTCGACCGCCCAGCCCATCCGGAACATGCCCGTGTACTTCTTGGCGTCCAGGTCGTCCAGGATGTTCGCGAACTTCTCGAACGGCTTGACGGTCACGTCGACGCCGAGGTTCGCCCGCAGGTTGTTGGCGACGGCCTCGATCCACTCCTTGTGACCGCCGTCGGCGTTGTAGCCCAGCTCCAGCTTGGCCGGGCCGTTGGCCGCCGCGTACTGCTCCTTCGCCTTGCCCGGGTCGTAGGTGCAGGCCGCGCAGGCGCCCTGGCGGTAGCCGTCGATGGCCGGGTTGATGAAGTCGTCGGCGGGGGCACGGGTGCCGGAGAAGACCGTCTCGGCGATGGTCTTCCGGTCGATGGCCATCGAGATGGCCTCGCGGACCCGGATGTCCTTGTAGTCGTCGTTGTACTGCAGCGGGAAGCCGATGTAGCCGATGCCGGCGTCCGGCTGGTCCTGGTAACGGTCGCCCAGGGCCGTCTTCGCGCTGGAGATCGCCGAGGCCGGCAGCGAATCGTGGATGTCCACGTTGTTCGCCTGCAGGTCGTTGTAGGCGGTCTCGGAGCTGTTGTAGAGCTTGAACTGGAGCTTGGTCCAGTTGCTCGGCTTCTTGCCCGGGTACTTGTCGTACACCGAGAGGTCGATCGTCTGGTCGGTGCCCTTCTTGTAGGGCTTGTCGAGCTTGAAGAGGCCCTGACCGATCGGCTTCTCGCCGTACTCGTCCGTCACCTTGCCGTCGGGGCCGAAGGCGGCCTTGGGCAGCGGGTAGAAGGCGGTGTAGCCGAGCATCGTGCGGAACTGCGAGAACTGCGCGGCGAGCTCGACGGTGAAGGTCAGGTCGTCGACGACCTTCAGGCCCGACATCTCCTTGGTGGTGACTTCCTTGCCCTCACCCGGGTTGAGGTCCTCGTAGCCCTTGACCCGGCCGAAGAAGTAGCCGGCGCCCTGGGCGTTCTCCTGGTTGGCCGCGTAGTTCCAGGCGTCGACGTAGTTCTGGGCGATCAGGGGCTCGCCGTTGTGCCAGGTGTAACCCGGCTTGAGCTTGATCGTCCAGGTGATGTTGTCCTCGGTGGTGATCGACTCGGCAGCGGCCTCGACGACCTGCTTGTTCTCGTCGTAGTTCACCAGCGGCTCGAAGACGGCCGCGAGGACCTCAGAACCCTCCGACTCGGTGGTGTTCGAGGGGACCAGCAGGTTCTGCGGCTCGCCGAGCTCCATGCGAACCGGCGTGTCGCCGCCGTCCGCCGCGGGGTCACCCGACGGACTGGCACCGCCGCCACACGCGGCAACCGCGAGAGCGAGCAGCGCGGTACCGGCGACGATCTGTGCGCCTCTAGTAACACGCATGGTTAAGAAAATCCTCCCTCTACCGATGTGGGCGTAAGCACTGAGCTGCGATGATCGTGAGCAGCCTGACGGGGGGTTCTTTGTAATCCCCCGGGTTTGGCTGACCTGGTCAAACCAGCCGACGCCCTGCCAGTCGATCGCGACTATCTCCTACTACTTGCCACCAGCACGTCTCTGGCGCGTTGCAGTTCGGTCACACGGCACATGACCATCGTCACACCCATACAGCTCGCTGGGGGATGAAGTGCATAAACGAGTCAGAAGGACACACGAATGGACGTGCGCAGTCGATGAAAAATACCTCCTACCAGACCGTGCTCGCGCCGTTGCCCCCATCGTCCGCGCCGCTGAGCTACGGTTGAGCGAGTCTTGACGGTGCCTTGGAACCGGACGCCGCGAGACGTCGTCCAACTGTCGGCCGCATCCCGCGGCAAGCTGCCGGCCGCGCTCCACGCGGCAGGCACCTGAGACCACCCGGATCCAATAGAGTCCATGCCATGAGCCAGCCGGAATCCGCTGTCGCGGACGCCCAGGCGGGCGGCCGAAGCGGGCAGGAGCCGCTGGCCAAGCTCGCCGAGAGATACGGGCTTCGCCGTGCCATCGCACGGCCGAGGTTCCCCGTCTATCTGCGCCAGCTCGCGCAGCGTCGACACTTCATCATGACGTACGCGACCTCGCGCAACGTCTCCAAATACTCCAGCTCCGCTCTCGGCCAGCTGTGGCAGGTCCTGACCCCGCTGCTGAACGCCGGGATCTACTACGTGATGTTCGGCGTGGTCCTCGGCGGCCGCGACGGCATCGAGAACTACCCCGCCTTCCTCCTGACCGGCATCTTCGTCTTCACCTACACGCAGCGCAGCGTCAACGCGGGCGCCAAGTCGATCTCCGGCAACCTGTCGCTGATCCGGGCGCTCCATTTCCCGCGCGCCGCGCTGCCCCTGGCCTACACCATCCAGGAGCTCCAGCAGCTCGCCGTCTCCATGGGCGTGCTGGTGCTGATCGTGCTCATCACCGGCGAGTCACCGACGTGGTACTGGCTGATGATCCCGGTCGTCCTGCTCCTGCAGACCATGTTCAACGTGGGCGCGGGGCTGGTGATGGCCCGGTTCGGGGCCTCCATGCGAGACCTCAACCAGCTGCTGCCGTTCATCACCCGCACCTGGCTCTACGCCTCCGGCGTCTTCTTCTCCATCCAGGGCAAGGTGGTCGGGGTCGCGGGGTTGCCGCAGTGGGTCGCCGACGCCATGTACCTCAACCCGGCGGCGTCCTACATCGAGTGGATGCGCGACATCTTCATCGACGGGCACACACCCCCGCCGATGGTGTGGGCGGCTTGCGTATTCTGGGCAGTGTTCGCACTCTGCTTCGGCTTCTGGTACTTCTGGCGGGCTGAGGAGAGGTACGGGCGTGGCTGAACTGACCAAGGAGCTGGCAAAGGTGAAGGGTGAGGAGCCCGCCGTCCCAAGCAAGGACGTCCGGGTGCATCCCGACCCGGAGCCGGCGGCGAAGGGCCCCTTGGACGTCCCCACGGGCACGCCCACGGTCATCGTCGACGACCTCCACATCGTCTACCGCGTCTACGGCGCGGCCTCCGAGTCCGAGAAGGGCAACGCGGTCAACGCCCTCATGCGCATACTCAAGCGCCAGGGCAGGCCGCAGATGAAGGAGGTCCACGCCGTCAAGGGCGTCTCCTTCGTCGCCTACCACGGCGACGCCATCGGCGTCGTGGGCCGCAACGGCTCCGGCAAGTCCACGCTGCTGCGGGCCATCGCCGGCCTGCTGCCGCCCCACTCCGGCGCCGTCTACACCGACGGGCAGCCGTCCCTGCTGGGCGTCAACGCGGCCCTGATGCGCGAGCTCACGGGCGAGCGCAACATCATCCTCGGCTGCTACGCGATGGGCATGACGCCGGCCGAGGTCAAGGAGAAATACCAGGAGATCGTCGACTTCTCCGGCATCGACGAGTTCGTCAAGCTGCCGATGTCGACCTACTCCTCCGGCATGGGCGCCCGCCTCCGGTTCGCCATCTCCTCCGCCAAGACCCACGACGTCCTCCTCATCGACGAGGCCCTGGCGACGGGTGACCGCGAGTTCCGCAAGAAGAGCGAGAAGCGCATCCGCGAGATCAGGGAGTCGGCGGGCACGGTCTTCCTGGTCGCCCACGACCTGCGCGTCATCCAGCAGACCTGCAACCGGGTCATCTGGCTCCACAAGGGCAAGATCAAGATGGACGGCGACCCCAAAGAGGTACTCGCCGCCTACACGAAGGGCTGAGTCTCTCTCCCCCCACCGGGCCGGTCGCCATGCGCCGGCCCGTAGTCATGTCCGGACGTTGTAACTGACAGGAGAGGCTTCCGTCGGCCCCCACCCCGGGGACCAGCAGGCGCGTCGGCGGGCCGTAGGAGAGGCGCGCGTCGCGACTGACAGGAGAGGCTTCCGTCGCACGTACCCCCAGGGACCTGCAGGCGCGTCGGCGGGCCGTAGGAGAAGTGCGCGTCGTGACTGACAGGAGAGGTTTCCGGCGGACCCCACCCAGAGGACCTGCAGGCGCGTCGGCGGGTCGTGGGGTGAAGTGCGCGTCGTGACTGACAGGAGAGGTTTCGGTTCGCTAGGATTCGAACGTCGGTTCGAGCTGGGGAACGGTGATGGAGTGGGGGGACGCGATGGGTGAGCTCTCGGCCGCTATCGACCACCTGGCCTCCGAGGATGTGACCGAGATACCGGCGATGCAGCTCGCCGAGCAGTTGCTTGAGCTGCACTGGCAGATGGCGAGGCTGCAGGCCCAGATCGCCCGCCGCACGGGCGTGCGGCTGACCGGATAGACAGCACGAAAAAGCCGCCGCCGTCCCCTGGCGTGGGGCGGCGGCGGCCGCCGGGCTCACGGCGCCGCCACCCTGCAGTCTTGGGCGGCGCCGGCGAGCGCGGCGGGGGCCGGGCGTGCACTCCCGGCGTCGAGCGCCCGCGGGCTGCGGGGCTCGGAGCTGCTTCAGAGGGTGCGGAGCTGGGGTCCTCCAGGGGTCAGTGGTGATGCCAGGGGTCCCGCACCGCGCTGGTGAGGGCGGCTGTCGACCAGCCGAGCGAGGCCACGGTGTCGGTGTAGGAGCCCGCGGCCTTGGTCCCGTTGGCGGCGGCCAGGGCGGACGCGTCTTCGACAAGCGGGGCGATCTCGTCGACGGACGCGACCTGGGTGGTGCCGGGCAGCGACTCCAGCATCGGCGCCGCCTCGGAGGGCGTCAGATGGCCGACGAGCGGCCCCAGACGCCCGTTGCTGTCCTGGCTCGGCAGCGCCTTCTTCGCGGCCTGCGAGAGGCCGCGCAGGCTGTCCCGGGCCGGCAGCGCCCCGCCGCTGGGCATCACGGCGGTGGTCGACATCATCCCCAGCGCTTGGCCGAGCGAGTCCGGCCCCAGGTCGCGGGCCCACCTGTCCTGTATCGCCGTGTCGCGAGCCGGTCCGGACCTCCCGGGCTTGTCGGGTCGTGTCCGGGACGTGGGCGCGCTGCCGGGCCGCTTGGGATACTTCGTCCTGGCGGCCTTGGGGACGCCCAGCGCCTCGTGGACCGCGTCGCCGACCATGTGGCCGAGCCCCGGCCCGTCGGCGCTCCCGGACTCCGGTGAGGCGGCCGACGCCGGCGCGGCGAGCGCCGCGGCGAGCCCGAACACCGTCACGGCTACCGCCGTTCTGATTACACGTTTCATAGTTTGCCTTCCCGGCTCGTGGCCGATTCGCATTCTGAATGCGTCGGAATCGCGAATCGATAACCCCCGAATGCCGTGGCGTACGCGCTGTGGGCACCACACCGAGCGCACCGGCCACGGCTGAGCTACGGAGGAAGTTCTATCACTCGGGAAAGCCGCGGAAAGACCCTGTGACAAGGGCTTTGTGGGTAAGTTACCGAGCCCGGCAAGGGTCCTGCACGGGAAGACAAATCAGGAAATGAAGGGGGCCCAATTCGGATATTCGGCGGACGCTTCCGGCGTCCCCGGGGCTGCGCTCCCCCGGCCCGTTCCAGGGGTTGGTCAAAATGATTGTCACGGGCCGGGGGCGCAGATTTTCCGCTGGCGGAGGCCTCCCTTGACCGCTCAGTCCTGGGCGGTCTCGTACGGGAAGGCGTCGGCGAAGGCCGGACGCAGGTCCGTCAGCCAGACGGCCGACGGGTCGTACTGGGCGAAGAAGGGCCGCCCCACCAAGGACGGGTCGCGTGCCTGGATGAGGTGGAGCATGAAGACCTTCTGCCCCGCGATCTCGGTGACGCCGTCGACGCACACCTTGCCGGGGGTCGCCGACATGGACGGTCCGCGCACGGTCCGGCAGAGGCCGGAGACGCTCGCGTACGCGTCCCTGAAGATCTCGTACGCCCGGCCGAGCGGCACCGCGAAGTAGTCCTGAGGACCGGTGTCGCGCTCGACGAACATGTAGTACGGGATCATCCCCATGCGATGCTGCTTCCGCCACATGGTCTCCCACACGGCGGGGTCGTCGTTAATCGACTTGATGAGCGGCGCCTGGGTGCGGATGGTCGCCCCGCTGTCGAGGATCCGCCGCACCGCGGATTCGACCAGCGGCGACTCCAGCTCGCGCGGATGCGAGAAGTGCGCCATGAAGGCGAGGTTCTTGTTCGCCTTGACGACCTCCTCGAACAGGCCGAGCGTGGCGTCGGCGTCGGGGTCGCTGACGAAGCGCTGCGGCCAGTAGCCCAGGGCCTTGGTGCCGATCCGGATGGACTCGAGCTGCTCCAGCTCCAGGAGCGGCTCGATGTA
Source organism: Nonomuraea sp. NPDC049649 (assembly GCF_040675175.1). NCBI lineage: Bacteria > Bacillati > Actinomycetota > Actinomycetes > Streptosporangiales > Streptosporangiaceae > Nonomuraea > Nonomuraea sp. NPDC049649. The sequence continues at coordinate 19,147 of NZ_JBFAOH010000056.1, forward strand.
GCGCCTGATCACCGGCTCGCCCATGATCATGGCGTCGCCGCCGGTGATGAGGACGCTGGTGACCTCGGGGTGCTTGCGCAGGTAGCCGACCATCTGGTCGATGTCGTCCGAGGCGAACTTGAGGTCGGCGTCGCCGACGAACTGCGCCCACCGGAAGCAGTAGGTGCAGTAGGCGTGACAGGTCTGCCCCTGCTTCGGGAAGAAGAGGACCGTCTCCGGATACTTGTGCTGCATGCCGGGCACCGGTTCGTCGTCGATGCGCGGCACGTTGAGCTCCATCTGGCCCGCGGGGTGCGGGTTGAGTTGCGCCCGCACCTTGTTGGCCTCGGCCTGGATCTCCGCGTTGGACGCTTCGGCCTTGAGCAGGTCGGCCAGCCGGGCCACGTCGGCCTCCGGCAGCATGTCGGCCTGCGGGAAGACCAGGCGGTATATCGGGTCGTCGGGCGCGGCCGACCAATCGATGAGTTCATCGACGACGTAGGCGTTGGTACGGAAGGGGAGCACCGTGGCGACGGCACGCACCTTCAGCCGCTCGCCGTCATCGAGACCGGCGCGCCGCAGAAGCTCGTCGAGGTGTTTGGACGTGTACGCCCGGAAGCGTCGCGTGCCAGCTTGGTTCAAGATCACTAGGCCTTTCCCATCTTTTTTGTTCGATCGGATGTAAACCTCACGCCTCGGTCGTGCGTCTATGGCTCTTATACAGAGGGTAGGCGACTCTCCGCCATGGTTCCGCGACGGCTATGAGCTACTTGTGAGATTCGCACTCGCGACATATCTCGACTTGACCTAGACTGGCGGCGTGACCGACGACCCCGCCCTCCGGGCGTCCGACGCCGACCGAGACCAGGTCGCGGCAGTGCTCAACGAGGCCTACGCCAGCGGACGGCTCACCAGTGTCGAGCACGCCGACCGCTTGGAGGCCACCTACCGGGCGCTCACGCAGGGTGAGCTGGCGCCCATCACGAAAGATCTCCCTGAGACCCGATCCACCGCCGCGCCGCCCGCGGTGGAGCAGCAGAAGGTCAGCGCCGTCTTCAGCAAGGTGATCAAGCGCGGCCGCTGGATCGCCTCCCGCCAGACCCATCTGGCGGCCACCTACGGCGCGCTCATCGTCGACCTGTCGGATGCCGTGCTCCCCGGCCGCGAGATCACCGTGTCCGTCAGCGCGTTCGCGGCCAAGATGATCGTCCGCGTGCCGCCGAACGCGCAGGTCATCGACGAGGTCGGCGCGATGTTCGCGAAACGCCAGGTCTCCGGCGGCGCCCCGTCCGCCGACGGCCCGGTCATCAGAGTGACCGGCAAGGCCACCTTCAGCAAGGTCATCGTGGCCCGCACCGTCCACGACTGGAACCTGAGCGGCGACGCCTGACCCCACCCGCCGGTTAGCCTGGTGGCGGCCTTGCCTACCATTCGGACGGCCACGACACGCCGTACGAGGTGACCATTGCCAGACAGCAGGCCGATCGCGGTCGACGCCATGGGCGGCGACCACGCGCCCCACGAGATCGTGGCGGGCGCCGTGCACGCCGTGCGCGAGCGGGGGCTGCCGGTCGTCCTGGTGGGCTCGCCTCGGGTGCTGTACGAGTCACTCGCCGAGCACGACGCCGCCCAGGAGATCCCGATCGTCCGCGCCGAGGAGGCGCTGGCGATGGACGAGGGCGCGCTGGCCAGCCTGCGCCGGCCCCGCTCCAGCATCGCCGTCGCCTGTCACCTGCTGCGCCGCGGCGACGTGTCGGCCGTGGTCTCCGCCGGTTCGACCGCGGGCATCGTCGCCACCGGCAAGCTGCGGCTCAAGGCCCAGCAGGGCGTGCTCCGCCCGGCGCTCGCGGTCGCGCTGCCCACCCTCCCGCACCCCACCGTGCTCCTGGACGCGGGCGCGAACGCCGAGGTCAAGCCGGAGGTGCTGGTCCAGTTCGGCCACCTCGGCACCGCCTACGCCGAGCTGGCCTTCGGCATCGCCGAACCCCGGGTCGGCCTGCTCACGATCGGCAGCGAGGCGGAGAAGGGCAACAAGCTCGCCCGCCGCGCCCACGAACTGCTCGGCGCCGCCCCCGGGCTCAGCTTCGCCGGCAACGTCGAGGGCTACGACCTGCTGACCGGCCGGGCCGACGTGATCGTCACCGACGGGTTCACCGGCAACGTGGCGCTCAAGACGATGGAGGGCGCCGTCCGCTACGCCTTCGCCGAGCTGAAGCGGGCCGTGGCCGAGAGCCGGGTGGCCCGCATCGGCGCTTTCATGCAGCGCTCCCGGCTGCGCGAGCTGAGCGAACGGCTGGACGCCGAGGAGTACGGAGGCGCGGTCCTGCTCGGGCTCAACGGCACCGTCGTCATCGCGCACGGCGCCTCCCGCGCCAGAGGCGTCAGCGCCGCCTGCGGGCTCGCGGCCGACCTGTCGGCGGGCGGGCTGGTGACGCGGATCGGAGACCGGATAACCGCCCACAGATCGCGCTGAAACCCCGTAGGGTGAGGCGGTTCCGGCAGCGAACGTATCCGGGGGGGTTCGCGGTGAACGGAGTCGTGCCGCTGGACGGGCTCACGTCCGCGCAGGTCGCGGCGGCGAGCCCGAACGTGGTGCCGCGGCGCTCCAGCCGGTCGCTCGCCGCGATCGTCAGGGCGAACGTCTGCACGCTGTTCAACCTCGTCATCGGCGTGCTGTGGGCGCTCATCCTGATCTTCGGCGAGTGGCAGGACAGCGTGTTCGGCCTGATCATGGTGGCCAACGTGCTGATCGGCGTCGTCCAGGAGCTGCGGGCCAAGCGCACGCTGGACCGGCTGGCCGTGGTCGGCGAGAGCCCGGTGACCGTCCGCCGCGACGGCGCCGAGCGGCGCGTCCCGCCGCACGAGGTGGTCCTCGGCGACCTGATCGTGCTCGGCCCCGGCGACACGCTGCCCGTCGACGGGGAGGTGCTCGCCGCCGACGGGCTGGAGGTCGACGAGTCGCTGCTGACCGGCGAGTCCGACCCGGTGCGCAAGGAGCCGGGCGATCCGCTGCTGTCGGGCAGCTTCGCCGTCGCCGGGACCGGCGTGTTCCGGGCCACCGCCGTCGGCACCGCCGCGTACGCCGCCAGGCTGGCCGAGGAGGCCAGCCGGTTCCACCTGGCGCGCTCCGAGCTGCGCGACGGCGTCGCCCGGTTCATCCGCTACATCACCTGGCTGGTCATCCCGATCGGCGCCCTGCTCACCTACAGCCAGCTGAGCAACGCCGCCGACTTCGCCACCGCCATCACCGGCGCGGTCGCCGGCATCGTCACCATGATCCCCGAGGGCCTGGTGCTGACGACCTCGATCGCCTTCGCCGTGGGGGTGGTCCGGCTCGCCCGCCACCGCTGCCTTGTCCAGGAACTGCCCGCCATCGAGGGCCTGGCCCGGGTGGACGTGCTCTGCCTCGACAAGACCGGCACGCTCACCGCGGGCGGCATGACCCTCGACCACGTCCTGCCGCTGCGCGAGGACCGCCCGGTGGGCGACGCGCTCGCCGCCCTGGCCGCCGCCGACGGCCACCCGAACGCCACCGCCCGCGCCATCGCCGACCGCTTCCCCGCGGCCCGCTGGCGGCCGCGGGCCACCGTCCCCTTCTCCTCCGCCCGCAAGTGGAGCGGCGCCGACTTCGGCCCGCACGGCGTCTGGCTGCTCGGCGCCCCCGACGTCCTGCTCGACCCGTCCTCCCCGGAGTGCGCCCGCGCCGCCGAACTGGCCGCCACCGGCGCCCGCGTGCTGGCCTTATGCCACACGTCCCACCTCCCCCAGCCCGCTCGTACGGATGAGAACCGGCCGAGCATGTCCGGCGCGGACCTTCGTACGGACGACGGCGCCACACCTGCCCGGCTCACCACAGTCGCCCGTGCGGACGAAAGCGGGCCGATCACGACCGGCGGGTGCTTCGGGGAGGCGGTGGCGCTCGTCGTGCTCAAGCAGCGCGTCCGGCCGGACGCCCGCGAGACGCTGGACTACTTCGCGCGGCAGGGCGTCAGCGTGAAGATCATCTCCGGTGACGACCCGCGCTCGGTGTCCGCCATCGCCGCCGGGCTCCGGGTGCCCGGCGCCGACCGCGCGGTGGACGCCCGCACGCTCCCGGAGGACGAGGAGGCGCTCGGCGAGGCGCTCGACGCCGCCACCGTCTTCGGCCGGGTCACCCCGCGCCAGAAGCGGCTCTTCGTCACCGCGCTGCGCGGGCGCGGTCACACCGTCGCCATGACCGGCGACGGCGTCAACGACGTGCTCGCGCTCAAGGAGGCCGACCTCGGCATCGCGATGGGCGCGGGCAGCCCCGCCACCAAGGCGGTCGCCCAGGTCGTGCTGCTCGACAACCGGTTCGCGGTGCTGCCGCACGTGGTGCACGAGGGCCGCCGGGTGCTGGCCAACATCGAGCGGGTCTCCGGCCTGTTCCTCACCAAGACCTTCTACGCCATCGTCCTGTCGCTGATGACCGGGGTCGCGGGGATGATGTTCCCGTTCACGCCCCGCCACTCGACGCTGGTGAACGCCGTCACCATCGGCCTGCCCGCCCTCTTCCTGGCGCTGGCGCCCACGCTGGAGCGGGCCAGGCCCGGGTTCGTGCCCCGGGTGCTCAGGTTCGCCGTCCCCGCGGGGGTGATGTGCGCCGTCGCGGTCCTGCTGGCGTTCGCCGCCGCGGACGGCACGCTCACGGAGCGGCGGACGGCGGCCGTGCTCGCGCTCTTCCTCACCACCTGGTGGGTGCTCGTCCTGGTCGCCAGACCGCTCAACCGGTGGCGGGTGACGCTGGTCGCGGCCATGTTCGGGCTGTTCGCCCTGGCGCTGGCGACCCCGTACGTGCGAGAGCTCTTCGAACTCGACCCGGGCGCGCTCGGCGACGATCTGCTCGCCGCCGGGATCGCGCTCGTGGCCGCCGCCTTCATCGGCATCGCGGTGAGACTCGCCGGTACCCTTAGGGCATGACCGACCCGCAGAAAGTGCTCGCCGAGCGCGTCCAGCAGGCGCTGGCGTCCGCGTTCGGCGCCGAGCACGCCGACGCAGATCCGCTGATCAGGCCCTCTCAGTTCGCCGACTTCCAGGCGAACGTCGCGATGAGCCTGGGCAAGCGACTGCGACGGGCCCCGCGGGAGGTCGCCGAGGCGATCAAGGCGGAGCTGTCCGACTTCCCGGGCACGGTCGAGGTCAGCGGCCCCGGCTTCCTCAACATCACGCTCGACGACTCCTGGATCGCCTCCCAGGCGACCGAGATGTTCGAGGACCAGCGCACCGGCGTCACCGAGATCGCGCCCGCGCAGACCGTCGTCATCGACTACTCGGCGCCCAACGCCGCCAAGGAGATGCACGTCGGCCACCTGCGCACGACCATCGTCGGCGACTGCCTGGCCCGGGTGCACGAACACCTCGGCAACCACGTCATCAGGCAGAACCACCTGGGCGACTGGGGCACCCCGTTCGGCATGCTCATCGAGCACCTCCTCGACATCGGCGAGGAGGCCGCGGTCGCCCAGCTCGAAGCCGGCCAGGGCACTGAGTACTATCAGGCCGCCCGCGCGAAGTTCGACAGCGACGAGGACTTCAAGCAGCGCTCGCGCGTACGGGTGACGACGCTCCAGTCGGGCGACCCGGAGACCATGCGGCTGTGGCACGTCTTCATGGACGCCACCGTCCGCTACTTCAACAAGGTCTACGAGATGCTCGGCGTCACCCTGACCGACGCCGACATCGCCGGCGAGAGCATGTACAACCCGATGCTGGAGAAGACCTGCCAGGATCTGGAGGCCGCCGGCGTCGCCACGATCAGCGAGGGCGCGCTCTGCGTGTTCCCGCCCGGCTTCACCGGCTCCGACGACAAGCCGCTGCCGCTCATCGTCCGCAAGAGCGACGGCGGCTACGGCTACGCCTCCACCGACATGGCCGCCATCCGCTACCGGGTCCACGACCTCAAGGCCGACCGGATCCTCTACGTGGTCGGCGCCGACCAGGCGCTCCACTTCCGGATGGTGTTCGCCGCCGCCAAGATGGCGGGCTGGCTGCCCGACACGGTCTCCGCCGAGCACATCCAGATCGGCATGATGCTGGGCAAGGACGGCCGCCGCTTCAAGACCCGTTCGGGCGAGTCCGTCAAGCTGACGGAGCTGCTCAACGAGGCGGTCGAGCGGGCGTCCGCGGCCATCGCCGACCGCGGCTACGACCAGGCCACCCGCGAGGAGATCGCGCACGCGGTCGGCATGGGCGCGGTGAAGTACGCCGACCTGTCGGTCAACCACGACAGCGAGTACGTCTTCGACTTCGACCGCATGCTGGGCTTCACCGGCAACACCGGCCCCTACGTCCAGTACGCCACGGCCCGGATCCGGTCCATCTTCCGCAGGGCGGGCCGCTCGCCCGAGGACGTCACCGGCCCGATCGTGCTCGACGCGCCTGCCGAGCGGGCGCTCGGCCTCCACCTGCTCGGCTTCGGCGAGACGGTGGCGCAGGTGGCCGCGCTGTCCGAGCCGCACCGGCTCTGCGCGTTCGTGTTCGAGACGGCCAGCCTGTTCAGCACGTTCTTCGAGGAGTGCCCGGTCATCAAGGAGGGCGTCGACCCGGAGACCAGCGAACGCCGGCTGGCGCTCTGCGCGCTGACCCTCCGCGTGCTGGAGACGGGCCTCGATTTGCTGGGCGTCCCCGTACCCGAGCGCATGTAACAGGTGATTTGATCAAAGTTCCCCCCTTCGTCGTGGCGCGCCTCCACCTCGGAGGCGCGCCCAGCGGGTTAGGCTTTACGCGGTCATGAACTGAGGCCGAAATGGGGGAGTTCTCTGCCTTGAGCACGGACCTGACTGCGAGCCCCCAGGCAGCGACCGAGCTACGGCGCTACGCCGAGGCATTGCTGGCACACCTGGCCGCCAACGGGAGCGCGCCCCCCGCACCACCCGCCTTCACCGACATCCCCGGCCACTGGCTGCCGCCCGCCGTCGAAGCGCTGGTGGCCATCCTCTCCGGCGAAGACCCGCTGGAGCCGCTGAGCAGAGCCGCCGGCCGCGACCAGCAGCAGACCGCCGTCTTCCTCTGCCTCGCGCTGGCCGTCGCCGGCCAGGGCAGCCGCATCCACGCCTCCTGGCTCGGCACCGCCTTCGGCGACCTGTCACTCGACCGGCCCGTCACCCACGGCCAGCGGGCGCTCTGGCTGGCCGCCGCCCGGGGCGCCTACGGCCCCGCCGGCAAGATCTTCGTGCTGCGCAAGCTCGACGTCCTCGCCGTGCAGGAGCAGGCCGAACCGGACCAGTGGGTGCAGGCGCTCGTGCCCGGCGAACCGTCCGTGGTGGTGCCCGCCGCGCTCGTCGACTTCCCGGAGATGGCGGAGATCCCGGAGCTGGCCAGGCCCGCCCAGGCCGCCGCCCGGCTCAGCAGGCTGCGGGCCCGCTGCGAGGAGATCACCTCGGCCCGCCAGGCCGACCAGGGCTCCACCGCGCCGCTCGTCAACTCCGGCGCCGCACCGGCCGGCTCCTGGGCCGAGGACGAGCCGCTGGCCGTGCTCCGCGCCATGATCGGGCTCAGCGGCCCGTCCGGACCGCAGGCCTCGCTCGCCACCCACCTCCTCGACGACCTGCGCCCCGGCGCCGACCCCCACCTGACGGCGATAGCTCTGCACGTCGCGGCGCCCATCCTGCGCGGCGTCGCCGAAGAGCTGGAGTCCGACAGCAGGCTGGAGCCGCCGCCGACCGTCACCGTGTCGCTGCTCGGCCACCGCGTCGAACTCCACCCGGAAGGCCCCGGCGAGGAGTCCCTGGCCACCGCCGAGGCGGCCATCACCTCCGCCGCCCTCGCCCAGCCCCGCCCGCCCTGGGCGCCAGGCCTCCTGGTCCTCGGCGGGCTGGCCTGCCTGGTCGCCGCCTTCCTCACCCACCCGCTCACGGCCGCCGCCGGGGTGGTCCTTTTCGCGCTGGCCGGCTGGCTGCTCTGGCAGCGCCGCGAGCGCATCCGCTCCGACGCCGCGTACGTGGCAGCACAGGTGAGCGAGCTGAGAGAACTGGCGGACGGCGCGGTCTGGGCCCTGCACGCCTACGCCCGAGAGGCTGAAGGCCGCGCCAAGCAAGCCGCGGAGGACGCCGCCAACCTCACCCGCCTGATCCGCCGCGGCCCCCGCGCAGCCTGACCCGCGCATACGGCACGGTCACTCGCAGCTCCGCCCCACCCGCGCACGCGCAGGCTCCGCGGCACGACCACTCGCGGCTCCGCGTAGCGCCCGGCGCGGTCGCTCGGAACTCACGCGGCGCGATCCCCTACCACGACGTGATCGCTCGCCGCCCGCTCGGCTGATCCGCCGTACTTCCTGTACGGCACCACGCTGGAGCGTGCAGCCCCGCGCGGTCCTCTTAACAACGCGCCCGATCACTCGCAGGTCTGCGGCGGCCCGATCCGTTCACCAGGCCCGTTACTTGTGTGGTCCTGTCCGGGCTGATGCGGTGCCGCAGCATGATGGGGTAGCCCGCGTGCCCCCGGCACGCGGCGTAACCCGTTTCCAACCCTCTCCGCGACGCAGACCCCCCGCCCGCGTCGTGAAACGCGGGCTAGGTGGTCTCGATCTCCACGTGTGCCGGGGCCAGCAGGAAGACACGGTCGGCGATGCGCTCGATCCGCCCCTCACAGCCGTAGGCAAGGCCGGCGGCGAAGTCGACCATCCTGGTCGCCTCCGGCATCGGCATCCCCGTCACATCCATGATCACCGTCTGGCCCTCACGAAAATACTGGCCGATCAACGGTGCGTCGTTGTACTTGAGCGGCTGGACCATCACGATCCGCGACGACTCGATGGTGGAACGCCACCGCCGCGCCGCCCGCTCCGTCGCGGGCATGTACTCCTCTTCGTACTGCCCGTCGTCGTCGTAAGCCTCGTCATACTGATCAACCGCGCCCAGGCCCAGGTAACCCGCAACCTTACGCACTGCCCCCATCGGCTTGTCCTTTCCTCAGGAACTCACCGCAATCGGCACGTCCCGACACATTGGACGGTAACCGACGATTCCGCGTTCGCCATGCGACACGCCCAGCACTAATTCCATTTTGTACGGCTAGCGTCCTGGTTTCACCCCGATATCCGACCCCCTATAGCATCGGTCCATGCGCCTGTTCATCGTCGACGCCTTCACCGACACAGCTTTCCAGGGTAATCCCGCGGGCGTGTGCCTGCTGGAGGATCGGGTGTCAGATGCGTGGATGCAGGCGGTCGCGGCCGAGCTGAATCTCTCGGAGACCGCCTTCCTGCTGGGGGACTCGCTGCGCTGGTTCACGCCGAAGGTGGAGGTCTCGCTCTGCGGGCACGCCACCCTCGCCACGGCGCACGTCCTGTATTCGACGGGCGCGGCACAGGGGCCAGTGGAATTCACCACGGCGAGCGGAACGCTCACGGTGAATCGCCACACAGACGGCATGATCACGATGGATTTTCCGGCCAAGAAGGTGACGCCCGCCACAGCTCCGGAAGGATTGGAAAAGGCACTCGGCGTCACCCCCGTACATGTCGCGAAAGGCGACCTCGACCTGCTGGTCGAGGTCGATTCGGCGGAGACGGTCCGCGCCCTGCGGCCCGACATCGACGCCCTCGCGACGATCGACGCGCGCGGCGTCATCGTCACGGCCCCGGGCGCGGAGACCGATTTCGTCTCGCGGTTCTTCGCGCCGAGGGTCGGGGTGCCCGAGGACCCGGTCACGGGCTCGGCGCACTGCGCGCTCTCGCCGTACTGGTCAGCCAAGCTCGGTCGTGAGACGCTGACGGGCGCGCAGCTGTCGGAGCGGGGCGGGCTCGTGCGGGTGACCCTCGCGGGCGACCGGGTGCGGCTCGCGGGCCGCGCCGTGACCGTCGTCTCAGGCACCATTGAGCTCTCCCCTCCCTCCTGACTCCCTGGTCTGCCCATATCACGATCGTAATCACCTGACTGGGAGTCACGATTCGATATCAGTCGGTGAAGATCAGGTTTCTCGCCGTGTAATCGAAGCCGAGACCACTGAAGAGACGCGCCGGCACGGGGTAGCCGTCGTCTCCGCGGGGAGCCACCACCGCCTGCTTCGCGCCGGCGGCCCGGGCCGCGTGCAATGCCGCCAGGCTGACCGCCTTGGCCAGCCCCTTGCCCCGGTGCTCGGGCACGGTGCCCACGGGCTGTATGAGCGCCACCTGACGGTCGTCGAGCCAGAGCAGGCAGTAGGCGGCGGTGCGGCCGTCGGGGTCGATAGCGCACCAGTCGAGGTCCTCCCGGTACGGCCAGGCCGCCCGGACGGCGGCGTAGCTCTCCTCCGTGACCCATGACGGATGGAACGCCGCCCGGTGCGCCGCCACCCGCCCCGGCACATCACGCACCGCTTCCAGCCGGAACCCGGGAGGCGGCTCGGGGATCGGCAGGACGTCGAGGTCCCGTACCATCCGGACGAGGAACGGCCCGTCCTGCTCCCGCCGGTAGCCGCGCTCCTCCAGCGCCGCGACCAGGTGCCGGTCCCCGCTGGAGACCGTCACCTGCCGCTCTCCCGGCGGCACGATCTCCTCGAACCAGCGCAGCACGTCGTGCGCCAGCTCGGCGCGGTCCGGGTCGACCGCCAGGTTCAGGTGGCCGGGCAACTCGATCCAGCCCCACGCGAAGGTTCTGCGCTCCGCCCGCCAGAGCATGGTCGGCCAGTCCGACTCCCGGCCGAGGTGCTGAAGCCGCCCCCACGTCAGGTCGCCGGCGTGCCAGCGGGCCCGCGGGGTCCAGATGCGTCCGGCGAGCTCCTGCATGGCCCGCAGATCCCGGGGACCGCCGTAACACGTCACGATCACCCCGCCATCCTCACCCACCCCGGCCCGATCCCGCACCCCGTATCAGAGACGAAAAGAGCCCCCACCCCGCTGGGGTGAGGGCTCGCCGGATAGGGACAGGGCTCCTGGAACACCTCGACGGTCTCTCCGGACAGAGTCAGGACTCCTGAAGTAGTTCCATGGTCTCGCCGGTGACGTCGGAGGCCAGCGCGAACGCCGCCTTCGCCTCCGGCAGGGTCTGCGCCAGCTCTTGCGCCTTCCGTATGCTCTCCGCGTTGTCCCATCGCCAGACGCCGACCCAGATGCCGTCCTCGGTCCGCCCCAGCCGCGCTTCCTCCAGCCCCGGCGCGGCGGAGCGCACCGCGGACACCAGAGCGGCGTGCCTGATCTTCACCTCCTCGGTGTCCTCCGGGCTGGCCTTGAAGCGGGTGATGGCGATGATCTGCTTGTTCGTCTTCTCCGTACTCATGCTCCCGAAGGTGCCGAAGCCCCCTGATAATCCACGCACAAACCCCGCACACCCCCTGATAGGCGCTACCGCCGCGAGGCCTCCCACCGTCACGATGGTGACGTGGACTTCGACACGCTGGTAGACGAAGCGCTCACCAGTCCCTTCACCGGCTGGGACTTCGGCGCCTTCCACGGCCGTTTCGTCACCGGAAGCACGCCGTGGAGCTACGAAGATTTCGTACGGGAACGTATCCGCCGCATGACTTCCCTGCTCGACATCGGCACAGGCGGCGGCGAGCTGCTGGCGTCCCTGGCCCCGCTGCCGATCCGCACCGCCGCTACCGAGGGACACCCGCCGAACATCCCGGTCGCCCGGGAACGTCTCACGCCCCTTGGAGTTGAGGTCGCAGGCGTCACCGATGACATGCTGCCGTTTCCGGACGCTTCCTTCGAGCTCGTCGTCAACCGTCACCACAGCTATGACGCCGCGGAGGTCCGCCGCGTCCTCACCCGGGACGGAACCTTCTTCACCCAGCAAGTGAGCGGCCGCGACTTGGCCGGGCTCAACGCAGCCTTGGCCGCGCCACGGCACCGTAACCACGATTGGGACCTGCAGCAGGCCATCATCGATCTCACCGAGGCCGGTTTCGCCGTCACTTGGCGGGCGGAGAGCGCCGGCTGGGCCGAGTTCTTCGATGTCGGCGCCATCGTCATGTATCTGCGGGTCGTCTCGTGGCAGGTACCTGACTTCGATGTCGAGAAGTATCGGCCTCGCCTGCGTGCCCTGCATGAACAGGCACAGGCCGGACGCCCTCTCCGCTTCCGCTACCACCGCTTCGCCCTCATCGCGAAGCCGGCATGAAGCCCGATGTGACACGCCGACGACGTTCCGTGGCCGGAAGAGGGCAAAAGGAAAGGGCCCCGACATGATCGTCGAGGCCCTTTCCCATATCAAAGATTGTCCGGCGGCGACCTACTCTCCCACACCCTCCCGAGTGCAGTACCATCGGCGCAGAGAAGCTTAACTTCCG
>NZ_JBFAOH010000057.1:0-30875 GCF_040675175.1 Nonomuraea sp. NPDC049649
AGGCCTGCTCCCGGGCGGTCACTAACCGGCGCTCTGTGGCGCATCTCCCTGTTGCCGGTCCGAAGCCTCGCGAGAACCGGGGGCGGTGGTGTCATGCGGGCCGTCGAGCGGCGACCGGACTAGACCGTCACCCCGGCTCCCGCCGAGTCCCTTCACCAAGCACCGTAGTGGTGCCTGCGAGAAAGAGGGTGCCCTAGTGACCGAGACGCAAGCCCCCGCCGAACAGGTCGCCACGGCCCGCCGCACCCTGCTGGAGGCCCGCGACCTGCACGTCGAGTTCGCCGCGCGCGGGCGGCGCGCCCGCGCCGTCGACGGCGTCAACCTCGCGGTCGGCGAGGGCGAGATCGTGGCGCTCGTCGGCGAGTCCGGCTGCGGCAAGACCACGCTCGCGCGCACGCTGCTCGGCCTGGAGAAGCCCGCCTCCGGCTCGGTCCGGTACGAGGGAGAGCCGCTGCGCTACTCGTCCGGGGCGCTCAAGGAGTACCGCAAGCAGGTGCAGCTCGTGCTGCAGGACCCGATGGGCTCGCTCAACCCCCGGCACACCGTCTACGAGGCGGTGGCGGAGGGCCCGCGCATCCACGGCCTGCGGGACGAGGCCGACATCGTGAACACCGCGCTGGCCAAGGCCGGGCTCCGGCCGCCCGAGCGGTTCCTGCTCCGCTACCCGCACGAGCTGTCCGGCGGGCAGCGGCAGCGCGTGGTGATCGCCGGCGCGCTGGCGCTCGAACCGAAGGTGCTGATCGCCGACGAGCCGGTGGCCTCGCTCGACGCGTCCGTGCGCGGCGAGATCCTGGCGCTCCTGCTCCGGCTCCGCGACGAGCTGGGCCTGTCGGCGCTGGTCGTCACCCACGACCTCGGGCTGGCCTGGAACATCGCCGACCGGGTGGCGGTCATGTACCTCGGCCGGATCGTCGAGTCCGGCCCGGTCGAGCAGGTGCTCACCGCGCCCCGTCACCCGTACACGCGGGCCCTGCTGTCGGTGCTGCCCGAGTCCACCGACCGGGTGGTGCTGACGGGCGAGCCGCCGGACCCGACCCGGATCCCGGGCGGCTGCCGCTTCCACGCCCGCTGCCAGGTCCTTGCCTCCGGCAAGGCCGCCGAGGCGGGCGTGGCCGACCGCTGCCGTGGCGAACTCCTGGACATCCTGCCCGCCTCACCCGACGCCCAGGCCGCCTGCCACTACGCGGACGCCATCTGACCAGGGGCTGCCCGCCCGGCCGGGCAGCCTCTACGACCAGGCCGCGCCGGCTCAGCCGAGCACGCCGGTGATCGACTCCCGGATGAAGCGGCGGGCCAGTTTCGCGCGGCGGAAGCGGCTCAATGGGGGCTCGTCCGTTCCGTACCGGCGGGCCCTGATCCCGTCCACCACGGACGGTGGCGCGTCCATCTCGGCGAGCACGTCGAGGGCTTCCCGCTTGGTGATCAACCGGCCGTCCCGCAGTGTCACGGCCGCCCGTGCGATGGTGATCATGCCCAGGTCCACCCACTCGTCGCGGAGCCACCGGCGCCGCCGGCGGGTCATCTCCAGCCAGTAATCCCTTAGGTCCGCCCGGATGAACGCGGTCAGCTCGGCGTCGGACACCGGCGGGATCAGGGTCTCCGGACTCGGCCCGTACAGCTCCAGCGCGCCCGTGAGCAGCTCGCGCCGCGTGACGGCGGTGACGGGCCGCTCGAACAGCTCGCCGCCCGCCCACGTCACGTGCTCCCGCGCCGGGTCGGCCAGCTGCTTCTCCGGCAGGTACGAGCAGTGCAGGCGGTCTTTCAGCGGCCCGTCCATGTTCCGGTGCAGGCGTTCGACCGCGGCGCGCTGAGGCGGCTCGCTGACCACGGCGATCAGGTCGAGGTCGCTCCGCCCCTGCTGGTAGTCGCCCTTGGCCAGGGAACCGTGCGCCCACAGCGCCGTCAGCGGCACGGCGGGCCCGGCCTCCGACAGGAACCGGGTGAGCAGGATCTCGGTCGAGGTGTGCATGATCTCCACTCTCTCTTCCCTGAGATCCCCGGCAAGGGGTCAATTCCGTTGCCTCGGCCCGCCGCCCGGGGGACGATCGCCGGATGAGCTTCGAGCAGAGCGCGCGGCTGGTGGAGTTCCTCTGCTCACCGCGCGGGCGGTGGGTCGACGGCCAGTTGCTGAAGAGCGACGGCGGCGTCTCCGCCTGAAATTCGCTCGCGTGTACGAGCGACGCCGGGGCATCATACCCGGATGATCGATCCACAGCTGGACGGGCGGGTCGCGCTGGTGACGGGGGCCAACCAGGGGATCGGGGCGGCCACCGCCGTCGCGCTCGCCGCCCAGGGCGCGTCCGTGTTCCTGACGTACAAGAAGCTGCGGCCGATGGCGCACCCCGCCTACCCCGAGGCGTACGACCGGGCGCGGGGCGGCGACGCGCAGGACGTCGTGGAGCGGATCCGAAAGGCCGGCGGCAGGGCCGAGGCCGCCGAGGCGGACCTGGCCGATCCGGAGGCGCCCCGGGCGCTGTTCGAGCAGGCAGAGAAGGCGTTCGGGCCGGTCGAGATCCTGGTGAACAACGCCAGCGGCTGGCTGGCCGACACGTTCCTGCCGGACGCGGCCGACGGGTTCGGCAGGCCGCTGGTGCCGGTGGACGCGGAGAGCCACGCCCGGCAGTTCGCCGTCGACGCGCGGGCGCCGGCGCTGCTCATCGCCGAGCTGGCGCGCCGCCACATCGAGCGGGGCGCCACCTGGGGGCGGATCATCGGGCTCACTTCCGGCGGGCGGGACGGGTTCCCCGGCGAGGTGTCCTACGGCGCGGCCAAGGCGGCGCAGGAGAACTACACCATGTCGGCCGCCCACGAGCTGGGCCGGTACGGGATCACCGCGAACATGGTCTACCCGCCGGTGACCGACACCGGGTGGATCGGCGAGGACTCCAAGGAAGCCCTGGCCGGGCTGAGCCCGCTGCGGCGGATCGCGCGGGCCGAGGACGTCGCCGACGTGATCACGTTCCTCGCCTCCCACCAGGGGAGGAACGTGACCGGGCAAATCATCAGGATGTACTGAACAGCGCGCTGACCGACTCGCCGCAGTGGATGCGGCGCATGGCCTCGGCGAGGGCGGGGGCGATGGACAGGACGGTGAGCTTGCCGCCGGGCGAAGGCGGCGGCCTCCTTGGCGTAGCCGAGGTCGGGGGAGACCACGACCGTGTTGGACAGGTCGTAGCGGGCGAAGTGGGGCATCACGACGGTGATGCGCGCCGCCGAGGCGCCTCGGGCGGCGTCGAGCATGAGCAGCAGCTCGACCAGGTGCTCCTGGGTGGGAGGCACCAGAGGCTGGATCAGGAAGACGTCGCGCTCGCGGCAGTTGGCCTGGAGCTGGACCTCGAGGACGTCGTTGGCGAAGCGTGAGACGCGGACCGGATGGAGGGGGACCAGAGGATAGCGGGTCAAAGGCCCAGAAGATCGGAGGTGAGGGGTCAGCTGTCCAGGAGGTCGGAGGTGAGCGCGTCCAGGTCGTCGGCCACCCGCCAGGCCAGGGCGAGGGCGTCCGGGGCGGGCGGGTAGCGGGGGTGCGGGACGGCGATGACGCGCATGCCGGCCGCGGCGGCGGAGCGCAGGCCGTTGCTGGAGTCCTCGATGGCCACGCAGTCGTCCGGGTCGACGCCGAGCCGCCGGGCCGCCTCCAGGTAGCCGTCGGGGGCGGGCTTGCCGCGGGCCACCTCCTCGGTGGAGACGGTGGCGTCGAAGCAGTCGTGCAGTTCGCTGGAGGCCAGCACGGTGTCGATGAGCCGCCGGGGTGAGGAGCTGGCCAGCCCGAGCGTGAAGCTGTCGCCGAGCCGCCGCACGGCCTCGGGGGCGCCCTTCATCAGGGGCAGGTGGTCGCGGTAGCGCCGGGCCATCCGGTCGATCACCTGCTGGGCGATCTCGTCCGGTGGGAGCCGCACGCCGAGCTCGTGCAGGTAAGCGGCCCATTCGCCGGTGCTCATGCCCATGAGCTTCGTCTGGGTGTCGTCGCGCCAGGTGCCGCCGTGCTCGGCGACGAAGGCGCGGCGGACCTCCTCCCAGACCGGTTCGGAGTCGACCAGCACGCCGTCGAGATCGAAGATGCAGGCTTCCACGGGTCAGACCCTACCCACACCCCGGACGTCCACTATTTCGCGATAAGTCAAGCCAAGGGACGTTCATGGTGTTTCGTACGTACGTTGACCGTGCTCACTCTGCTTTAGGGCAGTTCTCAGGGCATGGCGGAGCTTCCATACGAGCCCGAGGACGGCGAGGACGCGGGATTCGTCGCCCCGCTCGCCCCCGCCGTGATCAGGAACGCCGACGGCAAGGTGGTGTGGGACGCGGACGCGTACGGACGGGCGGACGGCGAGTGCCCGGCCACCGCCCACCCCAGCCTGTGGCGGCAGGCCGGGCGGGACGCCAGGCACGGCCTGTACGCCCTGGCCGAGGGCGTCTACCAGGTGCGCGGGCTGGACCTGGCCGCCATGACCCTGGTGGAGGGCGACACCGGGGTCGTCGTCGTGGACCCGCTCGGCTCCACCGAGTGCGCCGCCGCCGGGCTGCGCCTCTACCGCCGCCACCGCGGCGACCGCCCGGTCACCGCCGTCATCTACACCGGCCCCCGGGCGTGCTGCTTCGGCGGCGCGCGCGGCGTCACCTCCGGCGGCGTGCCCGTGCTCGCGGCCGCCGCCTTCCTGGACGGCGCCGCCGAGGAGTTCCTGTACGCGGCCCCCGCCGCCGCCCGCCGGGCCGCCTACACCCACGGCACGGCGCTGCCCCCGGGCCCCGGAGGGCGGCTCGGCCCGGCCCGCTCCACCGGGACGGTCTCCCTCCTCCCGCCCACGGCCCTGATCGACCGGAGCGGACAGGAGGAGACGCTCGACGGGGTGCGGTTCCTCTTCCAAGTCGTCCCCGGCGCGGCCCTGGCGTTCCTGCTGCCCGACCGGCGGGCGCTCTGCCTGCCCGGCGACCCGCCCGGCGCGGGCGACCCCCGGCTGTGGACGCGCTGCCTGTCGGAGGCGGTCACGCTCTTCGCCGGGCACGCGGACGTGGCCTTCGCCGCGCACCACGACACCGTGCGGGGCGGCGAGGAGATCGCCCGCCTGCTGGAGCGGCGGCGCGACCTCCACGCCTACCTGCACGACCAGACCGTGCGCCTGATGAACAAGGGCCTCACCCCGCAGGAGATCGCCGAGCACCTGCAGCCGCCGCCCGCCCTGGCCGCGCTGCCGGGCGGGATCGGCGTCATCAGGGCCGTCTACCAGCACTACCTGGGCTGGTTCGACGGCAACCCGGCCCACCTGCGCCCGCACCCGCCCCGCCAGCGCGCCATCCGCTACGTCGAATGCCTCGGCGGCGGCGCGGCCGTGGTGGCGCTGGCCGAACGGTACGCCGCCGAGGGCGACCACCGCTTCGCCGCCGAGCTGCTCAACCACGCGGTCTTCGCCGACGAGGGCAACAAGCGGGCCCGCGACCTGCTGGCCGAGGTCTACACCCGGCTCGGTCACGGGGCCCGCGACCCCGCCTGGCGCAACGCGTACCTGATGGGGGCGCTGGAGCTGGCCGACGGGATCGCGCCCGCGGACGGCGGGACGGTGGCGCGCGGCACGCTCGCGGCGCTCAGCGCCGAGCGGCTCTTCGACGCGCTGGCCGTACGGGTGGACGGCCCCAAGGCCTGGCACGAGAGCCTGGCCATCGACTGGCAGCTGACCGACCTGGGCCGCAGCTACCGCACCACGCTCTCCAACGGCGCGCTCATCCGGCAGGCGGACCCGCCGGACGGCCCGGTCGACCTGACGCTCCGGCTCACCCAGGACCAGCTCGCCGCCCTGCTCGCGGGCCGGGGCGTCGGCGCGGTGTCGCGGGAGGGCGACCTGCTGGCGCTCAAGCGCCTGTTCGCCGTGCTGGACGACCCCGTCCCCGGCTTCGCGATCGTGACGCCCTGAACGGGCGGGTCCACAGCAGTACGGCCAGGACCGCCAGCAGCACCGGCCCGAGCACCAGCGGCGCCGACGGCCCGCCCGCGTGCCAGCTCGCCATCGCCACGCTCACGCACGTCAGCACGGTCACGCCGAACGTCGCCGCCCACAGCGGCAGCACGTACAGGAAGCCGAAGAACAGCGGGAACACCAGCCAGACCAGCGGCGGCACCAGCATCGCCAGCACCGCCCAGGCCAGCGTGCCGGCCACCAGGCAGAGCTGTTCCGTTGCGTGACGCATCATGAGCAGAGCGTAATCGCTGTCCGGGGGGTGGCTTGTCTCCCGGAAGGGCAGGAAATCTGGGTCTACATGCCGACATCGAAGGGGAGGACGTGCCGGACACCCGCAAGCACGCGCTGGCCATCTGCCTGACGGCGGCGTTCATGGCCGGGCTCGACGTGAGCATCGTCAACGTCGCCCTGCCCTCGATCAGGGAGGGCGTGCCCGACGCCTCGGAGGCCGGTCTGCAGTGGATCCTGTCCGGTTACGCGCTCACGTTCGGCCTGCTGCTGGTGCCGGCCGGCCGCCTGGGCGACGCACGCGGGCGGCGGACGGTCTTCACCTGGGGCGTGACGATGTTCACGCTCTCCAGCGCCGCCTGCGGGCTCGCCTCGACCATGCCGGTGCTGATCGCGGCCAGGCTGGTGCAGGGACTGGCCGCAGGCATGATCAACCCGCAGGTGTCGGGGCTCATCCAGCAGATGTTCCGGGGCGCGGAGCGGGGGCGGGCGTTCGGCGCGCTCGGCGCCACCATCGGCGTGTCCACCGCGGCCGGGCCGCTCATCGGCGGCGCCCTGGTGTCCGCCTTCGGCGCCGAGCACGGCTGGCGGCTGGTGTTCCTGGTGAACGTGCCGATCGGGCTCGTGCTGGTGCCGCTGGCCCACCGGATCCTGCCCGCGCCGTCACCCGCGAAGGAAGGCCGGAGACAGACCATGGACCCGGTCGGGGTGCTGCTGCTCGGGACGGCCGTGACGCTGTTCCTGCTGCCGTTCATCCAGCAGCACCAGTGGGCGGGGGCGGCCAAGTGGCTGCTGGTCCCGGCCTCGCTGGCCCTGCTGGCGGTCTTCGTGGCCTGGGAGCGGCGCTACCGGGGCGAGCCGGTGGTCGACCTGTCGCTGTTCCGCATGCGCTCCTACGGCCTCGGCACGGCGATCGCGATGTTCTACTTCGCCGGGTTCACCGGCATCTTCTTCATCTTCACCCTCTACCTGCAGTCGGGCCTGGACTACAGCGCCCTGCTGGCGGGCCTGGCGATCACCCCGTTCGCCGTCGGGTCGGCCGGGGCGGCGGTGGCCGGGGGCCGGCTGGTGAGCCGGGTGGGCCGCAAGGTCGTCGTGGCGGGCCTGGTCACGGTCGTCGGCGGGCTGCTGGCCACGATCGCGGCCACCTACTTCGTGCCCGGCCCGCACGTGGCGCTGGCGACCGCGCTGCCGCTGCTCGTGGCCGGCATCGGCAGCGGCCTGACCATCGCGCCGAACCAGGCGGTCACCCTGTCGCAGGTGCCGACCGCGGGCGGCGGCAGCGCGGCGGGCGTGCTCCAGACCGGCCAGCGGCTCGGCTCGGCGATCGGCATCGCCGCCGCCGGATCGCTCTTCTTCGGCGCGCTCGGCCAGGGCTGGCCGAGCGCCTTCAGGCACGGCCTCATGGTCGTCGTGGCGTTCGTCTGCGCCGCGCTTCTCGCGGCCCTCTACGACCTGCTGCGCCGCTCATGAGAGCAGCGCCGCCTCCACGTCCGGGTCGAGGCCCACGGCGGGCCTGTCGGGCCGCAGGGGCGCGCGCCCGCCGATGCTCCGGAGCCAGGCCCAGGTGTCGGCCACCGTCTCCTCGACCGGCCGGAAGCGCAGGCCCGCCGCCACCGCCTTCGACACGTCGCCGCCGTGCACGAACGCGTGGCCGTCGCCGGTCATCCAGATCGGCAGGTCGGTCCAGGGCCGGACACCCGCCGCCAGGATCGCCTCCTCGCCCGTCCAGCGCAGCTCGGCGGCCGACCCGGTGACCCGCACGCAGCACTCCAGCAGCTCACGCATGGTGACGAAACCCGGCGGGCTCACCACGTTGAAGGCGCCGCCGACGCCGTCCCCCGCCGCGTCCAGGCACCACCTGGCCAGATCGCGGGCGTCCACGTACTGCAGACCCAGATCGGCGGGCTCGGGCGCGAGCACCGGCCCGCCCCGCGCGATCCTGGTCAGCCACCACGGCAGCCGCCCGATGTTCTCGTGCGGCCCGAGGATCAGGCCCGCCCGGGCGAGCAGCGCCCGGCCGCCGAACGCCGCCGTCGCGGCCAGCTCGCCGCCCGCCTTCATCTCCGCGTAG
Organism: Nonomuraea sp. NPDC049649; assembly: GCF_040675175.1. Lineage (NCBI taxonomy): Bacteria > Bacillati > Actinomycetota > Actinomycetes > Streptosporangiales > Streptosporangiaceae > Nonomuraea > Nonomuraea sp. NPDC049649. The sequence goes on from NZ_JBFAOH010000057.1 coordinate 8,251, forward strand.
CCGTCCTCGCCGCCCTCGACGAGGGGCGCGCTCTCGTCGGCTCCGTACGGGACGGGCAGGGTGTAGACCGACCGGCTCGACACGTACACGTAATGACCGGCGCGGCCGGCGAGCAGCGTGGCCGCGTCGCGGACCGCGGACGGCGCCCACGACCAGGTGTCGGCGACCACGTCCCACTCCCCGCCGGCGAGCGCGCCGAGCCCGCCGGGCCGGGTGCGGTCGCCGCGCAGCGCGGTCACCCCGGGAGGCGGCTCGTGCGTGCCGCGGTTGAACACCGTCACGTCGTGGCCGAGGGCCAGCGCCTCCGAGACGAACGCCCGGCCGACGAACTCCGTCCCGCCCAGTACGAGAAGTCTCATCCGGCCCACTGTGCCGCCTGGCCGGGCGGGGCGTAACCCCGTCAAGCCGACAGCGGAATGATTGAGACCGTTCCCGGAGGGCAGAGGCGGGCCGGAGGGTGCGCACACAAGGACGAAGGGCCCGCCTCCCGTGGGTTTTCAGGGGCGTCAACGACGGGAGGCGGGCCCTTCCACGCGTCAGCCGGTCACGGTGATGCGGTCCGTGGCCGGGGGCGCGATCGGGTTGTTCCGGCCCAGGTGGTCGACGAAGGCGTCGATGTCGAGCGGGCCGCTCCACAGGTCGGTGCCCTCGGTGAACGCGGAGAACGCGTCACCGCCGCCCACCAGGAAGTTGTTGGCCGCCACCCGGATCTGCTGGGTGTCGGTCACCGGCTGACCGTCGATCATGAGGTTCGAGACCTTGTCGCCCCACGCGGCGCTCCGGCTGTAGGTGTAGGTCAGGTTCGCCGACGGCGACAGGATCCGGTCGAACGGCTGGGCGTTCGGGCCGCCGGTGAACTGCTGCTCCAGCAGCGTCTTCAGCTGCGCCCCGGTCAGCGTCACCACCTGCATGAGGTTGTTGAACGGCTGGACCGTGAAGGCCTCGCCGTAGGTGACGACCCCGTCTCCCTCGCCCGCGGGCGAGCTCGCGTAGCTCAGCGGCGCGCGCACGCCGCCCGGGTTCATCAGCGCGATCTGCGCGTTTCCGCCCGTTCTGGTGGCCGCGAGTTGGGCGTCGGCGATCAGGTTGCCGAGCGGCGACTCCCCGGACGGGGCCGCGGTGTTCGTCAGGTCAGCCGTGATCGCGCCGACCGGCCGGTCGGCCACCTCCGACACGCGGTCCTTCCACGTGTCCACGAACGCGCTGATCTCCGGGTCGGGGGCGACCGTGCGGGTCACGACGTGGTTGTCGGCCACGATCGAGGACCGGTCGATGTCGCGGGTCCGGGTGTCGACCTTCAGGTCCACCTGGGTGATGACCCGGCCGAACGAGCCGCCCTGCGAGTACAGCCGGTCACGGCCGCGCGGGTCCTTGACCGTGCACAGGTACGCCTGGTGGGAGTGGCCGCTCAGCACGATGTCGATCTCGGCGTCCACCTGGGTGGCGATCCGGTGGCCCAGGCCGGGGACGGCGCCGCACGCGTCCGGCGACTGCCCCGCCGTCACCTGGTCGCCCTCGTGCACCAGCACGACCTGCGCCTTCACGCCCACCAGCTTGAGCAGCTTGGACGCCACGTTCGCGGCCTTGACCTCGTCCACGAACTTGATGTTCTTGATGCCCTCGGCGGTGACGATCGTCGGCGTGGTCCGGGTGACCAGGCCGATGAAGCCGATCGGCACCCCGTTCATCCACTTGACGCTGACCGGCGGCAGGGCGGGCACGCCCCAGTCGGCCATCAGAGCCTTGATCTTCGGGCTGCTGCCGAGCGCCGACAGCGCGTCCGTACGCTCGTGCCGGTTCTTGAAGAGCACGTTCGCGCCCACGTAGTCGAAGGCGGCGCCCTTCCAGCGGCCGGCGGGGGAGCAGCCGTCCACCGGGTGGCAGCCGCCCTTCATGATCCGCCGCAGCTCGTCGTAGCCCTCGTCGAACTCGTGATTGCCCACCGCGGCCACCTTGAGCCCGAGCTTGCCCATCAGCTCGACCGTCGGCTCGTCGTGGTAGGCGGCGGAGATGAGCGGGGTGGCGCCGATCAGGTCGCCCTGCGCCACCGCGATCGTGTTCCGGTCGGCCAGCGCCTTCATGTGGGTGGCCACGTACGCGGCGCCGCCCGCGTCGACGGTGTCGCCGTGCTCGTCCACCATGCGGCCGGACGAGCCGGTCGGAGGTTCGAGATGGCCGTGGAAGTCGTTCAGTGCGAGCAGCCTGACGGGGACCGTCCGCTGCTTGTGCGCCTGGCTCGCGTCTGCCGGGAGCCAGGCGAGCATCATGCCGCCTGTGGCGACCGCTCCGGCCAGCCCCAGCCGGAGGAGTGAACGGGGCTTCATGAGCTCTGACGTTACGGCGGTGAGCTGAGCTGCCAATGGCGCAAAGGTAACGATTCAGCGGGGTCCCTGCTGGCGGTATTTGCCAGTAGTACGCCTAGAGTTCGAGCTGTGAGTACCGACGTGAAGGTCAGAGAACGGCTGAATGACCAGGAAATCGCCGACGTCCTGCGTGTCGTCGACGCGGCGACCGAGGCCGACCGCGTCCGCCCGCTCAACGAGCACGTGATGCTCCACCTGCGCTACGGCGGCGACCCCCGCGCCCGCTCTCTCCTGCTGTACGACGCGGACGAGCTCATCGGCTACGCCCACGTCGACCCCACCGACGAGGTCGAGGGCCCCAGCGGAGAGCTCGTCGTCCACCCCGCGCACCGGCGCCGCGGCCACGGCAAGGAACTGCTCCGCGCCGTGCTCGGCCTGACCGGCGGCAGGCTGCGGCTCTGGGCGCACGGCGACCACCCCGGCGCCGGGGCGCTGGCCGCCTCGCTCGGCATGGAACGCGCCCGCTCGCTCTGGCAGATGCGCCGCTCCCTGTTCGCCCCGCTGCCCGAGGCCGGCCTCCCCGAAGGGGTCACGATCCGCACGTTCGTGCCCGGCCAGGACGAGGAGGCGTGGCTCAAGGTGAACGCCGCGGCCTTCGCCAACCACCCCGAACAGGGCGCCTGGACCCTGGACGACCTGCTGCGGCGCGAACGCGAGCCCTGGTTCGACCCCGAGGGCTTCTTCCTCGCCTTCCGCGGCGACCGGCTCGCCGGCTTCCACTGGACCAAGATCCACGGCTCGGACGAGCACGGCCACGAACCGCTCGGCGAGGTCTACGTGGTCGGCGTCGACCCGTCCCAGCAGGGCACCGGCCTGGGCAAGGCACTCACCCTGACCGGCCTGAACCACCTGCGCTCGCGCGGCCTCGCCCAGGCCATGCTCTACGTGGACGAGAGCAACACCTGGGCCATCCGCCTGTACGAGTCGCTCGGATTCGCCCGCTGGGACGTCGACGTCATGTACGCGGCTACTCCACCACCCAGTGCAGGAAGTAGTACGACAGAGCAGCCACCAGAGCCGCGGCCGGAATCGTAAGGATCCAGGCGGTCACGATGTTGCCCGCCACGCCCCACCGCACGGCCGAAAGCCGCTTGGTCGAGCCCACGCCCATGATCGCCGAGGTGATCGTGTGTGTGGTCGAGATGGGCGCGCCGAACCCGATCGCCGCACCGTACAGGACTGTCGCCGCCGCGCTCTCGGCGGCGAAGCCCTGCGGCGGGTCGAGCGCGATGATGCGGCGGCCCAGCGTGCGCATGATCCGCCAGCCGCCCGCGTAGGTGCCGAGCGAGATCGCGGCGGCGGCGGCGAAGATGACCCACTGCGGGATCGGATCCGTCGGCGCCACATAGCCGCCGACCAGGAGCGACAGGAAGATCACACCCATCGTCTTCTGCGCGTCCTGCAGCCCGTGGCCGAGCGCCATCGCCGCGGCGGAGACCGTCTGCGCGTAGCGGAACCCCCGGTTCGCCGGGCCGGGTTGCGCGTGACGGAAGATCCAGTAGATTGCGATCATGATCGCCGCGGCGAGGGTGAACCCCACGAGCGGCGACAGGATCATGGGGATGACGACCTTGTCCACCACCCCGCTCCAGTGCACGACGCTGGACGACGCGAGCGCCGACCCGATCAGGCCGCCGATCAGCGCGTGACTGGACGAGGAGGGAAGGCCGAAATACCAGGTGACCATGTTCCAGGTGATCGCTCCGATCAGGCCCGCCGCCACGATCACCAGGCCATGAGAGCCCTGAGGCGCGTCGATGATGCCTTTGCCCACCGTCTGGGCCACCTGGGTGCCGAGATGGGCGCCGATGAAGTTCATCGCCGCCGCCATGAACAGCGCCGCCCTGGGAGTGAGCGCCCGCGTGGACACGGAGGTCGCGATGGCGTTCGCGGCGTCGTGGAAGCCATTGGTGTAGTCGAAGATCAGAGCGACGACGACCACGCCGATGATGAGGCCGAGCGTGAGGTCCACCGGGACTAGCTTTCCTTGACCGCGATGGACTCGACGGTGTTCGCGACGTGCTCGAAGGCGTCGGCGGCCTCTTCGAGCGCGTCGATGACCTCCTTCATCTTCATGACCGTGAGCGCGTCGTACTCACCGCCGAACAGCTTGGCCAGCAGGCGGCGATAGATCTGGTCACCCTGGTTCTCCAGGCGGTTGACCTCGATCCAGTACTCGTTGAGGTTCTTCATGGACCGCAGCCGGGGCATCGCCTCCGCCGTCAGCTCGGCCGCGCGCTCCAGCACCTCCACCTGGCGGACCACGTCCTTGGGCAGGTGGTCGATCTTGTAGAGGTCGATGAGGTCGGACGCCGCTTCCATGGCGTCCATCACATCGTCCAGGTTCGACGCGAGGCGGTAGATGTCCTCGCGGTCGAAGGGGGTGATGAAGCTCTCGTTGAGCCGGTTCATGATCGCGTGAGTGCGTTCGTCTCCGGCGTGCTCGCAGGCCCGCATCTTCTCGGCCAGGGCTGCCCGGTCCGATCCGTCGCTGATGATCTCTACGAGCAGGCGTGATGCGGTGACCAGGTTGTTCGCCGAGTCGGCGAACAGGTCATAGTAGCTGTCCTCACGTGGCGTGAGCCGCAGGCGCACGTCGTTCTCCAGATGTGCGGGGATGGTCCGTGGAAAGGGTAAGGGTTACCTGGTGAAATGCGAACTTCATGTCCCCTTCTCCTAGGCGCTACCCTCCGTATGCTGTACGACACCGGGGCAAGAGTACTTTGCGCGGCATGTCGCTGTGCAGGCGGGTACTACACCTTCGTCCGGTGAAAGTTCTTGAACGCCCGCGACGGCGTCGGCCCGCGCTGCCCCTGATAACGCGACCCGTACCGCTCCGACCCGTACGGATACTGAGCCGGCGAACTCAACCTGAACAGGCACAACTGCCCGATCTTCATCCCCGGCCACAGCTTGATCGGCAACGTCGCCATGTTCGACAACTCCAGCGTCACATGCCCGCTGAACCCCGGATCGATGAACCCCGCCGTCGAATGCGTCAGCAACCCCAGGCGCCCCAGCGAACTCTTCCCCTCCAGCCTGGACGCCAGATGATCAGGCAACGTGATCACCTCGTAGGTGGAGGCCAGCACGAACTCGCCCGGATGCAGGATGAACGGCTCGTCCCCCTCCGGCTCCACCAGCCGCGTCAGATCCGGCTGCTCGACCGACGGGTCGATGTGCGGATACCTGTGGTTCTCGAACACCCGGAAGAAACGGTCAAGCCGGACGTCGATGCTCGACGGCTGAACCATGTCCTGATCGAACGGGTCCAGCTTCAACCGGCCGGCGTCGATCTCAGCGAGGATGTCTCGGTCAGATAGCAGCACGCTGAGCAACTTACCGGGTGCGTCCAGCCGAAGTCAGAGGGCGCGGCTTGCTGAAGCGGGCGCGGGATCCGCTAGAGTATTGGTCGCGGCCCCTGGCCGCATGCGGGTGTAGTTCAATGGTAGAACTTCAGCTTCCCAAGCTGACAGCGCGGGTTCGATTCCCGTCACCCGCTCTCGAAGCGAAAAGCCAGGTCAGGGATGGATTCCCGACCTGGCTTTGATCGTTTCTGCAGGTGTTTTCGATCTTCTGTGCCCGTTACGTGCCCGATCCGTTGGGATCTTGGTCCTTCAGGGCCTCTTCGGCGAGCTTGCCGAGAGCGTCAGCGATGGCCCGGTCACGCTCCATAGCGGTGTGCTGATAGATCAGCGCGGCCCGCGTGGAGGAGTGGCCCATGCGGCTCATCAGGTCTCGGAGAGTCGCGCCGGACTGCGCGGCGAGGGTGTTTCCGGTGTGACGGAGATCATGGAAGTGGAAGCCGCTGAGCTTGGCCTTCTTGAGCGCCGCCGCCCATACGCGGCTGAAGTTCGCGCGCCGGAGTTTGGCACCCTTGGGGCCGACGAAGACGTGACCGTGCTCGCCCTTCTCGGCGTATGACTCCATGTGCTTGCGAAGATCCGGGAGCAGTGTCCCCGGGATGCTGATGACGCGCTTGCCCGCTTCCGACTTGGGAGGGCCGATGGTCACCGAGCCGTCCTTGAGTTCGGTCGTGGTCCCGACGACGCGGATCGTTCCCGCTTCCACGTCCACGTTCTTCCGCAGGAGTGCCGCCAGTTCGCCCCACCGCAGGCTCCCAAAGGTGGCGAGCAGGATCAGCATACGGAACCGCGGTTCGATGGCATCGGCGAGTGTGAAGACCTCCTTCATGGTCAGGACGGGGCGCTCGGGCGACTCCTCCTTGCCCGCCTTCTTGATCGTGCAGGGGTTGGCCTTGATCAGCCCGTCCTCTACTGCGGTGTTGAAGATGGCCTTCAGGAGCCGGTACGCCTTGGCGACGGTGACCGCCCCGACGCCGCCGTCCAAGCGCTCCTTGCGCCACTTACGGATGAGCGCCGTCTTGATCTCGCTCATGGGGCAGTTGCCGAAAGTCGGAACGAGGTGAATGCGGTAGAGCCCCTCATAGAGCTGAACCGTCTTCGGACGAAGGCCCGGACGCTCCTCGATCCAGGTCGCGCCGTACTCCTTGAAGCTCACCTTGCCGAGGTCCGGGTTGAGCCAGTCGCCGGCCAGCAGTTCGGCCTCTTTCTTGGTCAACCAGATCTCGGCTTCCTTCTTGGTGGCGAAGGTGTTCGGCGCGGTGCGGTCCACGCCGTCAGGGCCGGGATATCTCGCCTGGAACCGCCCCGAGGGGAGCTTGCGAATGCGACCGAATCGGCGCTTGCTCATGCTGCTCTCCTCGTACGGGTAGTGATGGGGGGAACGAGTCCCGCTGCGATGAAGTCGTTGAGCACGGATTCGGGTATGCGGACCTTGCGCCCGAGGCGGACGAAGGTGATCCGGCGTTCTTCGATGAGGCGTCGAGGAAACCGCTCACTGGTGCCGAGCCGTTCCGCGACTTCGGCGACGGTCAGCAGGCGGTCAGTCGGCCGCCGTGAAGCATGGCTCATGCTGCTCTCCCCTCAGTTGCCGAAGGATCTTGGCTTTGTGCTCGGGCTTCGAGTTGGGCCATGTGGGCGCGCCATCGTTGGCGTTCGGCCACGGTGCGCAGGAGACGCACGGCCAGCGGGGGCACGTTGGCGTCTCCGGCCGGGACGGGCCGCCAGACATAGCGGTGTGGGTCGATCGGTTCGCCGGTCTGGCCGAGGGCTTCCAGGACCCACGTACGGCGGTCCTGCTTGTGTTCGGCGAGGGTCTTGTTGGACCACTTCCGGGACACCAGGACGCGCCGCCCGGCGTAGCCGAGGTGTTCAGGCTTGTGAGCCTTCGAGCGGCAGCGGCCCGGCGTCATCCCGGCCTTGGCTCCCTTGGGCTGGATGCCGTAGCGCAGCCAGTTGGCGCAGGTCGGCGAGCAGGGCTCGTAGCGCAGGGCGTCGACGAACCGGGCCGCGTGCTCGCGCTGGGCCTGGCCGCTGTCGAGGGATTGGCCGAGGCTCTTGGTCAGGTACTTCGACAGGTAGCGGATGCACTGGTCGGCGTCCGGCGTTCCGGAGAGCACGCCCTTGACGTCCACTTGGTCGCCGAAGCGGATCACGTGCAGCGGTTCGGCGTCCTCGTCGGCGTCGAGTTGGTCGAGGGCTTCGTCCCAGGTGGGCAGGAGTTCGCCGGTGTCGGGGTCGAGGTAGCCAGCCCCGTCCTGCCAGACGGGCAGATGCTCACCGTCGAAGACGACCTGATCGACCGGAGGCCACCACACTTGGTGGTAGGTGGCGGCGGCGATCTGCTTGATCTCCGCACGCGGGAGGGTGCCCCGGATCGCCATGTGCAGGTGTGGAGCCAGCCGTTTCTGAGGTTCGACAGTGGCGAAGTACTGCACGTCATAGCCCGCCACCCGGCGAAGGTTCTGCACGAACCGATCCACGAGCTTGGAGAAGTGCAGCGCGTCCCGAGCCGCCCGCGCATAGTCGTACGTGCCGGGATTGACCGGGACGCCGTCGCGGACCTTCCCGTAGGAGGGCAGGGTGAGCGTGACGAACAGCGACGGCCGATAGATCTTGCCGTCCGAGCCGGTGAATGTCCGCCCGAGCGTCGTGTTGGCCATCTTCCGCCGGGGCAGGTCCGGCGCGTCCTGCCGCCGCCGGGTGGATCGGGTGCGCTTGCCGGTGGTCCGGCCGAGGACGTGGCCGCGCATCCCCGCGGTGTTGATCTCGTCATCGAGGCCGGCGAGGACCGCGTCCAGGTCGGTGGTGTCGTCCCCGGCTTGCTCGGCTGCGTCGCGGCGGGCTTGCATGTCGGCGCGGAACTCGACCAGCCAGCGTTGTTCGTCGTTCGGCTCGTCCGGTGTGATGGCTGGTTCGTGGTCGAGGTGCCAGCCCTCACGGCACTGCGCCATGCGGAGTTGCCGGTTGCGCTTGGCGCATGGCGGGCAGACGGCCTCCATCGTGGCCCCGCAGGGCACGTCGATGATCTCGCTCTGCCCGGTGGTGGTGTCGAGGCGCTTGAGCGCGACGGGGCGGATGCACACGCCGTGCTGCTTAGCCACCTCCAGAGCGACATCACGCGCCCACGGCATCCGCAGCCGCTCAGCGCGGGGGAGGGCGCGATCGTAGGTCATGCTTCCTCCCCGGTGTCCACGGCGATGAGCGCGCCCTGGCCGCACTCGCGGCACTCGACCGTTCCGGGCACCAGGTCGAGCCAGAGCGTGTTGTCCGCGAGGCAGGACGAGCAGCGCAGCCCTTCCAGCAGGTAGGCCAGGTCACGCATCGTCGCTCACCTCCGTTTCGGTCAGCTCGGCGCACAGCCGGTGCCGCCCGTCGTAGGGGTGGGTGAGCATGTGGGCGTAGTGCAGCTCGAAGACCCGCATGCGCGGTAGGTGGCTGGTGGTCAGCAGGACCATGAGCGAGCGGCCCGCCACCAGGTCGAGTTCGTCGGCGGTGCCGTGGAAGCAGACCCTCATGCAGCCCTCCCGAAGGCATCGGCCATGGCGCGGATGTCTGCGTCGGAGACGTAGGCGGCGCGGACGCGGATCGGCTCGAGCGAGGTTTCCAGCCGGACGTATCCGACTCCCGCCCCCAGCTCCGGGACGGGGGAGATGTGATCGGCCAGCGCGCCCCGGTCCCGTGCGCCGTCGCCGAGGACCATGTCCACCTGCTCGGACTCGTCCAAGCGGAGGGCGATCTTGTCGGGGAACAGGTTGCGAATGTTCATGACCTCCTTGCGCGGGTCCTGGAGCGCGGCCAGGACGCCGACGCCAACCGCCCTGCCTTGGGTGGTGAGCGTCGCGAGCGCGGCGGAGATGCGTTGCCGGAGTTGGCGATCGGTCTGGTACGCGGTCAGGAACGCCACCTCGTCGACGACCACCAGGACGAACGGGTCCTCGACGGTGGGCGTGTGGGAGCGCTGGAGCCCGGCGAACCGCGCCGCGCGCTTCTGCATGACCGCGACGGCCTGATCCAGCAGGTCGGCGCACTCTTCCGGCGAGGCGGCGTACCGGCCGCTGAACAGCGCGCGGCCGTAGGAGAGTTCCATGAGCTTGGGATCCAGCGCCCACAGCTCTACCAAGCCCTCCCGTACGGCGGGGAGGAGCCCGCGGATCGTAGACCAGAGGATCGAGCCTTTGCCGGCCCCGGTCGCGCCCGCGACCAGTACGTGAGTTCCGTGGACCTTGAGCCGCCACGGTTGCCCGTCTTCCTGCTTGCCGACCTCGATCCCGTCGACGGTGGCCACCTCGGGCAGGGGACGGGCCGGGATCGGGACCGCCAGCGGGTCATGACGCGGAAACGTCAGGGTGAGCCGCCCGGCCTTGGACAGCGCGACCCGGCACGAGGTGGCGCCGAAGCCTTGGGCGAGGTGGTCGAGGCGATCGGACCAGTCCTTGACCGCCTGTCCCTTGAGCATGCGCACGGTGACCAGGTCGGCCCACGGTGTGCAGGTGACCTTGCCGAGGCGGGGCAGGTAGTCCCGCCCCCGCAGGTGACGCCCGAGCCCGGAGACGATCATCACCGGTTGCCAGTGCCGCCGGTAGATCCAAATCAGCCGCCACCAGGCTTGCAGCCGACGCCCGACCAGCCGGACGAACGAGCCCCGGTCCGTCAGCGCCCAGGCGGACAGCCCGACCGGGAGGGGTGCGGTCAGCAGAAACGCGGTCTGCCAGCCGTACAGGACGGTGAGTACGCCGGGAGCGACCACGGCGAGCATGGCGACGGGATGCCGCCAGGTCATCCGGACCAGCCCGGCCAGCCCACGCCCGATCAGGATGATCAGGGTGAGGATGGCGGGCGTGGTGACGACGGCCGGGCGGAAGACGACGGCCGTGTCCGGCGTGGTGGTGACGAGGTCGCGTGCCTGGTCACCGGGAAGGCGCTTGAACATAAGCTGGACACCTCCTCATTGATGTGGAAGTCAGGGGAGAAAGATCGGGGGCCGCCGGAAGTTGCCGCTTCTGGCGGCCCCGCCTTGCATCAGCCCGCCGCACTCTCGGCGGAGGCGGCCGACTGCTCGGTGTGCAGGCGCTCGCAGTCGGCCAGGTACCGAGCGGCAGCGGCGAAGATCTCGCGGGCGATGGACACATCGGCGTCGGTGACCGGCCCGGCCCCGGTGGTGGAGATGTGCACGTTCGCGTCGCGGGAGCAGATCTCCAGGTACGGCCTCACGTTGTTGAACAGCAGCCCGGCGCTGACCCGCAGGCCCGGCGTGTGGAACGCGACGGTCAGACGAGGCGCGGCGTCCGGCTGCATCGTCAGCGTGACGTAGGTGTACGGGCCGGAGCTCACGCCGCCGCCTCCTTACCGGCGGGCGCCTGCTGCTTGGGCCGGGCGGGCTTCATGCCGGTGGCCCGGTAGGAGTAGGCGAGCCGTCCGGCCTGGTTGACGTACGGGGTGACGGTCATGCCGGTGAACTCGACCGGCGCGATCGGCAGGCCGGTCAGCGCGGGCGGCGGAACGGGTTCGACCTCGGAAAGGATCTTGACCGCGATCGTCTTCTGGCCGGCCTTGAGGTTCGGGTCGCCGTCCATGACGGGGACCTGCCAGATCGGTTCACCGGTCGTCTTGTCCCGGGCGTAGACGGTCTTGCCGCCGGTCGAGGCTTCGAAGTTCTTGACCTGCTCGACCTGGCCGACGAGGAAGCAGCCGTGCGGGAACGCCTGCTCGAAGCTGATCGGGATGGGGCCTTGGATGGCCATGGGTGGTCCTCCTTTCATCGGGGACGGCTCTTCGTTCGCTCGTCCACTTGTCCGCATGAGTTGAAGAGTAGGTGATCGCAACTCGTCCGCACAAGTGGACGGGCGGCAAGGGGCGGGTAAGAGTTAGCTCACCTTGAAGACATCTTCGAGTTCATGCAGGCTCCCGGGCAGGGCCAGGCTGACCGCCAACAGCACGTTGCCGGCCGGGTCATGCACGGTGGCCAGCACGCCGAGGACCGGGTCGGACGACCCCAGCAGCTCGGCTTCCTCAGAGGTGGGCATGCGCGCACTGACTCGCTCGGTGATGTGGTCGAAGCGCAGGTGCTTGACGGCCTGGAGGTGCTGACGGACACCCCGCCGCAAGGGCTCGGGCTTGTCCAGATCGGTACCGATCGCGTGTTCCAGCGGCACCCAGATCTGTTCCACGGCTGAGATCACATCAGCCTGGCGCGCTACCCGCTTACGCGCGATCACCGGGGTTCCCTCGGCGACGCCCAGCAACCGCGCAATATGACGGGGAGCGGGAACGCGCCCGGCCTCCAGCACGGCATCGCCACTCTCGCCCTGCTCGGCACTGGTCAAGCTCGGGCGTACGCGATCAACCGCGCTCTCGGGACGGCCTTTCACGAACGACCCGCGGCCGTGTTCACGCTCAATCCAGCCCTGCATGGCTAGGGTCTGGAGAGCGCGCACGACGGTAGTCCGGCCGACGCCGAGTTCGCGCACAAGCTGGGTCTCCGACGGCAGCATGTCACCGGGGGAGTACTCACCCGACTCGATCCGCTCCTGGATCGTCCGCATGACCTGCACATATTTGGGTGGAGCGAAATCCATACCCATCTCAACCGCCCATTCACTCTTCCACTCGTGCGCATAAGCACAGTACCGGCTGAGACAACGGCTGTCAGTGGGCCGCATTCAAAGGGCAGCAGGATGTAACCGGCTCACAAACCGAAGTGTCTCAAGCAGACGGGGCACGCCCTGGACATCTTCGGCGAGAAGGGCACCGACCAGCCGCACACCGGCAGAGGCTCGGCCGGCGAGAAGCACACCCCCATGGCCGTCCTCGGTTGCACGGCGTGGAACACGATCGCCCCATGGGTCTTCGACCACCCGGTTACGAAGTCCGGGGCACGATCCATCGCGGCCGGTTCTTCCAGGTCGAGGTCATCCCATCGCAGGGACCAGCACTGCACGCGGCCCGGCAGCTCATCGGGATCGTCGTCAAGCTTGATCAGCGCTGTGGTCCCGTTGCGCAGCACCGCCACCACCACGCCTTCACGGCCGATCAGCGCCGAGGCATGGGCGCGAGTGAACGCGTGGCTGTGGAAGGTGCTGACGATCGAGGCCCGGCAGCCGATCCGGGAACTCGCCCACCTCACAAGGGCTCCGCCGACGTACCCAGAGGGACGGAGCCGACCGGGGTCTCCTGGGAGCGGAGTTCGGCGTAACGCATCGCGATCCGCCGAGCAGCCCGAAAAGGATCACTCACGGGATGCCAGGCATAGATGACCCGGTTACGTTCGGCATTCCATCCGGTACGCCACCAGAAGCGTGCACCGTCGCACCAGACGACCAGCCCGACCCCCACCGACACCAACGCGAGCCCGTATCCATCGTGTACATCGGAGTCGATGCCGTTGCTCCGCAGCACCTCCTGGAGCACTTCGGCGGACTCGCACGGGTCCATGACGACGATCGCAGGCGAAATCATGCGCTCACCCGCTCAAACCGCACTGAACCGGCCGGGTCGAGGGTCGCCAGGAAGATCACCCGCCGGGACGAGTTGTCCGGGAACGCGCTGAAGTCAGAGATCCGGTGCGTGATGCGTCCCCATGGCTCACTGTCAGGGTCCATCCGGCGCAGCGCCTTGCGAAGCTCGTCCATTGAGGTGGCCTGTCCGGAGCTGGCACCGCACGGCCCACGTTCGTCCGTGCCGGTACCCGTGAGGAACGTCTCCCACTCGAACATCTCGACGAACAACTGGCCCTCGTCGCAGTAGACGCAGTCTTCCTGCGACGAGGTGGCCTCTCTCATCATCGTGGCCGTCACTCGCCCCCGCCGAGTGACAATCTTCCATCCGCGCCCGTCGCACGCGGTGCACTTAACCGGTGTCGTCATGTCGGAAACAATGGATGGAAAGAGATCCCGCCCCTATCCCACCGGGATATACCACCAGGAGATATAGAGTTCCCAGTACTAGCCATGCGCCGCCAGTCTGGAAACAGTGGAGGCCGGAATGCACGGAAACGCTTTCGAGTCAATCGAAATCCCCGCATGGGTATGGGACCGCGACGAAACTCGGGAAATCCTCAAAAAACGTGACGTAGCAGGACTATTCGGCCTTGCGATCAAATACGCGGGCGCCAGTCAGGTGCGCATCAGCACCGCAACCGGCATCGCCCAAGGACGCATCAGCCAGCACCTACGCGGCCAGCGCCGGGTCACCGACCTTGAGGTCTATGAGCGCATCGCCGCAGGTCTCGGACTACCCGACCACGCCCGCATGCTGCTCGGCCTGGCTCCGCTCGACATCGCCTCACCCACCGGAGACCACAACGACGAGCACCAAGAGCAGACCGAGGAGCTAACCGCCCGAATCGAGGCAGCCTCCGCCATCGATTCCACCATGGTCATGATCCTCAGCACGGGCACCAACAACCTTCGGCTACTTGATCGCCGACTCGGCAGGGCAGCCATCGCCGACAAAATGCGCGCCCAAATTTCCCAGATAGAGCGTGCCCACCACCACGCCGTACGGCCTGGCATACGGGCGCAATTGGCCCATGTGCTCTCGGAAACCGCTGCTCTTGCTGGATGGCAGGCCATCGACACATGCGCGTTGAAAGACGCATGGGATCACCATGAACTCGCCATATCCGCCGCCCGCGATGCCGACGACCCTGCCCTACTCGCCTATGCGCGCGGGCAACAGGCATACGTTCTGACCGACCTCGGACGGCCGGCGGAAGCGACAGAACTGCTTCGCCACGTCCGCACCACCTATGACCACCGCGTGCCCGGTCATCTGCGCACATGGCTTGCCGCCGCCGAAGCGGAAGCCGCCGCGACCCTCGGTGATGAGAAGTCTTGTCGTACAGCTCTGGATCACGCCGCCGCGCTACTCCCCGAAGGTGACGCCGACCCCCTCTTGCCATACGTCTCCCTCAACCGTCACCATTTCGCCCGGTGGCGCGGCAACTGCCTCGTCCGCTTCGGAGACCCCGACACCATCGAAGATCTTCGATCGGCACTCGCGGGCATGGACGGCACGTACAACCGTGCCGAGGCCGGGTTGCGCTGCGACCTCGCACACGCCCTGCTGGCCATGGGGGAATCAGACGCTGCGCAACCGCACCTCCACCGAGCCGAACAACTTGCCACGATGACCGGCTCTCGCCGTCACGCGCGACGAATCGCCGAGCTGACCCGTGCAGCTACCCGCGCAACCCGTTGAGCCGTTCCCGGGCATAAAGGAGCCCCACCAGCACACCAGAGTTCCAGACATCGCCGCGGGCAATCATCCCCGGGATCTCCCTCATCGGGATCCACTCCAGCCGATCGGCCTCGATCTCCCCGGACGGCTCACCGACGAGCTCGGCCCCCCGGCCAAGGAACACGATGTGCTCGGAGTCGACCATGCCGACCATCGGCTGAAACGTGATCAGGTGCTCGATCTCCTTGGGCCGGTAACCGGTCTCCTCCTCCACCTCGCGAGCGGCGGTCTCCTTCGGGTCCTCACCGACTTCGACCAAGCCGCCGGGAAGCTCCCATCCCCAACGGTCGAAGAGGAACCGGTGCCGCCACAGCATCAGGATCCGATTCTGATCATCAACAAGCACCGTCATGGCCGCCCGGTCCAGATGAACCGCGTGATGCTCGAAGCGCTCCCCGCCGGGGATCTCGACATCAACGAGCCCGAGGCGAATCCACCGGTTGTCATAGACCAGTCGTTCGCCGTGGACGATCCAGCGCGTCTGCTCCTCGTTGATAGCCACACCGCGACGCTACCGCCTCACCTACATGTGGTACATGGCTTCCAGCCGCGGAGGCTACATGAGGTCGGACTGGAGTGGATTCGCGCCTATCGCGACCAGCAAGCAGGCTCAGTCATCCGCGCCGGGCTGCCGTGCGCACTGGTCATCCGCCCCCGGATGTCTCTGGGCACGTCTAACCTGGAGCGCATGACTGCGGACCCTATCCAAGATCTTCTCCCTGAGGAACATCTTCAAGGGCCTAGCGAACCGGCCGGAGAGCCGAACGAACAGGTTGGGGAGGTACGTCAAGGAGATGCCTACGATCTCATGGCTGAGCTAGAGCCTGAGTCGGTGGACTTGCTTATCACTTCGCCGCCGTACTGGGGTCTTCGCACCTACGGTCTTGATCACAATACCGAGATCCTGGGCGTATGGAAGGCCGAGGGAAATAATCAAGAAGATATCCCTTCCTACGAGTGGTACCGAAAGAATGGCGGCGTGCTCGGCCTTGAGCCACTGCCTGAGTGGTTTATCTCGCACCTGGTTGAGATCTTCCAGCGGGGCGCACACGCCCTAACGCCGACGGGGAGCATGTGGATCAACATCGGTGACACATATTTCGCTCGCTGGTCCAGCCTCAGACAGAACGGGCGGCAGGGACTCGGCGACAACCCGCGAGAGCGCCGACGTACCCCGATGGGTGGCTATCGACAAGAGAAGCAGCTCCTTATGATCCCGGCACGCTTCGCCATCGCGATGCAGAACCATCGGTGGATCTTGCGAAATGATCTAATCTGGCATAAGCCGAACGTCCCCCCACGGCCGGAGAAGGACAGACTCCGGCTCGCGCATGAGCACTTCTATCACTTTGTAAAGCGCCCGAAAGAAGGACGCCCGAAGTACTACTACGACATGGCGCACGTTGAGAAGGATGCTCGTGACGTTGTCACTGTCAATGTCCAAAGCGGCACCAATGGCCATTCAGCTACATTCCCACCAAGTCTCATCACTCCGCGAATCTTGAGCTCCTGTCCGCCCGGCGGGCTAGTTCTAGATCCATTCGCAGGAACAGGAACAGCATTGGCTGTAGCGTTGGAGCATGGGCGGCGCGCCATAGGGTTCGAACTCTCCCCTTCCTATAGCGTTGCAGCCCGCCGCAAGATCGGGTTGGAAGAGGTGGAGCCGGTAGATTCTGCCGGCGTCGTAGAGCACACTGATGCATCATGAGTCGATCAAGGTCTAAGAAGGGGACAGCGGCAGCCAAGGGGCCACGCAACCACGTCGCCGAATGGTTTGGCCACCGTGTTTATCCAGTCGTGGCCGACACCCCAGAGAGCCTCAGAGATCAGGAGGAGCAACGCTGTCCGTTCCTAAGCGTCGCCACCGGGCAGAAGCACAAGTGCATCAAGAACACTCAGTCCCTCGGTGTCTGCACGATCAGCACGAGTGGAGCAGTCGGACGTCAAGACTGGCTTGTTTGCCCCTTCCGGGTCCTGGAGCCTGAACTCCTTGATGATGCCGCCCGCCGTCTCTTCGGTCACGATGGATCGGTGGCGATCACGCTGGTTCCAGCGCCCACGCTTGCAAACCAGGAGGCGGCAGATCAGTTTCGGGCTCAGGTGCAGAGCGGTCGGCCCTGCATGGTCTACTTTCAAAACAAGCTGGGCGGAGAAATCAGCCTCAGCGCTACCGAACGTTCACCGGAATTCTCCTTCGACTCCACTATGGTGGAGGTGATTCCCGATGGGATCGGTGGCTTGTCCCTCGGGCGCTATGGGGTATTCGAGATTCAAACCATGGACTTCCACGGCAGCTATTCACATGCCGTCCGTGACCTCAGCGACGCGCTACGTCTCCACGGGGAGAATTTCAGTCAAGCGGTTCGCGATAACCCTAAATGGCCCGGTAACAAGATTGAGGGTCCGAACATCGCCAACGTGTTCAAGCGGACCTTCTATCAGATGATGTTCAAGTTCCAAGTAGGGGCTCACGGTCACGGAGCAGGATGCGTCTTCGCCATCCCGGACGCTGTGTGGGAGAGCTGGCAGCGGCACCTGGGCAAGCCCGATCTCGTCCAAAAGTCAGACGGAACCTATCGCCTCGCAGCCCAGGATGCAGAGACGGATGAGCACCCATCATCTTGGATCTACGTCTTCGAGATCAGCGAATCCGAGACGGCTACACCGAACGAGATCAGACTGACCAAGGTCATCGGGACTGACGCTGCGGCACTGTCGCACTATGCCCTTGATGTAGCTCCGGCTGCAGCTCTTGAAGAGGGGGGGAGCGCGGATCGCCTTCTGGAAACGCTACGAGCTCGGCTCGCTCAGTATCTTCCCGAGTTCAGGCCGGCTCCGCGCTCTCGTGTGGCACCGAACCAGTCCTCACTTCTTGAGATGACTCTCAGGGACCTGACTGCTGGCACCGACGACAGTGGCAACGGTCTGCCGAATTGATCTCATAAGGATCAAGGGCAGCGCTCCGCGCCGCCAGCGCGGCCCTGCGCTCGGCCGCACGCTGCGCGTGCGGCCTGGGGGCCGTTCTCGCGCGCGCCCGTACTCGGGCCGCGCCCAGCCGTGCGGCATGTCCTTCACACTCTCTCCAGCCAGGATCTACGATCAAGGCTTACGACATCGGAGGGCACATGCGCCAACTCCTCTATCTTTCTCAGCGGAAACTTCGTGATGAGTTTTTGAAGGAACTGCCCCGGCTTCGCGATCGGCTGCAAGCTTCAGTCGAGCTCCCATTACCAATTGGGCCCACGGTGAGTGCCTCCTTATCGCCATCGTCTGGCCAAAACTCGGATGATCTTCGCCATCTGAAGAATGTGATCCGATATCTCAACAGGATCGCTGTGGGCGACTACAGACAACCAACAGTTCGTCCGCTTGATTGGGTGCGTTTCGATCTGCCACTGGTGTACGGCACGACCTACGATGATGGCCAGATCCCCAGGCCACCGATCGATGACGTAGCCCTCTTCGCGAACCTTCGAACATTCGAGCAGCTCACAGATACTCAGCATGTGGATCTACTGCTCTGCGGATCGACACAGCACCTGACCCGACGTGTAGCCAGCGAGGGGCGGATGGGCTCCGATACGGACTGGCTATACAGCCTGATCGTGTACCTGAAGGATCTTGAGGTTAATCAACAGGCGATCAGCTACAGAGATCTAGACAAGCATGGGATCTCGCCTGAGGCCACGCATCCAGACATGGCTATGGCCGTGGACTTTGCGCACGGGGTTCTTCAGCGCGAACACCCAAAGCGCCAATTTGGACGACTGTCGGGAATGGCGCAGGTCCTCGCCAACGTAATTAGTGAATTCACGCCAACTCGAATTATCCTCGCCACTCCTTTGTATGTTCAAGTTGAGTCGAACCAGAAAAGACGCTGGCCATGGAGGCGTAGATGATAGCTGCATGCCTCCGGCGGGGGCGCTCTGGCTCCGGGATGATCATCTTGCCGGGCGCCGGGGTCGGAGGTGGCTGAGGTGGAAGCCTGATCATCCCGTCCGCTATCGACCCGGGACAAGCCGAGCGGGCCAGGGCCATGGGGTCAAGGTCGTTCGTCCGGTGGGGCGCTCCACCTTGACCCCATGGCCCTGGCCCGCTTCCCCTTCGGGCGGGTCGACGGCAGACGGGATGATCAGGCAGGCGGGGTATGCGCGTTGCGCCGAAACCCGGTGCCGGTTGATCGCCGAGCGGTTGCGTACGGTCTTCGGGATCAGGTGTGCAGCGATCACAAGCGCCGGCTGTCGGCGTGCCCGCTGCGTGCCCGTTCGTGCGGCGATCAAGGGGGAGCGGCGGGGACTCACGGGCACTCGGCCAGCGTCGGCCCAGGTCAGCGTTCCCCCTGCTCAGACGCCGTGATCTCGAAAGAGTTCCCAAGCTGACAGCGCGGGTTCGATTCCCGTCACCCGCTCTCAGAGCGAAAGCCCAGGTGGACCGAGGGATTCGGGACCTGGGCTTTGATCTTTCCAGGGCTGCTGATCTTTGCGTGCCACTGCGTGCCATTGGGCCATCGGCAAAACGATCGATTGTGCGATTCGCGTAGCAGGAGGGGCCCGGGTCGGCAGGAACCGGGGCGATAACATCACGATCATGGTGGACTAGGAGCTTCGGCCGGCTTCGGTGGCGGACGTCGAGGCGGTGGCCGAGTTGCGGGCCGTGGTGCTGAGGCCGGATCTCGAGCGGCTCGGGCGGTACGACGAACAACGAGTGCGACAGCGGTTGCGGGACGGGTTCACCCCAGCGCACACCTGGATGATCGAGGTGGATGGCGCCGTGGCCGGCTGTGTGGCGCTGCGGCCGGCGAAGGACACGTACTGGCTGGAGCACTTCTACCTGGACCGGATTTGCAGGGCAAGGGCATCGGTACTGCCGTTTTGAGCAGGCTGTTGGAATGGTGCAACCTCGAAGACGCCGTGGTTCGGTTGAACGTGCTGCAGGGGCAGTTCGGCCCGCCGGTTGTACGAGCGACACGGGTTCACGGCCGAGACCGAGGACGAGGTGGACGTCTTCATGGCGCGCCACTCCTCTTCGTCTGGCGATCATCCGGTGGAAACCAGGCCGGGCGGGTCGTCCTCTCGCCGTACGGCTTCTCGATCTCAGGGCGCGGTTACTGTTCCATCCGGCTTTCGTGGTCTCGTTCACGAGTCCAGTTGGTTCCGTACCCCGGCGCCGAGGCATCGCGCGTAGTCGGCGGGAGGTTTCACCGGGACAGCCACGTCGTTTGCTGGACGGGCTGTGCCGAAAACGGGGACAAGACATGAGCCCTGGGTTATATTCGCTGCATGGCGTGGGATATCATCCTCCTGGAACCGGTGGAGATGTGGTTCATGAAGCTCTGTGAGTCCGACCCGGACACGGCGGCGCTGATCGAACAGGCCATCGACCGTCTCGCCGAGGTGGGACCCACGCTCGGGCGCCCGCTTGTTGACACTCTTGAGCACAGCAACCTCAAGAACTTGAAGGAGTTCCGGCCGGGCTCGCGTAAGCGTTCAGAGATCCGCATGCTCTTCGTCTTCGACCCCGACCGGGCAGCGATCTTCTTGGTCGCAGGGGATAAGGCAGGACAATGGTCCCGATGGTACGACGAAGCCATACCACTAGCTGAAGCTCGCTACTCCGATTACCGAGCGGAGCAAGACAAGGAGGCCGATCGATGACTACCGCCCGCCGGTGGCAGGATGTCAAGGCCGAGGCGCACCGCCGTCACCCCGAGTTGGCCGATCCAGGACGCCAGGCCAGGGCCCGCGCCGAGCTCGACGCCTACATCGCTGGCCACCATCTCAAGGAACTCCGCAAGGCCACCGGGAAGACACAAGCAGAGGTCGCCCAGATCCTGGGCGTGTCCCAATCCCGGATCTCCCAGATCGAGAACGGCAACATCGAGGCCATGGAACTGGAGACCCTTCGCGCCTATGCCATGGCGCTGGGCGGGCATCTCGACATCACCATCAGTGTCGGACCCCACTCGGTCAAGGTGGCCTAGCCTCACTCGGTGATCACGTTCGACTTCCGCCCTTGCGAGAGGTGCGGCCGTCGTTTGTCCGGTTAGGTGCTTTACTTAGCGTCCAGTGGCCCCGGCAGCCGTCCAGATGGGTCCGTGGTCGTCGTGCGATTAGCGTGCAATTAGCCAGGGAACGAGGGGGCAACCACGGTCACTCGTGACCAGGTTTCCGCCCAGCTCAGAGCCTTCACGTGCCGTGGTCCGTGCAGTTCCCAAGCTGACAGCGCGGGTTCGATTCCCGTCACCCGCTCTCGGCGAGCCCTGCTCGTTGACCTTTGGTCAACTTCGGCGGGGCTTTTGTGTTGGTCGGGGGGACGACCCCCGAGCCCCCGCGTGCCACCCTCATCTCTGGGCTTCTCGTCGCAGGGCGCGGTTGCTGTTTGTGGCCACCGTCCGTCAGTTTCTGGTCTCTTTGTCGATCTTCCGTGCAATCAGCCGCTCCGCCGTCGTTGGTGTCGCTGCGCTGTTCTAGTTACTGGTCGACGGCGTCCGTGATCACTTGTTCGCCTCTCTGGCTGCGTACTGGTAGATGGACGCTCTGACGTTGTCGTGTCCCATGCGGCCATCAGGTCCTCAGGGCGTCAACGAACCGGGCCGCGTGCTCACGCTGGGCCTGGCCTGTGTCGAAGGGGTGGGCGAGGCTCTTGGTCAGGCAGCCCACCGCGTACCTTCCACGCCAAATCAGAAGCTGAACCGGCCGTCTTCCGCCATATCAAAGGGTCCGACAATTCACGACTTCGCCACTCCGCCGACGGCTACTTCAGCCCCGCCGAATATGAACTCCGGCACGGGCTCAAGAACGCCCGAGATGTCGACGATGCTGCCGCGTAGCCGCACGCCCTGATGTGTCCACTGGACCGGGCAACGTCACGCAGAGCCCTGCGTTGGCCTCTGGCCTGGTGTATTGGGGGCGTCGTGAGTATGGCCGAAGCCTGCTGCGCTGGCCGCACACTCCGTACTTGTAGTTTAAAGTTCAACTTGTTATCGTCGGGATAACTGGATGATTCAACGGCCAGGCCCGTTCAACCAGATGACGTACCGACGACAAAAGGTTTTCAGATGAGCATCGCTCTCGTGCGGAACCCCGGCGACGGTCCGGCCTACCGCTACTACAACACCGGGGTCGAGCAGGTCGTGTCGACCGACGAGACGAATGGAGCGGTCACCGTCTCACGTCTCAAGATGCCGCGCTCCGACGCGCCACCCCTGCACACCCACAGTCGCGAGGACGAGAGCTGGGTGATCCTCTCCGGACGCGTCCGGTTCTGGATCGGGTCGACGTCGCTCGCCGAATGCGAGGTGTACGACGCCGAAGCCGGCGCCTTCGTCTACGGACCCCGTTTAGTGCCTCACACGCTCCAGCCGATCACGGAGACCGCGGAAATCCTTCAGATCAACAGCCCCGGAGCCGTCGAGGGCTACTTCAAGGCGATCGGCCCCGGTGAAACGCGCGCCGACGAAGAGCACCTCGACCTCCTGGCTCAATACGGAGTGGTACTCCTCGACAATCCGCCTGCTCTCTAGCGTGCAATCAGCCAGGGGAGCGAGAGGGCAACCACGGTCACGCATGACACTCCCTGTGTCAACCTCAGGCAACAACGAACTCGGTGAGCGCTGCTGCGGCACCGTGTTTGGCGGGGTCGTAGGGAACGCCGTCGAGCC
>NZ_JBFAOH010000058.1:0-27875 GCF_040675175.1 Nonomuraea sp. NPDC049649
TCCTGGCCAAACTCGACATCCCGACACCGAAGAAGATCGTCGAAGCCACACCCACCACAGACGCCTGACCAGGCACAACGCCAGCGCCTAGTGACACGCCGCGCCAGCGTGCCCGCACACGTTTCCCCAGCTCACGCCCCTGATTCATGTGCTTTTCTCGCTACACATCTGCGGAACGCAGGCTTGAGCCGCGATATCCAAAGGAGCGGTAACGTTATCTCGAAGAGAGGATATGTATGCTTCTTGTATCTGCTCAAGCGACTCACCTTCAGGTGCTCGCTCGAAAACGCCCACGAACATCGAGCGCCCATCTGCTCCGAGCGGCGACCATGCTCCACGTATGGGAATCTCTGCGAGAAAGCGATCCTCTGGAGGTGGGCTCGGCGCACTCCAGTAAAGAGGATCCTCATAGAATTGAACAGGCGTCGGCTCTGTGAGTGTGTTTACTATCCTTTCCCATTCCTGCTGCAGGTCAGGCACCGCGAAATGAGGAGGGGCTTCTGTCGTATACTCTGGTGAGGCCTCTTCGAAGGACGGGTACTGATCTAGGGGCTCTTCCGGGACGGGCTCAAGATCACTATTTGGATCTGTGTGATAGAAATTCACGATAGTTCTGTCCTCTAGGATCGAGGCCCAACTTAGTGCCAGTGCACATTTCTCGTGCCAATTATGAGATGCCCAGACGTGTAGCTTTCTAAGGAACTTCCGCACTTCCTTTGTAGTCCGTCCGGAGCCGTTCCTTCTCCCCTTGGCTTCGCCGATCAATTCACGGTAATTGGGTAGGTTTACTAGTAGGTCCGGCCTGGAATTGCCTCCCCTGGGTCCGCGTGGGGTAGTAGCAGGCATGAGATCGAAATGCTGGATCTGTAGTGGCTTGATCTTGTCTTGGATAATCAAGCTCTCTAGGCTGGCTGTCAGTAGACCTAGTCCTGCAGCGGTAATAATAAACGACTTGATGTGAAGCGATGAACAGTCGAATGCCCTCGTTCTGTGTAGTGCATATCTACCGTCCATTCGGGTATTATCGAGCGCCGTGGCGAGCAGTTGGGATTCAAGCCGTAGGGAGTCAAAGGATCCGTGAGAACTTCCAGCGATGGAAGCTAGTCCATTGACCAGTACGACACGGGCCAGACTTACTGCGAGATCTAGGGTCTCGCGTCGTTGAACGCTGTCCTGGCCGCTCAAGGAGG
Source organism: Nonomuraea sp. NPDC049649 (assembly GCF_040675175.1). NCBI lineage: Bacteria > Bacillati > Actinomycetota > Actinomycetes > Streptosporangiales > Streptosporangiaceae > Nonomuraea > Nonomuraea sp. NPDC049649. The sequence goes on from NZ_JBFAOH010000058.1 coordinate 1,191, forward strand.
GCGTCCATTCATACCTGGAGAACTTCACGATTCCCACGTGGTGATCTTACTGCAAGATTTGGTGCTGGATGTTGCTGTTGCAGAATTGATTTCGATATGTGATACGAATGACGCCGAAGCTGCAATTGCCCCCAAATGTCCACGTAAGTACATGCTGTAGGGTGAATTGCTTTCATGTAGGCTGCGGCAGGCCGGGTATTTGTACTTTCGTCGCTCTCATCAGCCAATGCCCGGCGAGAGTCGTGTATCTTTCTTCAATTAGTCGGATTCTGGCCAGGTGTAAAGCGTACTTGAGAATTGACGATCCGTCGCGCCCTGGCATTCCGCCGCTACGACACCCTTCCTGATCTCGACGTTGTGCGCCAGGATCGGTGCCATGCGATTACTGATTCTCGGCGGTGGGTGGTTCCTTGGCCGGGCGCTGATCGAGCAAGCCCTTGAACGAGACCACAATGTGGTCACCTTCACCCGGGGCAAGTCCGGCAGCGTCGTCCCTGAGGCTGCGCCGCACCGCGGCGACCGCGCCAATGATCGCGACATGGCCGATCTCGCGGCCATGGGCCCGTGGGATGTGGTGATCGATACATCCGGGATGACCCCAGGCCTGGTTGAGCGGTCGGCGCGGGTGTTGGCCAGTGAAGTTGATCGATATGTCTACGTGTCCACGGTCAATGTCTACCAGGGTTGGCCGACACAGCCGCTCGACGACTCCTCTCCCATCCGGTCGTACCTGCCGTACGGACCTCCTGGCGAGTCCAGCGCTGACCAGTACGGCCGCGAGAAGGTTGGTTGTGAACAGGCTGTCACCAGCATGTTTGGCGACCGTGCCACCATCCTTCGGCCCGGTGTCATCATCGGCCCGCACGAGTATGTCGGCCGCATCCCTTGGTGGCTGCGTCGCATCGCTGGCGGCGGTCGTGTGCTCGCCCCCGGATTCCCGGATTGGCCGATCCAGCCGATCGATGTCCGCGACGTCGCGGCGTTCACGCTTGACGTGGTTGAGCAGCAGCTCGCGGGCTCGTTCAATCTGACCGCGCCGATCGGTTCGGCGACGTTCGGTGGGTTGCTGGATGCCTGTCGGCAGGCCACCGGAGGTCCCGCCGAGCTGGAGTGGGTTGACCACGACTTTCTCATTAGTCAGGGCGTGAGGGAGTGGACGGAGTTGCCGTTGTGGCGGCCTTACCCTGGAACGTGGAAGGTGGACTCGCCTCGAGCTCGTGCGGCTGGGTTGACGTGCCGCCCGCTCACCGACACCGTGATCGACACCTGGGAGTGGCTGAGCAAGGCAGGCCCTCAACCCGTGCACGAGCGTGCGGCCGAGCTGGGCATCAGTCCCGAGCGGGAAGCGGCCGTCCTGGCGGCGTGGGACTCGCGCAGGACTCGTTAGGAGCCGGGCGGCAGGGCACGCACCGTGCTGCTCTGGATGAACTCGGTGAGCTCGTCGCTGAGCCCGCGTACCTGCCGCGCGGGCTGCGCCTTGGCCAGTTGAGAGGTCAGGCCGTTGAGCCGGTGCAGCACGGGGAACGTCCTCATGTTCGCGGGCAGACTCAGGACGTCGTTGAGGGTCTGGCGGGCGTTGAGCATGTCGCCGAGGATGACGAAGGCGGTGGTCATCTCCGTCCGGATCGTGGCTTCCACTGTTGCCGATCGCTGGTCGACGGGCAGGGCGAGGGCGTCGTCGAGTGCTTGGCGGGTGTGGGCGAGCACCTGGCCGGTGAAGTCGCGGACGGCCGCGGGATCGAAGTCGCCGCCGCGCACCTGGAGCAGCTGCAGAAGAGCCGAGGAGTAGCAGCGCTGCTCGCGGACCGGGTCCCAGTCGAACACGCCGCCGATGGTCTGCAACTCGTCGACATGGCCTTGATCCGCGGCGCGGGCGTCCATGGCCGCGTGAATGGCCGCCACCGTCCGGTCCTTGTCGCCCATGTGAGACCAGGCGCGAGCTTCGATGCTGTGGACGCGTGAGGCGGAGATGCCGACCGGACCGTGCTGCGCCGCCCGGCCGATGGCGTTGACGGCGTCGCGGGGCCGACCGGCCCAGTAGGCGCTGGTGGCCATCATGCCGCGCGCCCACACCGCGAGCGGCATGTGATCGATGGAGTTCGCGTACGACCAAGCGGCCCGCGCGTGCTCGTTCGCGTGCCTGGTCTCTCCCAGATCGACGCACGCCTCGGCCAGCAGGCAACTCGCCACGCCCGCGAGGAAGTTGAGTTCCCCTAGTTGAGCGGGCTTGCGGGTCTCCTCGCGCATGGAGATGATCTCGTCCCGCTTGGCGGCCAGCTTCGGGAACATCTCCATCGGTGACCGCAGGAGGTAGGAGCGGGCCAGGTCGACGATGTCGTCCTGGGCGGCCTCCAAGGCTGCCTGGCCGAGTTCGCGTTCCGCCTCGCCTGCGGCATCTCTCGACCGGCCGGCGGCGTCCATCATCATCTCGTACATCCCCCCGTGGGCTTCGAGTAGCGGGCCGACCTGATGGGCGCCGTCGGTGGTGCCGGCCAGCGCGAAGAGCTCGTCAGCCGGTCGGCCGAACATGGTCTGGAGCACTTGGCACGAGGTGGCGTACGGCTTGCTCCGGACATCGCCTGCCAGCCACCGCTTCCAGGTACGGGGGCCGACGTGAAGGCGGCCGTAGCCCAGGCTCTCCGCGCTGTCCTGGTAGGCGCGGAGGAACATGCGGTAGGGCAGCAGCCCTTTGGATTGAGCGAGTTGCCTCAGCACAGTGGCACCCATGCTGCTGGCCCTTCCTGCCGGATGCGACAGCTCCTGCACTCACGGTAGAGCCAACATCGGGGCGGTGAGAAGGAAGCCGTAAACGAGCGCGGCCTAGAAGTCCAGACAAGTCCGGCGAAGCGCCGGGAGATGTCCAAGATGGCCCCGCCCGGCTCGTAGAGATGTCCCCGGCGGGCGAGCAACGATGCTCACGCCAACCCGTACACCTCCTGTTTGAAGGTCATGCCATGGATGCCGGCGTCGCACTCGCCGTGCTGGTCGCGCTCTTGCAGAAAAAGCAGCACGGGGTTCCCGCCGATGCTTCAGAGGACGAGCGGCGCTGCGCTCCTTCGGCACCGAGGGCGAGCGGGGAGCATCGACCAGCCAAGAACAAAGAAGGGATCACTGTGACCGACGTGACCACCGACGATGCTCGGGCCGCCAAGCTGAGGGAAGGCATGGTCGACGAGCTGTGCGACATGGAAGCCATCCGGTCCAAGTCGGTGGCGGCAGCCATGGCCGCCGTGCCCCGCCACCTGTTCGTACCGGACGAGCCGCTGGAGTCGGCCTATGCGGCGAACAACCCCGTCGTGGTCAAGCGCGACGGCAACGGCATGGCCCTGAGCTCCCTCTCCGCCGCCCACATCCAGGCCGTCATGCTGGAACAGGCCGAGATCGAACCTGGGATGCGCGTGCTGGAGATCGGATCCGGCGGCTACAACGCCGCTCTGATGGCCGAGCTCGTCAGCGAGAGCGGACACGTCGTCTCAATGGACATCGACGAGGAGATCGTGGAGCGCGCCCGCACCTGTCTCCATGCGGCCGGCTACGACCGTGTGACCGTGGTGCTGGCCGACGCCGAAGAGGGGGTGCCAGGGACCGCGCCGTACGACAGGATCCTCGTGACGGCGGGGAGCTGGGACATCCCGCCGGCGTGGCTGGAGCAGCTCGCCGACGATGGCCGGATCGTCGTGCCGCTTCGGCTGAAAGGGGCGACCCGGTCGATCGCGTTCGACCGCGACGGCGAGGCGTTGGTCAGCCGGAGCTACCGCTTGTGCGGCTTCGTGCCCTTCCAGGGGACCGGCTCTCACACCGAACGGCGCGTCTCACTCGACGACGGGGTGGTGCTGCGCCTTGACGACGAAGCCCGGCAGATCGATGAGGCGGCGCTGCGTACGGCGTTGCACCTGCCGAGGATCGAACGCTGGTCCGGGCGGGCATTCGACATGCCGGACGAGGTGGAGCTGTTCCTGCTCACCAACGACCCGGACATGGCGATACTGCACGCGGACGAAAAGCACATCGCCCAGGAGTTGCTCCCGCCCTCGGCAAGCAGGGGAGTGCCCGTCCTGATCAGCGGTGACAGCTTCGCCTACCGGACAAGGCGGCAGAACGAGGAGACGGGCGGGTTCGAGAGCGGTGTCTACGCTCACGGGTTTTCCGCGGACAAGGTCGCGACCCGGTACGTGGAGTTGCTGCGTCGCTGGGCGGACCGGCATCACCGCCGCGGTGCCGCGTGCATTCGGTACATCCCGAAGACAGCCCAGGCGTCGGCACCCTCCACCGGGTTCATCCCCAAGCGGCACGGGGCCGTCGTCGTCTCCTGGTCGTAGACCACCGGGCTCCCGATGACCGGGAAGCGCCGGGGAATCCCACTCGCCACTACGAAGGAGGTTCACTCATGTCCATTCACCTTGACGGGCCGTCGATTGCGGGCGCATCCGTACAAGATCAGCAGGGAGTCGGAGGCTGGGACGACTGGGACTTGGACGTGTCCATCGTCGAGTCCGGTGTGGCCGCCGAGCAGCTGATCAGGATGACCGACGACGGCTGCGGCTCGACATGCCAGAGCGCGTGTACGAGCTGTCCGTAGGCGACTCCGCAGGCGCGAGAGCGAGCCTGTCGGCGTACGTCGCCTGATGCGGTTCCTGGCCGGTGTGGCTCCGCCGGCCAGGTACCGCCCGATACGGGAGCAGTAGATGTATCACTACTTCGATGCCGCTGTGCTGCGCGCGCCCGCCTGGCCGCTGGGTCAGCAGGTGGATTCCTGGCCTGACCTGACCGGGCCGAGAGCGGGCCGCGAGCCCTGGCGGGCGTGGCTGACGAGCGTGTGGGAACTGCCGGGCTTCGCGGCTGCTGTGGAGCAGGCCAGTCCGGATCTGGTGCGGCGAGTGCGTGAGGTCCGCGGCGGACGGCAGCTGCCTGACCCTGTCGTGCGCCGCGCGGTGCTTGCCGTGATGCGCTATCTGCTGCGGGCCTCGGGCCGGGCGACGCCGTTCGGCCTGTTCGCAGGTGTGGCTCCGGTCCGTATCAGCATCGATGGGGACGTGCCGACCGTTCGCGTCGACGAAGCGCACCGGCCGGTCGCCCGCGTCACGGCGGAATGGCTCTCTGCTGTCCTCCGGAGGCTGGAAGGCGGTGGGGTGCTGCTGCGGCGAGTGATGGTGGTGGCCAACAACCTCGCGTTCGAACGGGACGGTCACTTGGTGCTCGAACACCGTGCCAGTGCCGTGGTCGGTGGGGCGCCCGAGCACGTGAGCGTGCGTCTTACCGGGCCGGTGCGGGCGGCCATCCGGTTGGCGCGTCACCCTGTGTCCGTGACGGAGCTGGTGGACCGGCTTTCCGCAGCCGCTCCTCAGACACCCGAAGGTGCTGTCGACAAGCTCGTGGCCGAGTTGGTGGCGGAACGCTTCCTGCTCACCAGCCTGCGTCCGTCGATGACGGGCAGCGATCCGCTCGGTCACCTCGTACGGGAGCTGGAGGCAGCGGATGCCGAGAACATCGGCGACGTCGCCGAGACCGTGAAAGGCCTGCGCGCCATCAAGGAGGAGCTCGACGAGCACAACCGCGCGCCCGCTGCCGCAGGCGATCGCCTGGCACGCGCTGCGGACGTGATGGCGGACCTCCATCGCACCTCACGGCCGCCGCTTGCCATCGATCTGCGCCTGGGGTGGGAGGTGACGATCCCGGCCACCGTGGCGGCAGAGGCGGCCACCGCAGCGGCCTCGCTCGTCCGCCTGGCCCGACGTCCCGCACTCAACACCGGCTGGATCGCCTGGCACGAGCGGTTCCTCGACCGCTACGGCCCGCGCGCTCTGGTCCCGGTTCTCGGTGCGGTTGATGCCGACATTGGCCTCGGCTACCCGGCCGGGTACAACGGCATGGGCTCGGCGGCTGGTGCCGTGACCGATCGAGATCGCAAGTTGCTGGCTCTGGCATGCAACGCGGCCACACGCCGCCAGTGCGAAATCGTGCTCGACGACGACATGATCGATGACCTCACTGTGGTGGCTGCCGACGCGCCGGTTCAGCCCACCACCGAGTTGACCGTACGGATCGACGCACCCACCGCTCAGGCGTTGGCCGATGGGCACTTCACGTTGGCCGTCACCGGGGTATCGCGCGCGGCCGGCACCACCACCGGTCGGTTCCTAGACCTGTTCGACGGGCGGCTGCGCACCTCGTACGCGAACCTGCCCACGGGCATCCGGGGTGCGCTCGCGGTCCAGGTCTCGGCATCCGTGCCGTATATCAACACCGAGAACGTCGCCCGCGTCCCGCAGGTACTGGAGCACGTGCTGCCGGTAGGCGACTACCCCGGTGCGCGATCGGTCGCCCCGGACGACATCGCCGTCACCGCCGACCTGCACGGCATCTACCTCGTATCGTTGTCGCGCCGCCGCGTCGTCGAGCCGGTGATCCTCAACGCGGTGAACCCGAATCAGTACATGCACCCACTGGCGCGGTTCCTCCTCGAGGCTTCGCATGCACTGCGTGTCCCGTGCGCGGGCTTCGACTGGGGCACCGCCAGTGCACTGCCCTTTCTGCCGGCCCTGCGCTACGGACGAACGATCATCTCGCCCGCCCGCTGGAGACTCACCGCAGCCGACCTGCCTGGTTCGTCCGCCAGTTGGAGGGAATGGGAAAGCGCTCTGACGAGATGGCAAGATCGGGTCGCCTTGCCACGGCTGATCAGCGCCGGTGAGGGCGACCAGCGCATCCGCCTGGACCTCTTCGAGCCCGCGCACCGCGCCCTTCTCCGCGCCCAGGTGGAACGCCTCGGCACTGCGGTGCTGCATACCGCACCCACCTCCGAGGCGGCCGGATGGCTCGGCGGCCACTCCCACGAGATCGTGATACCTCTCGCGGCGAGCCGACAAGCCGAACCGCCCCGGCTACCTACGGAGGTGACCACCCGCGACCACGGACACCTTCCCGGCCAGGGAGGACGGCTCACCCTCAAGCTCTATGGCCACCCGGACCGCCACGACGCCATCCTCACGCGCCACCTACCTCGGTTGATCGAAAGGCTGGGCAGCCAGTCGCGCTGGTGGTTCCTGCGCTACCAGGACCCGCACCAACATCTACGTCTCCGCCTCACCGTTCCCATCGATGCCTTCGCCGCCACGGTCACCCAGGTCACCACGTGGAGCGAGGAGCTGCGCCGTGCCGGTCTGATGGCCCACGTGCAATGGGACACCTACTTCCCCGAGACCGCGCGCTTCGGAGGCAGCGCTGCGATGGCGACGGCAGAGGCGTTCTTCGCCGCGGACTCGGCCGCCGCTCTCGCGCAGCTGCGCACTGTCACGTCCACGGACGGTCCCCGTCTGCACGCCCTGATCGCGGCCAGCATGCTCGACCTCGCCATCGCCTTCCTCGGTGACGCCGCCACGGCGATGAGCTGGCTGATCGACCACGCTCGAACCGACGCTTCCGCACCCGACCGCGCCCTCTACGACCAAGCCCTCAGATTGGCCAGCCCGTACGAGCACAGCGCCTTGGCCGCGCAACCGTTAGGCGAGCACGTTCTGTCCTGCTGGACGTTGCGGCGGAAGACGCTGACCGCCTACAGCAGCGCCTTGATCAAAGCAGGCTCGCTTCCCGCCACCGTGCTGCCCGATCTGCTGCACCTTCACCACGTACGCATGGCCGGGACCTCGCTGACCAGCGAGCGGGCGTGCCTGCATCTGGCCCGAGCAGCTGCCCTGAGCTGGACCGCCCGTACGAGGAGCAAACCATGACCGAGCCGCTCCATGACGCGCTGGCCGCGGCCGACGCCATCGCCGCAGCGCTGACGGACCCACGGCCGTGGGCCGCCGCGCCACCGAAGGCCGGGCGGTCTTGGCCGCAATCTCTGGCTGGCGGCGCAGCGGGCATCGCCCTACTCCACATCGAGCGCGCCCATGTCGGCCACGGCGATCCTCGCACCGCTCACGCTTGGCTCAAGGTGGCCGCCTCCGGCACGTTGACGGCCGCGGCCAACGCCGGCTTGTTCTTCGGCGCTCCAGCCCTGGCCTTCGTCACGGACGCCGCCGCAGGCTCGTCCGGTGCCTACCGACGTGCTCTGGACCACCTGGACGACATGGTCGTGGCGATCACCCGCGCCCGCCTGATCGGGGCTCATGCGCGTATCGACCGCGGCCGGCGACCTCCGATGAAGGAGTTCGACCTGATCCGGGGACTGACCGGCCTGGGCGTCTACCACCTGAAGCGTCACCCGGAGCGCCGGATCACCAGCGACGTGCTGTCCTACCTGGCCCGTCTCACCGAACCGCTGCCCGCCGAGGGTGACCTGCCGGGATGGTGGACGGACGTCGCGCCCAACGGCGAGCCCAGCTCGGACTACCCACACGGACACGGCAACCTCGGCCTGTCTCACGGCATCGGATCCGCCCTGGCGCTGCTGTCCCTGGCCGTGCTGCGCAACGTGCCGGTCGCCGGTGTGAAGGAAGCCATCGAACGGGTCTGTGCGTGGACGGACCTGTGGCGTCAGGAGGACAGTGGAAGCCCCTGGTGGCCCGGTCTGGTCACCGTAGACCAGGTGCGGGCTGAGCACATCGAACCGTCGCTACGGCCTCGGCCATCATGGTGCTACGGGGTCAGCGGAACGGCCCGCGCGCAGCAGCTGGCGGGCCTGGCGCTCGGCGACGCCCTACGGCGGCAGACCGCCGAAGAAGCGATGCTGGCCACCCTTCGCGACCCCGCTCAGCTCGATCGGCTTCCGGAGTTCGGGCTGTGTCACGGGATGGCCGGGCTGCTCCAGGCCGCATGGCGCATGGCCGCTGACGCTCCCAGCTCTGGGATCGCCGATGAGCTACCCGGGTTGGCAGACCGTCTCATCACGCAGATGTCCCACCCAGCGGACAGCTTCGAACTCCTGGATGGATCCGCGGGCGTCGCGCTCGCCCTGCACACCATCGGCACCGGTGTCGCCCCGGCCTCGGGCTGGGACGCCTTCCTGCTCTTGTCCTGACCAGAGACGACCTGCATGAACTCCTCCCCGTGGCGCCAAGCCAACCTTGCCTTCCCCGACTGGGCCGAAGCAGAGCGCACAGCCGTGATCCACCTCGCCCCGCTGTTGTTCGCGGCCGAGACCAAACGGCTCGTCGCGTCCTGGTTCTTCATCCGGAAGGCACCCTGCTGGCGCGTCCGCTACCTCCCTCGAGACGAGAGAGCCCAGGCTTGCGTCCTCCGCCACCTGGGCGATCTCACGCGCGAGTGCCAGATCGACGCTGTGACCGAGGTCGTGTACGAGCCCGAATCGCTCGCGTTCGGCGGCGCTGACGGGATGACGACGGCCCACCGCCTCTTCCACGCGGACAGTCGACACCTACTCACCTACCTTGCTGACACCGCCAGTCGTCCGGACACCGAACACCGCCGCGAGCTGTCGATCCTGCTCTGCACCACCTTGCTCCGCGCAGCAGGACTGGACTGGTACGAGCAGGGCGACGTGTGGGCCCAGATCGCCGCCCACCGTGGCTTACCGGACCAGGGACCCCCGGATCGGAGGCACGCGCTGGAGACGAACGTGCGGCGGCTGATGAGCGTGGACGCCACCATGCGCGACGGCACACCTCTGGCGTTCGCCGCCACGTGGTCAGCGGCTTTCGCTACTGCGGGCCGAGAACTGGCCGGGCTTGCAGCCGATGGGCGGCTACACCGAGGGTTACGCGCCGTCCTGGCCCACCACGTCGTCTTCGCATGGAACCGGCTCGGCCTGCCCTACACGACCCAGGCCGTCCTAGCCCACACCGCGAAGAAGGTCGTGTTCGGGAGCGACCCCACCGTCCAGGTCGCGGACGAAACGAGGAACGAAAGAACATGAACGACTCGCTTCAGCAGATCGCACGGCGCTTTCCTCTGGTCGCCCGCCCCCGGCCGGCGTGCCTGCCTCTCAAGGCCCGCATCGCCGAGGTGCGTGACCTCGCCTACGCAGCCAGCCAGCGCTCAGCCCCCGACCACCTCACGCTCGCCGCACAAGCGCTGAACAAGGCGGCACTGATCGCGAGCGACTGCGGCATCCCGACCACGGCCCGATCGCTGTGTTGGCGGCACTTCACCGCCTACCTGTCCGCCCGGCCGCTCGGGGCACGCGAAGCACGCCATGCCTTGGAGCCCCTCGTCAACCTCGCTCGGGTGGCCATCCGCGTCCACGACGGCACCCGCGGCTACCACCTGCTCGACACCCTCTTCCACGCCGTCAGCAATGGCAACGAAGCCGACATCGACGGCCACCGGGTGTCCTTCGACGCCTTCACTCGCACGCCTGACGATCTCCGCACCGTCCTCCAGTGGCTCTGGGGTGTCTTCCTGGCGGAAGGCACTCGGGCGCTCATCAGCGAGGGCCGATGGCATCGAGCGGTTGCCCACGCCGAGCAGTATCGGGGTGTCGGCCAGCGGCTTCTGGACGGCCGCCAGGCCGCCATCGTGGCGCACTGCCTTGCCGGCCACACCGACACCGCCGCGTCGCTCGTGGTGGGCAGCACGTTGTCTCAGCCGTGGGAACACGCGGTTGCGGATTGCCTGAGCGCTCTGTGCAGGCGGGTGGCCGGATGCTCGTCCGATGACGCTTTCGCCGCTGTCCGTCGGTACTGTCACGACGTTGACCGCTCGGCAGAATTGTTGATCTTCCGTACGCGCCTCGGCCTGACCGTCATTGACCTCGACCGATCCCAGGCCGGCTACGTACACAGCTCCCTGATCGGCGATGTCCTCGCGATGGCAGACGGCTACGCCGCTCGGGAAGTTCTGGCGCACGATCAGGCCAGGGAGATGCTCGGCGCGGCCGAGGAGCAGGCCCTAGCCTCGGTCATGAAGGAAGCCGGGCTCGGACAAGGCGCCATCCCGGATCCGCTGATGGCGGACCTCCTCACAGCCGTGGAACTGAGCGAGGCCGCGATCGGAACCGACCTCCGCGCGCCCGTGTAGACAGCCAGGCGAAACCGGCCACCTGTCATTCGGTCGCAGGCCAACTATGGTGACCGGTTATGAAGGCCCTCATCGTCGGCGGTAGCGGCCTCCTCGGCAGAGAGCTCGCTCGGCAATGTCTGGCGGGAGGGTACGAGGTCGTCGCGACCTACTTGACGCGTCAGGGCGAGACCGGAGGCATGGCGTGGTCGCCGCTCGACGTGCGCCGGCAAGAGGATGTTCTTGCGTTGATCAGTTCGATGCGTCCCGAGCTGATCGTCAACGCCGCCTACCGTCAGGCTGACTGGACGACCACCGCGGTCGGCGCTGCGAACGTGGCCCTCGCCGCCTCGCAGACAGACAGCCGCCTGGTGCAGGTGTCGAGTGATGCGGTCTTCTCCGGTACCGCCATCCACTACGACGAGACCAGCGTCCCAGATCCGATCACACCGTACGGTGCGGCGAAGGCAGCCGCCGAGACGGCGGTGGGTGCCGTCTCGCCCAGCGCGGTCATCGCCCGGACGTCGCTCATCATCGGTGACAGTGATTCCCCGCACGAGGCTCGGGTGCACGCACTGGCCACCCGCGGGTCGAGCGGAGTGCTGTTCACGGATGACGTGCGATGCCCCGTCCACGTTGCCGACCTCGCGGCGGCGCTTCTGGAACTCGCCGCGTCCGAATATCGCGGTGTCCACCATGTCGCAGGAGCCGATTCCGTGAGCCGATACGAACTCGGGCTGCTCATCGCCCAGCGCGATGGCCTTGACGCCCGCCTTCTGCCGTCTGGACTGCGGGCGGACGCCGGACTGCCCGGCCCGATGGACGTCCGCCTGGAATGCGCCCTGACCCAGCGGCGGCTACGGACGGAGCTACGCGGCGCGCGGCAGTTTCTGAGTAACGGTGAGCGTGGTCCAGCCCTGCCTGCAGATGGAGCGTGACCAGCTCGTCGATGCTTGTGGTCGCGGCGATGAACTGGTGGTTGGTCGTGTCCTGGCGTGACCGGAATTGCCATCCTGCGCCGCTCCGTGCTTCGCCTATCTACTGAAGGTGACCATCAGCCTTGTGCCTGCACTTTCAGGAGTCGTACGTGACCTTCCCCGAGACCTTTCACGACCCGCATGTCGTATCGATCGCTGCTGAGGATGTCGCGTGGAGGAAGCCGACGCCCAGGAGCAGCCGGGTCAGGGTGAGGAGGCATTCGGGTCACTATGACCTGTGCCAGGCGGGCGGACTCTGGTTCATCCGGCGGACAGTCCGCGACGCTGGCCCGGCAGTGGTGAGCGAAACGATCGAGATGTCGTCCGTCGAGGCGGAGCTCCTCTGGACCCGCCTCCTGGGGAATTGATTCCGTCAGGAAGCACGGCCAACGGAGTGACCGATCGTAGGCCGATGGACGGCCGGCTGAGAGTGGTCAAGGAGATGACTCACTCATCCCAGGTCAGCTTGTGGTGCCCCCGGCCGGTCGCCGGCCCGACTGACAGGCGGTAGCCCTCACGATCGTAGGCAGGGGTGGGCTGGGTCATTATCTCCTTCACTAAATTAATCGCATTCCATTCAGTGTATTCACGGTTACGGCTTTTATTGTCCGCACCCTATTGTCTCATACTTCCGCTTTCCGAATAGCGGTGCGACGCTCTCTGGTTGCCTGATTGACCTGGGAAAACGTGGTAAAGAAACGCGGGATGTCGTTGATTTGATTGCCGCTCCGATGTTCAATTGAAGTGACAAAAGAAAGGCGTGATACGGACGGCGTATCGCGTGAGATCGGATCGGAGAAGAATCGTGTCGAACGGAATTCCTGGCAAGTGCGTTCCCGTGAGCGTCCCGGGGGAGAGGCTCACGCCGGAGGACATGGCACGCGTGACGCCGGACGACTGGATGGAGATTCGGAAGCTGGCGCGCGGATACTGCCGCACGGTCGACGCCACGCGGTCCCGGAAGCGCATGGACGGAAGCGCCACCATCGTCAAGCAGGGCCACGCCCTCTACGGCACAGACGACGTATCGGACGACGTCACCCAGGACGCCGTTCTTCTGTTCGCGCAGCGTCTGCGGGACATCACCACGTCATGCCGGACGGCACCGGAAAGCACAGCCACCGAGCCCGCATGGGTCTACGTCCGGCGCGACGGCGGCGAGATGACCATTACGCGCACGACGCTGCGACGCTGGGCGGTGCGGGACGCTGCCGCGCGGAACGGCTACCGGATCGACGTCCCGCCGGGGGAGATCGACGCCACGCCCGGCGCCCAGCTCATGCGCGGTCTGCCGCACGCCGAGAACGTCACGCGCGCCGCCGTGGCGTTCTGCGTGGCACAGAACAGCGCCGCTCTCTTCCGGCAGGCGTTCGGCGACGGTAAGGACTTCCCGGTCATCGCGGAAGCCATGGACATGGCCGCAGAGGCCGACGACTTGGGACGCGCGGGCATCCTCAGCACGATCGCGCAGGCACGCTACGGCGGCGCGTACGGGTCGCGCCGGAGCGTGATCCGGGTGCGCGATGCCGCACGGGCGGAGTGGCGGGAGCTCTCGGAGCGCCTTGACGACGCGAGAAGCGCCATGGTCCACGGTGGCACCGAAACCATGGACGACTGACGAAAGCCCGCGAGAAAGAGCCCTAGAGACTCTCTGGGGCTCTTTCTTATTGCGTCGCTGCGCACTTCTCGACAGAGTCGAGCAGAAAGAATCTTGAAATCGGGTGGACGGTTGGACGGTTCCGCCCCCCGTATTTATATGAGAGCGAGATTCGCCGATACGCGCCCGACGCGAACGGTGCTGTGTCGCTTTCGCGCCGCTGTTCTCCGGCCTCACTTAATTACGCCGTGAACAGCTACGGAAGCGGAAGCCGGAACGGCCTGACCACTCGCCGGGTACGCGAAACGAAAGGAAAAGTTGCCGCGCGTGGACGGTCGGGCCGTTCCGGCCACCGTATTTATATGAGAGCAAATTCGCTCCGCGAAAGCGGCGCGAATGCCGAAACCTGCTGCGTTGCTGCCCGTGATCCCATCCGGGCGGACCGGCAGGCGGGGCACCCACGGAAAGGAGCGTCTCGATGGAGGTGAATCCTGCCGCCCACCCGGTCTGGGCGGTGGGAAGTCTGACGGTGTCCACCGGCGGCCGGGTGATGCGCGTGACCGCGATCGGTGACATTCGCGCCGACACGGCGACCATGGTTCCGGCCGCCGACCCGTCCGGGGATCCCGAGTACGTGGTGACGGTTGCGCTGAAACCGATGCCCGCTGACGCCGAAACGATCACCTGTCTCGGCTGCCTGCGGAAGACGCATCTGTGGATCGACGCCACGCACACCATTCGCGCATCTGGAAGACGCGTGCGGCTGATCCGCTGTTCCCGGTGCTTCCTGGACGCCCTGGACTTTTGCGACTGCGAGATCCACACGACCAGCACGACCGTGCGGTCCCATCATCTGGAGCCCCGCCGTCACTGGTGAAGGACCGTCCGAACACCTGGTGGAACTGGACGTGAGCTGGTCAGGCGGCGCGCCGTACGGCTCTGCTCCCGGCATGTACGGCGCGCTCCCTGACCGGCTCACCGAAAGGAGATCACCTATGGCGGTCTGGTTCGGACTCTGGCACGGCGGCAACGGATACGGCCCGCCGGAGCCCAACGATCTGGAGGAGTTCACCTCCCTGGCGGACGCCCAGGCCAAGCTGGCCGAGCGCCACCGCTACGGCTACTGGCAGCGCTCACGCTTCGCGTTCGTCGAGCGCGAGGCTGCCGACGTCCTCACTCCCTGTGTGGGTGAGGACTGCGAGATCACCCTGTACGGGTCCCGCGAAGCGATCGACTATCCCGCCCGCCGGGTCTTCCTCGGCCCGCGTGGCGGTGTCCGGGTCGAGCGCTGCTGAAAACCCTGCCCTGTCCACCCCTGGCGATCCGCCGGGGGTTTCTCATGTCTGGAGGTTGTTCATGACCATCGATTCCGAGCAGACCATCAAGGTCAACTCCCCGGCCGATCTCCTCTCCGTCGTGCCCTACCTGCTGGGGTTCCATCCGTCGCTGAGCATGGTCGTCACCATCATCGACGCCGAGAAGGCGACCGTCGGCGGTGTGCTGCGCTTCGACCTGCCGCAGGACTCGGCGGACGCGCCGGAACTGGCCAATCACCTGACCAGCGTCCTCATACGCAACAAGGTCAGCTGGGTGGTGTTGGTGGGATACGGGCCGGGCGACCGGGTCTCACCGGTCGTCGATGCCGCCACGGAAGCCCTGAACCGTGCAGGGATCCGCATCAAGGACGCGCTACGCAGCGACCAGGGACGCTACTGGTCGTACACGTGTACGGACACCCAATGCTGCCCGCCGGAGGGCGCGCCCCTCGACATATCCAGTGGCGTGCCCGCGGCCACCGCCGTACTCGCTGGGTTCGTAGCGCTTCCCGACCGTGAGACGTTGGTGGCGACGCTGGAACCGGTCGACGGGCCAGATCGGGAACGGGTACAGGCCGCCACCCAGGTCGCGTGTGAGCGGACCCGAACTCTGATCGAAACCGGTCACGACTGGTACCGAGAGGGCATCGACCAGATCTCCGCTGCGCTGGACCGGGTCCAGGCAGGCGGGAACCTGGACGCCGATGAGGTCGCCACGCTCGGCGTGCGGCTCACCGCGATTCTCGTCCGTGACGCGGCTATGACGTTCCTCGGCGATCATGACGACGAGACCCACCTCCGGCTGTGGACCGACGTCGCTCGCCGCGTGCCGTCCGAGTTCGCCGCAGCGCCCGCGGCCCTGCTGGGGTTCGTCGCATTGCGTACGGGAGACGGAGCGCTCGCACGCATCGCCGCCGAACGCGCGCTCTCGGTCGATCCCGACTACCGGCTCGCGAGCCTGATCTGTGCGGCTCTGCATCACGGACTGCCTCCCGAGGCCATCGCTGGCATGAGTTCCATGGAGATGAAGGAGGCAATCGACGCCAGCGCTGAGCGATGCCCGCAGGGCACTCGCCCGATCCTTCCTGAGGGATGGTGACCGTGACCGCCTACGCCTCCACCCACTCGGCCGCCCTGATCGGCGACAGGGCGCACATCCTGGATATCGAGGCCGACGCCGCACCCGGCCCGTCAGGACTCCATCTCATCGGCATTCCGGAACGCTCCCTCTGGCCGGCCCGTGCGCGGATCCGCTCGGCCGTACTCAACAGCGGCATCGAGTGGCCGGAGGCCCGAGTCACGGTGAGCGTGTGCCCGGAAACCGCGCCGATCTATGACAGCTCCGCCGATCTCGCCCTGACGGTGGCCTTCCTGGCCGTCGCCGGACACGTCCCGCCGGAGCGGCTGGCCCGGACGGTGTTCCTCGGCGAACTGGGACTGAACGGCGCAATCCGGCCGGTCCGCGGCGTGCTGCCCGCCATCGACGCCGCCGTACAGGCCGGGCTCACCACTGTCGTGATCCCCGCCTTCTTCTCGGAGATCACCACTCGGGTTCCCGAAGCCACGGTGATCCCCGCCGCCAACCTCACCGACGTACTCGCCTGGCTGCACCGAACGGACTCTCAACAGGAGGAACCGGCCGATGACTGACTCCGAAATCGATGACCTGGTGGTTCAGATCGCCGCGTACATGGACGGGTTCGCCCCGCAGATCCGGCCCGGCCATCCCGCCTACCTGGTCGGCCCGGATGGCGCGCGGCTCGTCGTCCACCCGCTGTGGAGACACGAGGGACGCGTCCTCGTGGTCGGCCTCTACCCCGGCGGAAGCAGGAGCCGGTTCAAGGACCTGCGGAACCACCAGATCACCGTGACGGCGACCCGCGGCGCGGAGCATGTGGCGAAGAAGATCGTCCGTAAGCTGCTTCCCCGCTACCTGCGGGACCTGGCCGCCTGCCGGGAGAGGCAGAACGGAAAGACGGCCGACAAGACCGCTCGCGTCGAGCTGGTCGAGACTCTGCTGTCCCTGCTGCCCGGCGTGACTTTCACCGAGAACGACCGGGAGACCGTCCTCCAATGGCGGCACGGCGCGGCCTCCGGCTCGTTCGCGATCTACGGCGACACCACCAGCAACTCCATCGAGATCCGCATGGCCGACCGCGAACTGACCGAACGCGTCGCGTACGCGATCCACCAGCGCTCGACGTGAGCCCGCCTGAAATACCGACACCCGCAGGCACCGGCACAAGCCGGTGCCTTTCTCATATCCATCAACACGGAGGAACACATGTCCAGGGAGTCTCTGGAGTGGCTGAACGCCAACACACTGGTCGGCTTCACCGGCAAGCGAGGAACCGCCTGGCACTACCGCGCCAGCATGCAGGGCGAGGAGCCCAACCACTACCCGGGACCGATCCCGGTCGACGACGTCAAACGGCGGCTCTTCGCCTGGCAGGCCCTATCCCGGCCGATCTACGTGGAGGACCCGCGCGGCGGCCTCGCCCTGGTGCCCGACCGCCAGGCGATCCTGCGCAGCGACAACGGGCACGTCATGGGCATCTTCTCCGACGGCTACGAACCGCACCCCTACGTCGAATGGCTGATCAACAACGTCTCCCGGCTCCTGGACGCCGACCTGTCGATCGGCTCCGCCGGTCTGCTGAGAGGCGGAGCGGTCGCCTGGGTATCGGTGGAAGTCCCCGACAACATCGTTACGCCCGAGGGCGTCGAGTTCCGGCCCCATCTCTTCGCCGCGACCTCGTTCGACGGGTCGCTGGCCACGACGTTCAAGCGGGCCGTGACCAACATCGTCTGCGACAACACCATGGCCGCCGGTCTCGCCGAACGCGGCCAGCAGGTCAAGATCAAGCACTCCCGGTACTCCAAGCTCCGCCTCGCCGAGGCGCGCGACGCCCTGAACATCGTCTACGCCCTGGCCGACCAGTTCTCGTCAGCGGTACGGGACCTGTGCCGGGTCGAGGTCACCGGCCGGCAGTGGCTGAAGTTCCTGGACGTCCACACGCCGATGCCGGACCAGCGAGGCCGCAGCCGCACCATGGCCGAGAACAAGCGCGACACCCTGACCAAGCTCTGGAACCACGATCTGCGCGTGGCGCCCTGGCGCGGCACAGCCTGGGGAGTGGTCCAGGCAATCAACACCTTCACCCACCACGAGCAGAACATCCGCGGTGCCGTACGAGCCGAGCGCAACATGCTCCGCGCGGTGACCGGTGGCATCGACGAGCTTGACCAGGGCACCCTGCGCACGCTGTCCACGGTGCTGGACCGCCCCCTCACGACCACCGTGGCCTGAATTGACCCTGACCGTCCGGCTCCCGCCTCGGTGGGTGGGAGCCGTCCGATTCAGAGAGACCAACGATGATCGACCGGCGTTTCGGGTCGTCCCGCCCGGAGTTGCGTACGAAGCGCAGGGCGCCCTTGCCGCGTCAGCGGCGAACGAGGAAGAATCTCCAGCGGAGATCTCCCCGAAAAATGCGTTACCGCCTGTATCGCCGTCAACCGACTGGCGATAAATTTGCTCCCACCTTGTGAATGTCAGTGGGCTGAGCATCGTTTTTATGGGCGCAGTACGGAGGTGTATGTCCGATGATGGCGTCTTGGTCGACGCGTATTAGAGCTGAACGTAAGGCGCGTCTGTGGGACGTGCACACGATGGCCCGTAAGCTGCGTGCGGCCGCAGGTGAGGATGCGGCTTCGCTCCCGGATCACGAGGCGCTTGTGCGCTCCATCCGGCGCTGGGAGTCCGGCAAGATCAGCACTCCCAGCGAGCGGTACAGGCTGCTGTTCAGCAGGGCTCTGCAAGTCGAGGAAAAAGCGCTTTTTGCGGACATATCCGAGGAAGACGAGCTAGTTTCCCTGCTGACGTCTCCGGTCGTCGGCAAAGGGGGAGTTCCTTCGGGATTTACCGTGGAGTCAGTCGAAGCATTGCTCGGACGGCTTTATCGACTGGACGCAGAATTCGGTGGGAACGAACTGTGTCAGGTGGTGGCACAACATGCACAAGCAGCGGCGGGCTTGTTCAGCTCGTCCAGCCTGCACACGGACGAAAGGCGTCGACTGTACCTTGCGATGGCAGGCCTCACCCAGATCGCAGGATGGCTGTCCATCGACGCGAGCAGACACGCCGAGGCCAGCAGATACCTCACCGCCACGATCTACGCCGCCCACGAGGCCGACGACCTTTCAATGGCCGGTCACGCCCTCGGCTACATGAGCCTGCATGCCCTCTACCGCGACCAGCCTGGCAAGGCGCTCGCTCTGGCGCGTACCGCGGTCGATCTCACCAGCGCGGGCACGTCGCCACGCGCACGAGCAACCGCACACAACCGCGCCGCACGCGCCCATGCCAGGCTTGGAGAGGCCGACGCATGCAAGCGCAACCTCGACCTGGCGCGAGCGGCCTACATCGCGGAGGCGGACGAGAGTGAGCCGCGATGGGTCGGTTACGTCGGCGAGATAGAGCTACTCGCCCAGCGTGGCGCATGCTTTCTGGATCTGGGACTGCCCGGCGAGGCGATCACGGAAATCGAGCACACGATCTCACTCGTACGGTCGAGAACGCCGGAGCACGCCAGAGACCTGGCCCACTACACGGTCCGGCTGGCCGCCGCCTACCTGAGCAAGGGCGAAGTGGCGCAAGCTACGGCTGTCGGTGCGAGCGCACACCGAATGTCGGTCGCTATCGGCTCGGCACGAGTGCAGGAGCGGTTCACCGAGTTCATGGGCAGCCTGTCCGTTCACAAGAAGGTTCCGGAGGTCCGTGAGCTGGCGGAACAGGTACGGGCGTCGTCCTACTGAACGTCGTCGGCTACATCGAGGATGGCGCGGATGACGGCCTGAGTGTCGCTGAGATCGGTAAGGACAAGCTCGGCGCCGGCCTCGCGCAGGGTGTCCGCGCTGCACGATCCAGTGGCGACGGCGACGACCCGGGCACCGCCGAGGTGCCCGGCCAGGACGTCGTTCGGGGTGTCCCCGATGAGCACGGTGTTCTCGGCTGCGAAGGCGTGCCCGTACTTGTCCGTGGCCCGTAGCTGTGCCAGCCGTACGAGTTCGGGACGCTCCTCGTGATCCATCCCGTACGCGCCCGCGTCGAAGTCCACGAACCGATCGAGGTCGAACGCCTTGAGCTTGCCGATCGCGATCGGCTCCATGTTTCCCGTGAGCACGGACTGGACGACACCCGGATGGTCGGCAAGGCGCGCGAGCGCTTCTGTGGCTCCCTCCAGCACCCGGCCGCGTTTCCTGATCTCCTCCTCGAAGGTCAGGAACGACTCGGCCAGGGCGAGGCCGAACGAGTGCAGCAGTTCGTCGGAAGCCTCGATGTGGTGCAGACGCAGGGTGTCCGCCGCGATCGCGCGTTCGGTGCGCCCGGTCATGTCGGCCAACTCCCGCATGACCTGGCCCGTCGCAGACTTGAAGGCGTCGGCGTAGATATTCTGACTGAGGCCGCCGATGGTGATCAGAGTGTGGTCGATGTCCCACAGGACCAAGGTCTTCCCGGCGCTCACCGTACGAGCGTAGCCCCAAACCAGTGCGGTCTCGGCATGTATGGGCAGGCCTCATCTCCCCAGGTCAAATGTGACTGTTCATGTACTCGTGTGAGGAACGCCGCGAAAGCCCGAGGCTGGAAGCGTGAGCGGCGGAGCGGGTCAGAAAGTGGGTAGAGATTTGTACGCCTGAGGATGACGTTCTTGCTGACCTCTCCCGCCATCTCAGAGTCAAGGCCCGTTGCTTCCAGCAGACTTGCGGATCGTGTCGACGACCGAAAGACCGTTCCGTCCCACGGGCGAGTCAACTCCGTTCACGGCCTCGCGGGAGCGTGCGCTGCCCGCGATGCCGCGCCCGCGGCGACCAGGACTGGCCGCCTTGGCAGTTCTGCTCATACTCGGCGGGGCCCTTACCACCATGCTGCTCGTACAGCACGCCGATCAGCGGATCTCTGTGATCCGGATCAGCCAGCAGGTCGGCGCGGGGGAAAGCTTTCGGCCGGCGGTCATGCAGGAGGCGCTGATCGCCGACACCGGCGCAAAGTACGTGCCGTGGTCGGAACGCAAGCAGATCGCCAGGACTGTGGCCGCCGTGACGATCCTTCCCCACACCTTGCTCACCAGGGAGATGACCACGACGGCGAGCGAGAAGCTGGCCGAGGGCAAGGCCCGGGTGGGTCTGGCCCTGAAGCCGGGGCAAGTGCCGAGCGAGTTGAAGCCGGGATACCGGGTTCAGGTCATCCACGCCCACCACACGGGGCAGGCCAGGCTGCTGGCGGCCAGCGCGCTGGTGGACAGCGTGGTCGAGCTGCGCAACGGCACCACGATGGTGACAGTCGTGGTCGACACCGCCGCGGCGCCGGAGATCGGTGCACGCGCGGCGGCCGGTGACATCGTGATCGTGGAGTTGTCTGGCGAGCGTTAGAAGCAAACCGCGCCCGTAGCTCAAAGTAGTTGACCATGCACTGTCAGTGGGTGTACTTGTGGTGCACCTACGGAGGAGGTCTTCGATTGAGCAGGGCTCGGATCGCTGTCGTTGCTGCTGTTGCTGCGTTCTGGGCATCTGGGGTGGCGTCTCCAGTGGCCGCGGACAGTGGGCCGTGGGTCTCTAGCTACGGCGACGCCGCGAAGGCTACGGTCAACTCCGATCGCACGACCATCACAGTGTGCGATCTCGATCACCGGGACGATCTCCGCTTCAAAGTGGAGTTCGCAACTGTGAATCCGATCGACCCTAAGATCTACACCGTCGTCGCTCCGCAGGGCGGCTGCAGCAAAGACCGGACGTACATCAGCCGGATCAAAGTGTTCAAGCTGTGCATCGGCCGGCCTTCATTCGGCGGCATTGCGTGGGGTGACTGCCACAACCCTGTCTGGCCTCGCCCTTGACGCTCACGTCTGAGAGCAAGGGATCGCGCGTTGGCGCGGCATCTTGCTAGCGTTCACCGCCTGGGTGCGGCTCTTGATCCGGACCTTGAGGAGTGAGGCGCGGAAGGAAGGGCCAGATGAACGCTGAGACCGCGGACCTGCTCTTTGACGTGGTGCGGCGTCTGGAGAACAGCATCGTGGCCCGGGAATGCCCTGCCATCGTCGCGGTCCAGGGCGAGCGCAAGCTCATCCTGAGCGATTACGACTACCTACGCGACCCGGCGACCGCGACGGCGTTCGAGATCAGGGCTGCGGAGAAGGCGCAGGAGGCCGCGGCCAACCGCTGGGTGCTGGCCGTTCCGCAGGTGTGGATCTTCAAGCCGCCGAGCACGATCGCTCTGCGAGCTGTCTCGAATCACCCGCTCCGGGAGGGTGAACAGGAAGCCATCACATGGATGAGCTTCGACCGTGAGAACGGCGTGGACTACGGCCGGGTCGTCTACGCGCGCCGCCCCAACGGCGAGCCCGTCTTCGAGGAACCGGAGATCTTCGATGTGGGAATCCGCCCAAGAGAGACAATGCCCGGGTTTGCCCTGCTCCAGCGTTGTCTAGAGCAGGAGTGAGGGCCGGTTCGCGAAGAACCGGCCCTCGGACCAACTCGAACTCTCTGACAAAAGAAAGGCTGAGATCGGTCGCCACGAGCCTACGATCAGATGCAAGGTGCTGTCAGGAGTTCCGAGCGGCTTGTGACGCCCAGCCTCAGGTGCTTGAAAATCGAACCGACGCTGGCCGCCCACCGGCTGGCCAAGAGACTAGAGTGCCATCCGTACCGTGGCGGATCACGGTGACGACACCTCTTCTGACCTGGCCTCCTGCACTACCGGCGGACTGCTGCAGAATCCCTACTTCAAGCCTGTCGGAAGGCCTCTCTGACCAGCAGCTTTACCCTGGGGGGGTCGCTCATCACCCTGGAGGGATCGCAACACGCCGGAGCAGGTGCTGCGGATGATTCTGCGGGGGAGGGGTCGCTCATCACCCTGGAGGGATCGCAACCTATCCGTGGCCTCCTCCGGCGGAGCGGTCAGGATGATCGGGGGTCGCTCATTACCCTGGAGGGATCGCAACATGTGCCGCGCCGGGGTGGTAGTCACGCCCGGCAGGGGTCGCTCATCACCCTGGAGGGATCGCAACAGTAGCGTGTCCAGGTCATCGGGGTCGATGCCGTACGGTCGCTCATCACCCTGGAGGGATCGCAACAGGAAGCCGCCCAGCCGGGTCGCCAGCCCGTCCGCCCGTCGCTCATCATCCTTGGAGGGATTGCAACGACCTGGTAGCCAAGCATCCGTCCCGCCCGGACGCGCCGCTCATCACCCTAGAGGGACTGCAATATCGCCCGCTCTCGATGGTGGGTGGCCCGCTTCTGGTCGGCAGCTCACGAGGGGCGGACGATGCCGATGAACCCCTGTTCCCGGCTTGGTATACCTGCCCAGGTTTCGATGCGTACGGTGCTCCCGGTGGATGGTGCGTGCACCATGCGTGTGGCGTCGATCGCGATGCCGACGTGGTGGATCGTGGCCGGGTTCTTCGGGTCATAGGCGAAGAAGATCAGGTCTCCAGGTCGGATCTTGCTCCTGGGCACGCGGGTTCCGGCGTTCCACTGCATGGAGGTGTCTCCGCCGACTCGGACACCGGCCTTGGCCCAGGCATACTCGGCCAACCCTGAGCAGTCGAAGCCCCTGGTGCCAGCTCCTCGACCGATGCCGTAGCTGGGGCCGTTCGGGCCGCCGCCACCCCAGGAGTACGGGACGCCCCGCATGGCAAGAGCTGCCTGTACGGCCACTGCTCCGCGGCCGACCGCGGCCACCGGGACGCCTCCTGCTGAGAGCTCGGCGCAGAGCTCGCCGGCGATCGAGGTGACCGCTGTCTCGGCACGGCGCCTTATCTTCACCTGGCTGTCTCGGGAGGCTGGCCCGGCAAGGGCGGAGGCGGCGTCATCGATGGCGGAGTTCCTCCGGGCGCCGAGTGCGGCGGCTGTCTGGACGGCCTGCTGTACCTGGGCCTTCTCGGAGGCGGACAGCTTGACGTGAGAGCTCCCCTGTGAGGCGGCGACGCTGGCGGGCTTCCAGAGAGTGGCTGTGAGCGTGATGGCCTTCTGCTCGTGCTTGGCGTACTCGCCGCGAAGGTCCTTCTGAGGGCGTTGGACGATCGCCGCTGCTTTGGTCAGTGGCATGGTCTCCCAGCCGGATACCTTGATCAGCCGCTTGTAGAAGGCGCGTGCGACATAGTCGGGTGTGCTGACCTGGGCTCGGGTGCCCCATCCGCTGTCCGGGCGCTGCTGGAAGAGGCCGAAGGCTTTGCCATGGTCGTCTACGGCGGAGTTGTCGAGCCCGCTTTCCTGCATCGCGGTGGCGACCGCGATCTCGGCTGCGCGCCTGGGCAACCTGAGGGCGCGGGCGGCGTCGACGATGCTCTTCGCATGGGCCAATTGGGCGCTGCTCAGTCGTGAGGCACGCGAGCCGGCGGCCTCTGGGAGGGTTCCAGGTACGAAGGCGTAGGAGCACACCGTGTCGGCGTACACCGATGCGTACTGGGCCCCGCCGCTCGCCCCGCTGATCACAACGACGCCGGATACGATGGCTCCACCCGTCACGAGGACCTTCGTGAGGCCGCTCTCGACGATCAACGGCGATCCTCTGTATCGGCCGTTGCCTGCGGCCAGTGGTTGGCGAGCTGGGCGAGACGAAGCCGTCCGTCCCGGCGGTCGTGCGGTAGCCAGATCGCGCCTTCCGGCCCGTCAGCTCCGGCCACAGCGGTGGCGCAGGGCAGGTGCATGAGGGCGGCTCGGAGCTGGAGCCGGGTGTGCAAGCTGCGCTCCCTCCGGGCGGAGCTGGTCAGGAACAGGAGGGGAGTGGTGATGCCGGTAGCCGCGGTGAGGGTGGCATAGCCAGACAGCTTGGCGAGGACCCGGTCGAAGGTCTCCGTTCCTGTGTCGTATTCGAGGAAGAAGTCCAGCGTGCTGCCGTTCTCCGTCCACCTGCCGTACGCATCTGGGCGCACATGCCTGCCCCATTGAACGGCGCAGCGGGCCTCGGTCCACCACGTCTCCAGGCGGCACCCCCTCGTCCGGCGGGCGGCGCCGTACAGGCGGGCGAAGACCTCGTTGGTGCCGACAGTGTGTGCGAGTCGCTGGCTGTAGGCGATCGACAGGGCGCGGTCGCGGCGGTAGCCGAGGTTCGACAGGTCTATGCCGTCCTCGGTGGCCAGGACGGCCGCACCGGGCTCGCCGAGTACGTAGTGCCAGGGTGCTGAGCCGGTGGGTGGTTTGGGTCGGAAGCGGTCCAGTACACCGATGCGGTGGAGCTTGACCAGGCGGTGGCGTGCGGTGATCGGGTTGTTAAAGGCGATGTGCGCGATCTGGTGGCAGGTCAGGACCTTGTGGGTCCAGACCAGCCGAAGTAGGTGGCGGTCGCGGTCGGTCAGCCGGGTGGCTAGTGAGGCGAGGACGCCGGGCGTGTAGTGCTCGTTCATGACTCTCCTTTTCTGGGTTGCTGCCGGGGATCGTCGGCCGGCAGGGCTTCGGGGTGGGCGCGGAGGCGGCCATGGGCCCGGGCTGCAGCAGCTCGGAGGCGCGTCGCGAGCTGCGCGTCAGGCGGGGGCAAAGGACGGGTGCGCAAGGTGAACGGCGCCGTCTCGGCGGAACGGACGATCAGGCGGGCGGCGGCCTGGAAGGCGCCCAGGTTGGCCAGGTCGTGCTTGGTCAGGTATGGGCTGAAGTGGTGCTCGTTCTCGCGGGCGTCCTCAGGCGAGAGCGAGAAGTAGATCTTATTTCGGGCGTCGGAGCTGATCGCCTGTCGGAGGTCGCGGGGGAGCTGGGCCAGGTGCTGGTGGGCGAGGACCATCGACAGCCGGTAGGCGCGGGCCTCGGCGAGCATGTCGGACAGCGCGTGCGGCAGGTTCAGGAAGTTCTGCGTCTCGTCCACGTAGAGCGTGGCCGGGGCGCGGGTGCGGCCGAGCCGGGCCCGGTGGGAGGCGGCCTGCCAGACCTGGGCGAGCAGGAGTGAGCCGAGCAGGCGAGCGGTGTCGTCGCCGACGACTCCCTTGGGAAGCCGGGCGAGCAGGATGCCGCCGTCGAGGATGTCGCCGACGTCGAAGGTCGATTGGGCCGAGCTGAGGATGTCGCGGACGAACGGGCGGAGCATGAACGCCCGGAGCTTGTTCATGATGGGCGCGGTGACGTGCGCCTGGGCTTGCTCCGACAGGTGCTCGTACCAGTTCCAGAACCCGAGCAGGAAGCTGTCGTTGAGCTGGTCGACGAGTTGTCTCCGGTAGACCTGATCGGTGAGCAGGGACGGGATGTCGGCGAGCGTTCCACCGTTGCGGGAGAGGGTGAGGCAGCAGCCGCGCAGGATGTCGTCGCTGCGTGGTCCCCAGGAGTCGGCGTAGATCTTGTGGAAGATGCCGACGATGTTGTCGACGAGCGTTTCCTGGTCGGCGCCGCTCAGGACGTTGAGCGCGGGCCGGGGGTGGCGGTCGTCGGGGTCGATCAGGGCGATGCGCTGCCCGGCCTCTTCGGGGATGAGGCCGAGGAGGTCGGCGACGAGGTCGCCCTTGGCGTCGACGACGGCTACGCCACGCCCGGCCTGGATGTCGGAGAGGATCATGTGGGCGAGCAGGGTGCTCTTGCCGGTGCCGTTCGGGCCCAGTACGTGCACGTGGTGACAGGAGTCGATGACCCGTAGCGCAACCGGCCACTCATGCCCGGCGTCGGCGTAGCCGAGGACCTTTCCACGCTGGGCAACCTGGGGCGAGGGCGCGACCGTGTTGGCGCCGGCTCGTAGAAGGCCGGGTACGGCGGCGTCCATCGGCAGGTGCGCGAGCGCGGCCAGTTCAGGTACCGATAGGAGGAATCCGCGGCCGAGCCGCCGTGATGTCAGAGGGCGATTCGTGAGTTGATGCCCCTTTGATCGCTTGCGCTGCGTGAGGAGTGCTGGTCACGGGCTCGTTGCCGGATTACGGACGCGGCTGAG
>NZ_JBFAOH010000059.1:0-27616 GCF_040675175.1 Nonomuraea sp. NPDC049649
GTGGTCAGTGCGCCCCACATTTCCCAGACGGAGAAGTCGAAGGCGAAGCTGTGGAACAGGGTCCATACGTCCGCCGGTCCGGCGTCGAGTCCGGCGGCGGCGGTGGCCTGGAACAGGCGGGTGACGTTGGCGTGCGTGACCAGGGTTCCCTTGGGGCGTCCGGTCGAGCCCGAGGTGAAGATCACATAGCAGCCGTTGCCCGGAGCTGCCAGTTCCTCCGGGTCGTCGTGGCTGCCTTCCCGCGGTAGCCGGTTGAGGTCGAGTGTTTGCCAAGGTCCTTCGGGGACCAGTTCGCCGGTTCCCTCGGCTACCAGGACGAGGCGGGCGCCGACGTCGCGTAGCATGAATTCCATCCGCTCGGCGGGGAAGCCGGGCTCCAGCGGTACGTAGACGCCTGCGGCCTTCATCACCGCGAGCGTGGCGATCACGGTTTCGGCCGATCGTTCGACGCACACCGCCACGGGCACTTCGGGCCCGACCCCCAGCGTGCGCAGGTGGTGGGCCAGCGCGTTCGCCCGCGCGTTCAGCTCCCGGTAAGTCAGCCGTTCCTCGCCGCAGGTGACCGCGACCGCGTCCGGCGTCGCCTCCGCCCAGCGGGCCACCAGCTCGTGTACGAGCCCGGCCTCGAACCGGTCGGCGCCGCCCGCCCACGCTGCCAGCAGCTCGCGCTCGGCCTCGCCCAGCAGAGACACCGCGTGGTGCGGCGCCTCGGGGTCGGCGGTCATCGACTCCAACGCGCGCAGGTGGTAGTCGCGCAGAGTGACGGCGTGGTCGCCGCTGAACTCCCGGGCGTCGTACTCCAGGCCCAGGCGCAATCCGCCGGTCTCGCGGCTGATGGTGACCAGCAGCGGGAAGTGCGTCCGCCCCATGCCGGGCGTGTCCGCGCCGCCGGGCGCGTCCTCGGCGAGCCGGCCGAACTGGTGGAAGTGGTTGTAGACGAAGCTGACCTCGAAGAGCGGCCCGCCGAGAGCTCGCTGCATCGCCGACATCGGGTAGCGGCGGTGCGGCAGCAGTTCCCGCTCGGCGTCGAACACGGCCCGCGCCAAGTCCTGCCAGTTGCCTTCGGGGAGCCGGATCCGGAACGGCAGGGTGTTGAGGAACAGGCCGCGCGCGTCCGTGGCGTCGGCCTCTTCCAGGCGGCCGTCGGAGGACAACCCGGTGACGACGTCCGGGCTGCCGGTGGCCAAGCTCAGCGCCCGCAGGTGCGCGGCCAGCACCACCGTCTTGAACGGGACTCCGCAGCGTCGGGCGAAGTCTTCCAGCCGGGTCAGCAGCTCCCGGGAGATCGGCGTTGTCAGGGTGCCGTGGCCCTGGTTCTCGTCGTGCTCGTGCCGCTCGCCCTGGACGGTCTCGCCGATCCCCCGGGCCGCGGGACCGTCCCGGCGCGGCAGCCGGGAGCCGGGCCGGTCGGCGAGGCGTTCGAGCCAGAAGTCCCGGCTTTCCCCGGAGGTGAGCGCGGCGCGTTCGGCGGCGATGAAGTCGCCGTAGGTGGAGCGCAGCGGCTCCACGGCGGGCGGGTCGTCGGTGCGGTAGAGGGTGTCGATCTCGGCCAGGGTGGAGGCGAGGCTCCAGCCGTCGAGGATGGCGTGGTGCTCGGTGACCGTCCACTGGAAGGCGTCGTCGTCGAGGATGTGCACGGCCATGCGGCACAGCGGAGCGGACGACAGGTCGAAGGCGTCGCGATGCTCGCGTCGTACATGCTCCGCCAGCGCCGTCTCCTGATCGTCGGCGCCGCGCAGGTCGGTCACCGTGAGCGGGATCTCGGCGGTGGGGTGGACGAGCTGCATGGGTTCGCTGTAGCGGCTCAGGTCGAAGGAGGTACGCAGGATCGGATGCCGCTCCACGACCCACGCCAGCGCCCTCCGGAAGCGGCGCTCGTGGAATGGCCCGGACATCTTGATGCTGTGCACGTTGTGGTAGGGCCGCCGGTCGGGGTCGAGCTCCATCTCGTAGACCATGCCGACTTGGAGTTCGGCCATCGGGTAGGCGTCCGCGAGCCCGTCCGGCAGCAGCTCCCGGTCCTCGGGCGACACCAGCGAGAACGGCTCGGAAACCGGCCCCCGGCCTGTGGCCCGCCGCACCACCGCGGCCAGCCCCGCGATCGTCGGATTGCCGAACAGCTCCTGAAGGGTGAACCCGAACCCC
This sequence comes from Nonomuraea sp. NPDC049649, assembly GCF_040675175.1. Taxonomy (NCBI): domain Bacteria; kingdom Bacillati; phylum Actinomycetota; class Actinomycetes; order Streptosporangiales; family Streptosporangiaceae; genus Nonomuraea; species Nonomuraea sp. NPDC049649. The sequence continues at coordinate 2,146 of NZ_JBFAOH010000059.1, forward strand.
AGCTCCCGCGCCTTCCCCAGCACCTGGACACTGCGGATCGAGTCGCCGCCCAGGTCGAAGAAGTCGTCGTGCCGCCCGACCCGGTCCACGCCCAGAACGCGGCACCAGATCCGCGCGAGTTGCTCCTCCCGGCCGGGCAGGGGAGCGACGAACTCCTGCGTCAGCTCGGGACGCCCGACCGGCGGCGCCGGCAGCGCCCGCCGGTCCACCTTGCCCCGCGGCGTCAGCGGCAGCGCGGCCAGGGAGAGGAACCACCGCGGCGCCATGAACGCCGGCAGCCGTTCCAGCAGCCACCGGCGCAGCTCGTCCGCCGGCACGTCCTCGCCCTCGGGCACGATGTGGGCCACGAGATCGGTGCGCCCGGACTCGTCGTCGTGCGCCAGGACCACGCATTCGCGGACCCGCGGGTGGGCGCGCAGCGCGGTTTCCACTTCGCCGAGCTCGACGCGGTAGCCGCGGACCTTGACCATGTGGTCGACGCGGCCGAGGAACTCCACCTGGCCGTCCGCCGACCATCTGCCCCGGTCCCCGGTGCGATAGAGGCGCGCCCCGGGCCGGGTGGGGTGGGGCCGGAACCGGTCGGCGGTCAGGACGGGGTCGTCGAGGTAGCCGCGGGCCAGGCAGGGACCCGCCACGTACAGCTCGCCGGGCGTGCCGGCCGGAACCGGCCGCCCGTTCTCGTCGAGGACCCGTACTTCTGTGTTGGCCAGCGGGACGCCCAGCGGGAGCGGCCCGGCGGGCAGCGTGTCGCGGGTGAAGGAGCCGCAGACGGAGAAGGTGGTGGTTTCCGTCGGTCCCCAGCAGTTGACCAGTTCCAAGTCCGGGCAGCAGTCGAGGATGCGGGCGGCATGGCCGGGGGAGACGGTCTCGGCGCCGGTCAGCAGGCGTCGCAGCCGGTCGAAGAGCCGGGGTTCGTGGTCGACGAGGAGGGCGAACAGCGACGCGGTGGCGTGCAGGACGGTGATGCGGTGCTCGTCCACCCAGGCGGCGATGTCGGCCGGGGTGTAGTCGACGGGTGGCGGCAGCACGAGCTGGGCGCCCGCGGCCAGCGGCGCCCAGATCTCGTACGTGGCGACGTCGAAGGAGGTGGTGGCGATCTGCAGCAGTCTGTCGTCGGCCCGGAGCGTCATGGCGGGGCCGCCGTGCAGCAGTTCGGTGACGTTGCGGTGCAGGGTCACCACGCCCTTGGGCCGGCCGGTGGAGCCGGAGGTGAAGATCACGTAGCAGGCGTGATCCGGCAGCACCTCCGTGTCCGGGTTCCGCTCCTCCTCCGACAGCTCCACGGTGTCGAGGTCGATGGTCCGCCAGGGCCCGGCGGGGATGCGGGCAGCGGTCCCCGCCGCGGTCAGCACGATCGGAGCCCGCACCTCGCCGAGCATCAGCCGCAGGCGTTCCGCCGGGAAGCCGGCGTCCAGGGGCACGTAGACTCCGCCCGCCTTGACGACGGCCAGCAGCGCGACGACCATCTCGGCTGACCGCTCGACGCACAGCCCCACGCACACCTCCGGCCCGACACCGGCCTCGCGCAGGAACCACGCCAGGCGGTTGGCGCGGGCGTTCAGCTCGGCGTAGGTCAGGGAACCGCCGGCGGCCACCACCGCCACGGCGTCCGGGGTCGCCGCGGCCCGCGCCTCCACCAGCTCGTGGACCAGGGCCCGCGGCACCTCCGCCGCCGCGCCGTGCCACGACTCCAGCAGCGCGAGCTGCTCCTCACCGAGCAGCGGCACGTCGAGGCAGGACGCGTCCGGGTCGGTCACCATCGCCTCGAACACACGCAGGTAGTAGTCCAGCAACTCGGCGACCTGGTCCTCGCCCAGCTCCCTGGAGTCGTACTCCAGCTCCAGCCGCAGCCCGTCGACGCCCGGCTCGCGGCTGACGGCCACCACCAGCGGGAAGTGGGTCCGCGACACCCCCGGCAGGTCGGCGCCGGGGTCCGTGACGGTCAGCGTCGCGTCCTCGGCGGGCCCGCCGAGCTGGCGGAAGTGGTTGTAGACGAAGTTGACCTCGAACAGCGCGCCGCCGCCCAGCTCGCGCTGGACCGCCGACAGCGGGTAGCGCCGGTGCGGCAGCAGCTCACGCTCGGCCTCGAAGACCGCCTGTACGAGGTCGCGCCAGCTTCCCTCCGGCAGCCGGAGCCGGAACGGCACCGAGTTCAGGAACAGCCCCCGTACCTCCGCGCCGTCGGCCTCCTCCAGCCGCCCGTTGGCGGTCAGTCCTGCCAGCACGTCGGGACTGCCGGTCACCAGGCTGATCACCCGCAGGTGCGCGGCCAGCACCACCGCCTTGAACGGCACCTTCCAGCGCTGCGCGAGCCCGTCCAGCCCCGCCAGCAGCTCCGGCGGCGTGACGGCCCGCAGCGCCCCGGGCCCGCCTTCCCGCCGCGAGTGGGGGCGGCGCGGCAGCCTGCTGTCCGGCCGGTCGGCGAGCTGCTCCAGCCAGAAGTCCCGGCTTTCCTCGGAGGTGAGCGCGGCGCGTTCGGCGGCGATGAAGTCGCCGTAGGTGGAGCGCAGCGGCTCCACGGCGGGCAAATCGTCGGTGCGGTAGAGGGTGTCGATCTCGGCCAGGGTGGAAGCCAGGCTCCAGCCGTCGAGGATGGCGTGGTGCTCGGTGACCGTCCACTGGAAGGAGTCGTCGTCCAGGATGTGCACGGCCATGCGGCACAGCGGCGCGATCGACAGGTCGAAGGTGTTCCGCTGCTCTTGCCTTAGATGTTCCGCGAGCGTCGCCTCTTGATCATCGGCACTGCGCAGGTCGGTCACCGTGAGCGGGATCTCGGCGGTGGGGTGGACGAGCTGCATGGGTTCGCTGTAGCGGCTCAGGTCGAAGGAGGTACGCAGGATCGGGTGTCGCTCGACGACCCGTGCCAGCGCCTTTCGGAAGCGGCGCTCGTGGAATGGCCCGGACATCTTGATGCTGTGCACGTTGTGGTACGGCCGCCGGTCGGGGTCGAGCTCCATCTCGTAGACCATGCCGACTTGGAGTTCGGCCATCGGGTAGGCGTCCGCGAGCCCTTCTGGCAGCCGTTCCCGGTCCTCGGGCGACACCAGCGAGAACGGCTCCCGCACCGCCTGCCGATCCTCGTCACCGATACGCCGCACCACACCGGCCAGCTCCGCCAGAGTCGGATGCCGGTGCTGGTCCTGGAGGCTGAAGGTCAGCCCCGCGTCGCGGGCCTGGCCGAGCACCTGGATGCTGCGGATGGAGTCGCCGCCCAGGTCGAAGAAGTCGTCGTGCCGCCCGACCCGGTCCACGCCCAGGACGCGGCACCAGATCCGCGCGAGCTGCTCCTCCAGGCCGGGCAGCGGCGGGTCGAAGTCCGCCTGGGACGGGCGCTGCGGCTGGGGCGCCGGCAACGCCGCCCGGTCGATCTTGGCTCGCGGGGTCAGCGGCAGCGCGTCCATCAGGACGAACCAGCGGGGCACCATGTAGTGCGGCAACCGCTCCAACAGCCATGCGCGCACCTCCCCGGTGGGAAGGTCCCCGTCGGTGACGAGGTAGGCGGCCAGGTCCGCGAGCGACTCCCCGGCACGGGCGACTACCGCGCACTCCCGTACCAGAGGATGCGCCCGCAGCGCGGCCTCGACCTCCCCCAGCTCGACCCGGTAGCCGCGGATCTTCACCATGTGGTCGACCCGGCCGAGGAACTCCACCCGGCCGTCCACCGACCACATGCCCCGGTCGCCGGTGCGGTACAGGCGCGCCCCGGGCCGGGTGGGGTGGGGCTGGAATCGGTCGGCGGTCATCGCCGGGTTGTTCAGATACCCGCGTGCCAGGCAGGGCCCGGCGACGTACAGCTCGCCGGGGGTGCCGATGGGAACGACGCGCCCGCCCTCGTTCAGCACCCACACCTCGGTGTTGACCAGCGGGTTGCCCAGAGGCAGCGGTCCCGAAGGCAGCGTGTCGTGCCGGTACGGCCCGCAGACGGAGAAGGTCGTGGTCTCGGTCGGCCCCCAGCAGTTGACCAGCTCCAGCCCGGGGCAGCGGGCCAGGATGTGGGCCGCGTGCCGGGGCGAGACGGTCTCGCTGCCGGTCAGGAACCGGCGCAGCCCGTCGAACAGCTGCGGCTCGTGGTCGACGAGCAGGGCGAACAGCGACGCGGTCGCGTGCAGCACGTTGATCCGATGCTCATCGACCCAGGCGGCGATGTCAGCGGGTGTGTAGTCGACGGGCGGCGGCAGCACCAGCCGGGCACCGGCGACCAGAGGCGCCCACACCTCGAAGGTGGAGTTGTCGAAGGGCAGCGGCGCCAGCTGAAGCAGCCTGTCGGTCTCGTCCAGCCGCAGGAAGCCGGCGCCGTGCAGCAGCTCGGTGACGTTGCGGTGCAGAGTCACCACGCCCTTGGGCCGCCCGGTGGAGCCGGACGTGAAGATCACGTAGCAGCCGTGGTCCGGCAGCACCCCCGCGTCCGGGTTCCGCTCCTCCTCCGGCAGCTCGACGGCGTCCAGGTCGACGACCTGCCAGGCCCCGGCGGGGATGCGCCCGGTGGTGGCGCCGGCGGTCAGGACCAGCCCGGCGCCGACCTCGCTCAGCATCAGCCGCAGCCGCTCGGCCGGGAACCCCGCGTCCAGCGGCACGTACACACCGCCCGCCTTGGCGATGGCGAGCAGGGCGACGATCATCTCGGCCGACCGCTCCACGCACAGCCCGACACAGACGTCCGGCCCGACACCGGCCTCGCGCAGGAACCACGCCAGCCGATTGGCGCGGGCGTTCACCTCGGCATAGGTGAGCGAGACGTCTCCCGCCACGACGGCCACCGCGTCCGGCGTCGCCGCCGCCCTCGCCTCCACCAGCTCGTGCGCCAGGACCGAGGGCACCTCCGCCGCCGTGTCGTTCCACGACGCCAGCAGCCCCCGCTCGGCCTCGCCCAGCAGCGGGGCGTCCTGGTGGGACGCGTCCGGCTCGGCCACCATCGCCTCGAAGACCCGCAGGTAGTAGTCCCGCATCAAGGCGACCTGGTCCTGCGTGAGCACGTCGGTGTGGTAGTCGAGGGCCAGCAGCAGCCGGGAGGAGTACGGGTTGCGGATGACGCCGACGTTGAGCGGGAAGTTCGTCGGCTCGACCCGCGAGGTGCTGAAGCTGTCGATCTTGTTGTCGACGATCCGCATCCGGTCCGCGCCGAACGCCTTGCCCAGCACGTGGAAGTGGTTGTAGACGAAGTTCACCTCGAACAGCGCGCCGCCATGCTTCCGCTGCAGCGCCGACAGCGGGTAGCGCCGGTGCGGCAGCAGCTCACGCTCGGCCTCGAAGACCGCCTGTACGAGGTCGCGCCAGCTTCCCTCGGGCAGCCGGAGCCGGAACGGCACCGTGTTGAGGAACATCCCGCGCACGTCGGTGGCGTCGGCCTCCTCCAGCCGGCCGTTGGCGGTCAGCCCCACCAGCACGTCGGAGCCGCCCGTCACCAGGCTGATCACCCGCAGGTGCGCCGCCAGCACCACGGCCTTGAACGGCACCCCCCACGCCTTGGCCAGCTCGTGGATCCCCGCGCAGACGTCGGCGGGCAGCAGCGTCTCGATCGAGCCGTACCCCTCGGCCTCGTTGTGCGCGCGCCACTCGTCCTCCATCACCTGCCCGGTGAGCTGCGCGGGCCGGTCCGCGGGCCAGCGCGGCAGCCGCGAGTCCGGCCGGTCGGCCAGCAGCTCCAGCCAGAAGCCCTCGCTGTCCGCCGACTCCAGCGCCGCGCGCTCGGCTGCGATGAAATCTCGGTACGAGGAGCGCAACGGCTCCAGGACCGGGTCCTCCCCGGCCAGCAGCCGCTGGTAGGTCGCGGACATCTCGGAGATCGTCGAGTGCAGGCTCCACCCGTCGAAGATCGCGTGATGCTCGGTGATGGTCCACTGGAAGGCGTCGTCGGTGAGCCGGTGGATGCCGAAGCGGAGCAGAAGCGGCCGGCTGTGGTCGAAGCGGTGGCCGCGCTCGGTGTCGATGTACGCGGCGATCACGGACTCCTGCGTCTCCGGGTCGCTGCCGCGCAGGTCCACGACGGTGAACGGCATCTCGGCGGTGGCGTGGACGAACTGCAGGGGCTCGCTGTAGCCGCTCAGGTCGAAGGAGGTGCGCAGGATCGGATGCCGTTCCACGACCCGGGCGACCGCGTCCCGGAACTTGGCCTCGTCGAACGGCCCGATGACGTGGAGGCTGTCCACGTTGTGGTACGGCCGGCGGTCCGGGTCGAGCTCCATCTCGTAGACCATGCCGATCTGGAGCTCCGCCATCGGGTAGGCGTCCACCAGCCCCTCGGGCAGCCGCTCCCGGTCCTGCGGCGACAGCAGCGCGAAAGGCTCCCGCACCCGCGCCAGGTCCTCGCCGCCGGAGTCACCGGTGATCGCGGCCAGGTCCGCCAGCACCGGATGCCGGAACAGGTCCTGCAGACTGAAGGTGAACCCCGCGTCGCGGGCCTGGCCGAGTACCTGGATGCTGCGGATGGAGTCGCCGCCCAGGTCGAAGAAGTTGTCGTGGCGGCCGACCCGGTCCACCTCCAGCACCCGGCCCCAGATGGCGGCCAGGGCCGCCTCCTCTCCGGGCAGGGGTGCGACGTACTCCTGCGTGAGCTCCGGCCGCTCGGTCGACGGCTCGGGCAGCGCGCGCCGGTCCACCTTCCCCTGAGCCGTCAGCGGCAGCGCGTCCAGGAACACGAACCATCGGGGCACCATGTAGCCGGGCAGCCGCTCGCCCAGCCACGCCCGCAGTTCACCGGCCGCCCCGCCGTTGCCGCCGGTCACGACGTACGCGGCGAGGTCGGTCTGGTCGTCGGCGCCGCGATGCGGCCGCACCACGGCTTCGAGGACGGCCGGGTGCGTCTGGAGGGTGGCTTCGATCTCTCCGAGTTCGATGCGGTGGCCGCGGATCTTGACTTGGGCGTCGGCGCGGCCGAGGTACTCCAACCGGCCTCCGGCGGTCCAGCGGGCGAGGTCGCCGGTGCGGTACAGACGGCTGCCGGGCCGGTCGCCGAGGTGGTCGGGGATGAAGCGTTCGGCGGTCAGCGCGGCCCGCCCGACATATCCTCGTGTGACTCCGGCTCCGGCGACGTGGATCTCACCTGCCACCCCTACGGGGCAGGGCCGGCCGTACGGGTCGAGCACGTGGACGCGCAGGTCGGGCAGGGGACGGCCGATCCGGCTCACCGCCCCGCCGAGGTCGTCCTGCGCCAGTTCGAGGTAGGTGACGTGGACGGTCGTCTCGGTGATCCCGTACATGTTGATCAGGCGGGGCGTGTGGTAGCCGTGGCGGTCAGCCCAGCGGCGCACGGACGGCTGGTGCAGGGCTTCGCCTCCGAAGATCACCGCGCGCAGGGCCAGCTCCGCCCGGGTTTGGTCGTCGGTGGTTTCGAACTGACGGAAGGCGGAGGGGGTCTGGCTGAGCACGGTCACGTGTTCGCGGTGGACGAGTTGGTAGAAGGCTTCGGTGTCACGGGTGACGGCGTGGGGGACTACGACCAGGCGGCCGCCGGTGGTCAGTGCGCCCCAGATTTCCCAGACGGAGAAGTCGAAGGCGAAGCTGTGGAACAGGGTCCATACGTCTGCTGGTCCGGCGTCGAGTCCGGCCGCGGCGGTGGCCTGGAACAGGCGGGTGACGTTGGCGTGGGTGACCAGGGTTCCCTTGGGGCGTCCGGTCGAGCCCGAGGTGAAAATCACGTAGCAGCCGTTGTCCGGGCCGGCCAGTTCCTCCGGGTCGTCGTGGCGGCCTTCCCGCGGCGACTCGTCCAGATCGAGCAGTTGCCAAGGTCCTTCGGGGACCAGCTCACCGGTCCCGCCGGCCACCAGGACGAAGTGGGCGCCGACGTCGCGCAGCATGAACTGCATCCGCTCAGCGGGGAACCCGGTGTCCAGCGGTACGTAGACGCCTGCGGCCTTCATCACCGCGAGCGTGGCGATCACGGTCTCGGCCGATCGTTCGACGCACACCGCCACGGGCACTTCGGGCCCGACCCCCAGCGTGCGCAGTTGGTGGGCCAGCGCGTTCGCGCGCCCGTTCAGCTCCCGGTAAGTCAGCCGTTCCTCGCCGCAGACGACCGCCACCGCGTCCGGTGTGGCCGCGCTCTGACGGGCCACCAGCCCGTGGATCGTTTCCGCAGGGTACGCGGCCTCCTGCCCCGCCAGCGAGGCCACCAGGGCCCGCTCCGCCGGGGGCATCACCTCCAGCCGGCTCACCGGCACGTCCGGCGCGGCGAGAGCGTGCCGCAGCAGCTCCTGCCAGTGCCCGGCCAGCACCTCGATCGTCGAGAGCTCGTACAGGTCGGTGGCGTACTCGACCTCCAGCCGCAGGCCGTCCGGGCGGCGGTGCACCGACCACGTCAGGTCGAACTTCGCGGTGTCCGTCGGCACCATGCGCCGCTCCACCGTCAGCCCGCCGCCCAGATCCGCCGCCGGCTCCTCCTCGTGGTAGGCGAAGACCACCTGGACGATCGGGTTGTGCGCGAGCGAGCGCTCGGGATGCAACTCGTTCACCGCGAGGTCGAACGGCACGCGCCCGCGGGAGAGCGCGTCCAGGACGGAGCTGCGGGTGCGCGCGACCAGCTCGCGGAAGCTCGGGTCGTCCTCCAGGCCCGTCCGCACCACGAGGAGGTCGACGAACATGCCCACCAGCTCGTCCAGCGCGGCCCGGTCACGCCCGGCCACCGGCGAGCCCAGCACGATGTCGTCCGTGCCCGCGTGCCTGGCCGCCACCGCCTGGAACGCGGCGAGCAGCACCATGTACAGGCTCACGCCGGCGCCCGCGGCGAACTCCTCCAGCTCACGCGCGGGCACTGACAGCTCGAGCCCGACGGTCCTGCCCTTGTAGCTCAGCTCGGCCGGCCGCGCGTGGTCGGCGCCCAGATCCAGCAGCGCGGGGGCCGAGCCCAGCGCCTCCCGCCAGCTCGCCAGCACCTTCTCCGTCCACGGCTCGGCCAGCCTCTCCCGCTGCCACAGCGCGTAGTCCGCGTACCGCAGCGGCGGCGGGCCGTCCTGCGGCGCGCCCTCGCGGTACGCCTCCAGGAGCTGACGCTGGAAGACGTCCAGCGACCACCCGTCGCACGCGATGTGATGCCACGTCAGGTGCAGCCAGTGCTCGTCCTCGGCCAGCCGGTAGAGGGCCGTCCGCAGCATCGGCCCGGCGGACAGGTCGAAGGGGCGCCGGGCGTCCGCGCCGATCAGCGCCCCGGCACGGGCCCGGCGCTCGGCGAGATCCAGGCCCGCGAGGTCTCCGGCGGTGAGGTCCACCAGCGGGCAGTCCGGTTCGCGCCCGCCGAGCAGGCGTTGCCGGGGCTCCCCGCCCTCCTCCTCGAAGACCGTGAACACGACGTCGTGGCGGGCGACGACCGACGTGAGGGCGGCGACCAGCCGGCCGGCGTCCAGCGGGCCCGAGAAGCACAGGGTCACGGGCACGTTGTAGGCGGGGCTGTCGCCGAGCCACCGGTCCAGGAACCACAGGCGCCGCTGAGCGTAGGAGAGCGGTCCGCGCTCGTCCGGCCGTGGCCGCGGCTCGTTCGCGGTGGCTGCCCGCCGGACCGGACGCGTGTTCTCGGAGTTGCCGTCGGATACGCGAATAGTGTCCACGAATCACGCCTTCTCGCTCGCCGAGAGCCGCGGCTGCCGCCTGCGCGCGGTAACGCGCCCCGGACGCCGTGGCTGGTACGTGGCTGTGCCGCCTCGCTGACAAATCGCCACAGAATATGGCAAAGCCAATTGCAGGGGCGTTGCACCGCCCGTGCTTCCCCGTCGTCAGGCACATCACCGGTGGTATTCCGGATAACGGAGAGGCTGAAATGGGGGTGAAATAAATAGGTCACCGCCGCGGGTGCCCGGCCCCGCTGCAATGCCCCTGCAACGCCTCCGGGCAGGATCGCCTGATCGGTGTCACGAACCTCGCAGATCGAGACCGAGCGCCGGAGTATGGCCCGGCAGCGGCTCGTCCCGGCTGAACTGCAGCTCGGAGGCCCGGCGTTCATGGATGCGCCGGGTCGGCTCGGGAGTCGTCGCGTGCAACGCCTGCCGGATGAGGTCGTTGGCGAAGGCGTACCCGCGGCCCGACACCACGAGCAGGCGAGCCACCAGCGCCCGCTCACAGTGGTACGCGACCTCGTTCGGCGTGAGATCGACCATCGCGGCCAGCACCATCGGGTCGAACACCGAGCCCAGCACCACCGCGGCCCGCAGCACCCGGTCGGTCTGCTCGCCCACCCGGCGCACCCGGCGCTGGACCGCCAGCCGCAGCGCCTCCGGCACCCCGCAGTCGCCGACGACCCGGCACCGCAACGTCTCCACCACCGACAGGGTGTGCCCGCGCGTCAGCTGGAAGACCTCCGCGGCCAGCTCGTCCTTCCCGCTGGCCGCCGCCAGCTTGGTCACGGCCGCCATCGGCAGCGCGCCCAGGTCCAGCCGTTGCGCGACGCCGTCGAGCGACTGCACAATCCCCTCGCTCGCCTCCGGGCGGACCGTGGTGAGGCAGAGCAGCCGCGCGGGCGCGGCCCGGCGGGCCAGGTAGTGCACCAGCTCGACCGTCGGCTCACCGGCGTGGTGCAGGTCGTCGAGCACCAGCAGGACAGGCACCTGGGCCGCCAGCCCGCGCAGGAACGCCGTCATGGCCTGATAGACGCGGCTCCGCCCGAGCTCCGCCGGGTCGTGCTCGTCCGGCGAGGAGCCCAGCACCCGCGCCACGTCCGGCACCAGTGCGGCCAGTACGCAGGCGTGCTCCCCGGCCGCCTCCCGCAGGGCGTTCGGCGCGAGCCGCGTGACGTGCGGCCGCAGCGCGTCGACGAAGGGCTGGAGGAACAGCGCGCGCTCGGCCTCGTAACACGCCGCGTGCAGGACGGTGCCCCCGGTCGAGGTGACGTGCCGCGCCGCCTCGGCGGCCAGCCGCGACTTCCCGATGCCGGACTCCCCGGCCACCACCAGCACATCCGGCCGCCCCGCCGCGGCCGAGGACCAGGCGTGTCCGATGCGTGCCAGCTCCACGTCGCGGCCGACGAGCATCGACGGGCCGGCCGGTGCGGGCGCGCGCAGGGGACCGGCGTCCGGCGTGGCCTTCGGCACCCGCTCGCGCAGGATCGCCAGGTGCAGCGCCCGGGTCTGCGGCGCCGGATCGGTGCCCAGCTCGTTCATCAGGGCGTCCCGCAGCCGCTCGTACAGCAGCAGCGCCCTGGCCGGTTCGTCGGCCGCCGCGTGCGCCCGCATCAGCAGCCGGTGCGCCTCCTCGTCGAACCGGTCGGCCAGCACGGCCGCCTCGGCCATCCGCCTCGCCACCGCCGGCTCCGCACTCTCCAGGGCCGCGGCCGCCGCCGCGTGGCGGGCGCGCCGGACCAGGTCGGCGGCCTCCCGCCCGGCGGCGGCCGCCCAGTGGGAGTGCGGCTCGGTTTCGAGTATCGACCCGTCGTTGAGCAGTTCGAGTGCCCGGATGGCGGCGACCTGGGCCACGTTGGGTTGGCCCGCCGCCAGGCGTCCTTCGGCCTCGGTCACCAGCGCCGCTGCCTCGTCGACGTCCACCCGGACGGCCGGTGCGGTGCCGAGCCGGTAGCCGTTGCGCCCGCCGGTGATCGCACGGTGCCCGAGAACCCGGCGCAACCTGCTCACCAGCGTCGCCACGTTGCTCGCCGGCTGTTTCGGAGCGTTCCCCTCCCAAAGAACTTCCTCGATGCGGCAGATCGGCACGACCCGCCCGCGCTCCACGGTCAGCAGTGCGAGCAGCGTGCGTGCCTTGCCGCTGATGACGCTTCCCGCGAGCTGCTCGCCGTCGCGTTCGACGGAGAACGTCCCCGCGAGCCGGATCAGCACGCTCGGCGAGGAGCTTTTCGCCGGCGCGCTGTCCTTAAGGGCGTACAGATCACGGATAGGGCTGTGGAGGGCGGCGTCTGAAGGTTTACCAACGACCATTATGGCCATTTCTGGTCGTGTCGAACCATCACCGTTTCGGCCCCCCTAACTCCTCGTGAATGGAACACTTCAACCGAATTTGTCCAGTTCTGTCTCGGTTGTCAATAATGCGGCAATCGCGAATCTCGCGGCCGGCGGATAATTCACGAGGGCGAGAGGAAGGCGTCACTCACCGCTACGGGGCCCGGCCTCAGCCCTGAGGGCGGGCCCGCCAGAGCAGATAGACGAAGTACGGGGTGCCGATCAGCGCCGTCACCAGCCCCGCCGGCACCTGCGCCGGCGCGATCACCGTACGGCCGAGCGTGTCGGCCAGGCTGACCAGGACCGCGCCGAGCAGCGCCGCCACCGGCAGCACCCGGGAGTGATGGGCGCCGACCAGGGCGCGGGCGGCGTGCGGGGCGACCAGGCCGACGAAGGCGACCACCCCGACCGCCGACACGGCCGTGGAGGTGAGCAGCACGGCGCAGGCCAGGGCGGCCAGCCGCACCGGCTCCAGCGGCACCCCCAGCACCCGCGGCGTGTCCTCGTCCAGCGCCAGCAGGTCGAGGTCGCGGCGGAGCCAGACCAGCAGCGGCACGGTGACCGCCAGCGCCAGCGCCACCGGGATCAGCTGCTCCGGTACTCGCCCGTACGTCGACCCCGAGAGCCAGGTCAGCGCCTTGGCGGTGTTCCACGGATCGGACAGCACGATGATCAGGACGGTGATCGACGTGCAGGCGAACTGCACGCCCACCCCGATCAGCACCAGCCGGTCCGAGCTGAGCCCGCCACGCCAGGACAGCCCGTAGACGACGGCGAAGGCCGCCAGCGCGCCCGCGCCCGCCGCCGCCGACATGCTCCAGATCCCGGCGAGCGGCACCAGCGTGAGCAGCGAGACCGCCCCCACCCCGGCCCCGGCCGTCACGCCCAGGACGCCGGGCTCGGCCAGCGGGTTGCGGCACACCGCCTGCACGGCCGCCCCCGCCACCGCCAGCGCGAGCCCGGCCAGCGCGGCGGCGGCGACCCGCGGCCACCGCTGGTCGAGCACGAACGTCAGCGCCCGCCCGCTCCGCCCCTGCAGCCAGTTGACCACGTCGCCGGTCAGCAGCCACCGGTCGCCGCCGAGCAGCCCGAGCACCAGCGCCCCCGCCAGCAGCGCGGCCCCGGCCGCCACCACCGCCAGGAAGGCCGCCCGCGACCGGGACGCCCCCGTGCGGGCCTGCGGCGGCCGGCGCGCCGGACCCGCGTCCCGGTAGCGGCGGGCCAGCCAGATCATCACCGCCGCGCCGAACACCGTGGTCACCACCCCGGGCGGCACCTCCACCCCGGCCTGCGCGCCCAGCGCGGCCCGGAGCGCGATGTCCGACCCCAGCACCACCAGCACGCCGACCAGTCCCGCCAGCGGCAGCGTCGCCCGGTTGCGGTGCAGGCCGGGGACCGACCGGGGGAGCAGCCGCACGATCACCGGCGCGCAGAGCCCGACGAACCCGATCGGTCCCGCGATCGTCACCGCCGACGCCGCCAGCAGCACGGCCAGCATGGTCAGCCAGAACCGCAGCCGCCGCACGTTCACCCCGAGCACCCGGGCGGTGTCGTCGCCCAGGCCGAGGATGTCCAGCCGCGGCCCGGCCAGCGCCGCCGCCCCGACCCCCACCGCGATCACCGGCCCGAGCTGCGCCACCGCGGTCAGGTCGCTCTGCACGAGGGAGCCGCTGCCCCAGGCGAACAGCCCGGTCGTCTCCTGCTCGAACAGGATCATCAGCAGGTTCGTCAGCGAGCTGAGCGCCATCGCCGTGGCGGTCCCGGCCAGGATCAGCCGCGTCGTCCCCGTACGCCCGCCCGCCGAGAGCGCCAGCACCAGGGCGGCGGCGGCCAGCCCGCCGAGCAGCGCCAGCCCGCCCGAGACCGGCACCGGCAGCGACAGCCCCAGCACGCTGCCCGCCACGACCGCGAAGTAGGCGCCCGAGCTGACGGCCAGCGTGTCCGGCGAGGCCATCGCGTTGCGCGCGATCGCCTGCAGCAGCGCGCCCGCCACGCCCAGCGCCACCCCCACGCAGGCCCCCGCCAGCAGCCGGGGCAGCCGGGAGGCCAGCAGCACCCGCGCCGCCTCGTCGCTGCCGCCGAACGGCAGCGCCAGCAGGTCGAGCGCGCCCACCTCCGAGGTGCCCTGCGTCACGTGCACCGCGGCCGTCAGCACGACCGCCGCGAGGGCCAGCAGGAAGACCCCGGCGACGCTCAGCCGCCGCAGCGGCGTCTCGGGCGGCGCCGGGGTCAGGACGTCGGTGCTCAACCGGCGAACGCCTTCACCAGCGCGTCGGCGTACTGCTGACCGGAGAGCGGGCCGCCGAACGTCCAGATGCCGTCGGGCAGCTTGGTCACCCGCTCCTTGGCCACGAACGGCAGCGACTTCCAGATGGCGTTGCCGGCCAGCCCGTCGGCGAAGACGTCGTCACCGTCGGAGGCGTTGTAGAAGAAGCGGATGTCGGGGTCCTTGAGCACGGTCAGGCCCTCGACGTCGGTGGTGCCCAGGCCCCACTGGGCGTCGACCTCGCCCTTCCAGGCGTTCTCCAGCCCCAGCCGCTCGGCGATGTCGGAGACCAGCGCGCCCTTGCCGAACAGCCGGATCGAGATCGAGCTGCCCTGCTTCCACCCGTCGGCCATCACGAACGGCTTGCCCGCGCCGCCCGCCGCCGCGATCTTCTCCTTGCCCTCGGCCAGCGCCGCGTCGAAGTCGCTCATCAGCTTGGCGGCCTCGCCGGTCTTGCCGACCGCCGCCGCGATCATCTCCAGGTCCTCGCGCATCCGCTCCAGGTTGCGGGAGGCGTCGCTGCCCTTGGTCACCAGCACCGGCACGAACTTCTCCAGCTGGGGGACGAGCGCGGAGTCACGTTCGGCCTCCATCACCACCAGGTCGGGCTGGAGCGCGCTGATGGAGTCGACGCTGGGCTCCTGCCGCGTGCCGACGTCCCGCACCGAGGAGTCCAGCTTCACGGCGGTGTCCCAGGTGGCGAAGCCCTTCACGTCGGCCGCGCCCACCGGCATCACGCCGAGGCTGACCAGCATCTCGGTCTCGCCCCACTCCAGGCTGACCACCCGGGTCGCCGGTCGGTCGAGCGTGACCTCCTTGCCGCGGCTGTCGGTCACGGTCACGGGCGCCGCCGACGGCTCGGCGCTCGCCGCCGTCTCCGGTACGGGGGCTTCGGTCGTGCCGCAGGCGGCCAGGACGACGACGGCGGCTAGAGCCGTCAGGACAGTGCGCATGGGGGTTCCCGTCATGTTGTCGCGGTGACGTTCTTGCTGTGCCGGCCGATCGGCCGGGTGGTCACGGCTCCCGTCGCGGGGTCGTGACTGACTTCGATGCGGATCCCGTACGTGTCGCTCAGCAGGTCCTCGGTGAGGACCAGCGCGGGCGGGCCGTCGGCGCGGACCCGCCCCCGATGCAGCAGTACGACGTGATCGGCGATCTCGGCGGCCTGGTTGAGGTCGTGCAGCACGACCCCGATCGCCACCCCGTGCTCGTCGGCCAGGTCGCGGACGAGCTCCAGCAGCTCCACCTGGTAGCGCAGGTCGAGGAAGGTGGTGGGCTCGTCCAGCAGCAGCACGCCGGTGTCCTGCGCCAGGCAGGTGGCCAGCCAGACCCGCTGCAGCTCGCCGCCGGACAGCTCGTCCACCGGCCGCTCGGCCATCGCCGCCACACCGGTCAGCTCCATCGCCTTGGCGACGGCGGCCGCGCCCTCGGGGTCCGCGGCCTTCCAGCGCCGCCGGTACGGGTGTCGTCCGTACCCGACGACGTCCGCCACCCGCACGCCGCCCGGGGTGGGGCGGCTCTGCGCCAGCAGCGTCACGCGGCGGGCGAAATCGCGCGCCGACAGCCCGAAAGCGTCGGCGCCGTCGCCCAGCGTCACCGCCCCGGAGTCGGGCCGGTGCAGCCTGGCCAGCGCGCGCAGCAGCGTCGACTTGCCGCTGCCGTTCGGGCCGACCAGCGCGGTCACACGGCCGGGCCGCAGGGCGAGGTGGCCGTCGTGGACCACGGCGGCGCCGTGATAACTGAGGCACAGCTCGGCGCCGCGGAGGGAGATCTCCTCGGTCATGGGGATAAGGTTAGGCTAACCTTGCCTAACCCGCTACGGGGGGTCCCGGAAACGGCGCGAGCCGCCGCGGTCACGCGGACCGCAGCGGCTCGTGGGGTGCCCTACTGGGCCTGGGTGCGGTCCGCGCAGACCGCCTTCACGGTGATCTCGATGTCGTGCTCGCTCGGGTTGGCGGCCACGACCTCCCAGGCCGTACGCCGGTCGTTCGCCCCGCTCGACAGGACGAACTCGGCGCCGTTGCCCTCGTTGAAGATGGAGTTGCGCAGGTCGTAGCCCCCGCCGATGACGACCTGCCCGCGCGGGCACGCCTGGCTGAGCCTCGTGGCGCGGGAGCCCGCCGCGACCTCGAACGGGTCGCTCTCCACCACCCGACGGTTCTTGACCGCCGGGCCCTGGGACGTCGACTCCTGCCGGGAGGTCGTCGAGCACCGCCGGCTGATCGTCTGGACGGTCACGTTGCCGTGCTTGCTGATTTCCTCCTTGGGCTCACATGGCGCGGAGGGCGCGCTGACCTGCTCAGGGCCCGCCAGCGCCGGCGATCCGACGCTCCCGAACACAACGCCGGCCGCTGATACAGCCAGAACCGCGGCGATTTTCCCCATCTTGCTCATGTGGTACTCCCGTCTGCGTTTGATCCTCTGATCAGCGTGAAAGGTAACTGTCGGCAGTCGCCGTCCGCTGAACCGACCCACGCATGGCGGATCAGTTTATGAATGCTTTAAGGACGGGAAGGCGGCTCATCCTTTAATAACCCACCAGAAAGCCTGGAAGACGGAAGTCGGGGCGATTCGGTGCGGAAATCCTGCTCGCCGAAATGCCCGGCGCTACCGCCGCTTTTCGGGAAAAAGAGTGTCACATCCTCCGGCTCGGTGCCGATAAGATCAAGACGGTCTTTCCGGAACGGGGGAGCTCCATGAAGAACACACCACTCCTGCTCGCGCTCCTCGCCCTGTCCGCCTGCGGCACACAGGGCGCGCTCAGCCAGGAGGCCATCGACCAGGCTCGCGTCCAAGGAGCCGCCCCCGACCTGATCTACGTGGTGGACCTGCCGGGCTACGAGCTGGCGGAACAGTCCGTCGGAGCGGTCAACGAAGAAGGCTTCGGCGCCTTTTACGTTTCGCCCGACGGCAAGCAGGTGCAGTTACGGGTCGACCGCGACGAGTTCAGCGACGCGCTCTGCGCCACCAGGCCCGTGACCGACGCCATGCCGGTCGACGCTCCGGTGCGGTGCTCGCGCGACGAGGTGGGCTGGTATCGGCAGGCGGCCGGGCGTCACGAATACGCCGCCGTCAGAGGCGACGCTCTCCTCCTCCTGGCCGCCAGGCTCACCGACGTGGGCAGGGAGACGCTGAAGACCGCCATAGCCGGGGCCCGCCAAGCAGCCGTCACGGGAACACCCTCGCCATGGCCCAGCCCGGTCGAGCGCGGAGACCTGCCGACCACCGGAGACGGCGCCCCCGACAACGAGGTCGGCCCGGGCGGCTGACCGGGACGCCGCCTCCGTCGCTGCGGCGCGGCTACGGCCATCCACCTGCAGAAGTCGCCACGCTGGAAACCGACACCAGCACCGACGACGCGGAGGCGGCCTGATGCCCACACCGTTCACTGCCGACGACATCACCCTCCTGCACGACGCGCTACGCCAGGCCGTCGAGAACACGCTCACACCCGGCGGCGTCATCGTCTGCGGCACCGTCCGCGGCAGACAGCACCTCATCACCGTGGGCCGGGCTCGATCAGGCGCCCGCCACCGAGCGCACCCGGTACGACATCGCCTCACTGACCAAGGTCGTGGCCACCTGGCCGCTGATCGGGCGGGCCCTGGACGACGGGCTGCTGGAACTGGACGCTCCCGTACGCGACTTTCTGCCGACCATCTTCGGGGAAGCGGCGAGCGGGCAGGCCACCATCCGGCAGCTGCTCGCGCACACGTCCGGGCTGCGTGCGGCGACCCGGCTCGACCACTACCGGGGGGCTGATGCTCCGCTGCATGAGCTGTTGTGTCGGGAACCTCTTGACGACGAGCCTGGCACGCACCGGTACATCAACCGGGGTTACATTCTGCTCGGGCTGGTGCTGCCTTACCTCTACAACGACCGGCAGCGGCTCGACCAGCTCGCCGACGACCTGTGGCGGAGTGTCGGCATGGGCTCCACCTGCTACGGGCCCGTCGCCCGTGAGGCCGGCGTCGCGCCCACCGAGCAGCGCATCAACGGGGCGCCTCGTATCTGGGGTGGCGTTCACGACGACAACGCGGCTCTGCTGGGTGGGATCGCGGGGCATGCCGGGGTGTTCTCTACTCCGACGGATCTGGCTCGGTACGGCGCGCACCTTCTCACCGCCTACAGCCGCGACCGGGATGGGCTTGGGCAGTGGCTCCACGCCAGCATGGTTCCCCAGGTCGAGATCGAGCCCGGGCTGGAGCGCGGCCTGGCGTGGGTTCTGGCGCACGGCGGTCGCGTCGCCTATCACCACGGCTGGACCGGGACCAGTCTCTATCTAGCTCCTGAACTCGGCCGATACCTGGTGATCTGCACGAACGCCGTTTACTACGGGCCCGCCCGAGGCCGCCTAGGGCCTGTTTTATAAGCAGGTCAGCCAGTCGTTGATGATGGCGATCTGAACGGTGGCTTCGTAGCGGACGGCGAGCTTGTCGTATCTGGTCGCGACGGCGCGGTGGCGTTTGAGCCGGTTGATGGCGCACTCGACGGCGTGCCGCTCGCGGTAGTCGAGCTTGCAGAACCTCGGGGGACGGCCGCCCCGGCTGCCGCGGTTCTTTCGGTGACGGACCTGATCGGCCTTCTCCGGGATCGTGCAGCTGATGCCGCGTCGCCGCAGGTAGGCACGGTTGGAGCGGGAGCCGTACGCCTTGTCGGCCCGAACCTTGTCCGGCCGCTTTCGGGGACGGCCAAGGCCGAGTCGCGGCACGCTGATCTTCTCCAGCACCGGCTGGAACTGCGGGGAGTCGCCACGCTGCCCGGCGGTGACGATCAACGACAGCACCTTCTGTCCCTGCTCGCACGCCAGGTGCATCTTGGTGGTCAGCCCTCCACGGGAGCGGCCGAGCCCATGGTCGGCGGGCTCCACACTCACCCCGCCCGGCGGTTCTACCTGCAGATCCCCCTTTTACGCGCACCAGCGGCGTGCTGATGCGCCCGAGCGATCGAGGAATCCACGCTCACGTCCCAGGTGATCAAACCTTTCGCGTCCGCCAGGGCCTGCAACTCCCGCACGATCCGCGCCCACGTGCCGTCCCGCTGCCAGCGCCGGAACAGCCCGTACACGGTCTCCCACTCGCCATAGCGAACAGGCACGTCCCGCCAGGGCGCACCCGTCCGCGTCCGCCACCGGATGCCGTCGATGAGCTGGCGTTTCGTCCACTTTGGCGGCCTACCTGGCTTCTTCCCCACCGGCAGCAACGGCTCCAGCACCGCCCACTGAGCGGCGGTCAAATCACCACGACTCACCCAAAGATCATCTCAGAAGTGGATCACCTAAATGATCACTTCTGAAACAGTCCCTAGCCCCGCTGCGAACCCTGGCGCTGAAGACCATCTCCACCACGTGAAGCGGACGGAGCTAGCCGGCGACCAGTGACTCTGCCAGGACTAACTGGCCCTCGTAGTGCGTGCGCAGCTTCAGATCATCGCTAGGCGCCCTACTTCTCTAGGTGGCGAAGGAGTTCGCTAATGTCCGCCGGGTCCAGGCCGTAACTGTTGACAGGCTCTTCAACCAGATCTGCGAGCTGACGCACCTCTGGGTCGTCCAGGATGCTGCCCATGAACTCCAGCTTCGCCTTGAGACGCAGCTGGACCACTTCATCGAGGGTGCCTTCCGCGACAAGAACCGTGACTCTGGTCTCCGTTCCGGGGGCCAGACCCAAGCGGTGAATACGGTCCAGGCTCTGGAGGAACCGACCTGCCATGAAGTCGCGGTCGACGTAGATTGCGTCGTGGCAGACCTGATGCAAGCTGATGCCCTCCCCGAGGGTCGCTGGATTCGAGATCAGCACCATGCAGTCAGGATCTTCGCGAAATCGCCGGATTTCCTCGTCCCGGTCGGCCGTACCACCGTGGACAACAGCCGGGCAATGGGGGGAGAGAAGCTCGGCCAAAGTGGTGATACTACGCACGAAGGTCGTCCACACGAGCGTCTTGCGGCCAACTACTGCGTTGGCGGCGACGACCTTGACAACCTCCTGGTACTTAGGGGAGAGCTCGTAGCTGGGTAGGTCGCGCAGAAGCGCATAGAGAGAGTCTTCAGGATCCACCTCGAGCGGCGATGGTTTGTAGGCCAGCGGCTCATACGGGCTGCTGCCCTTGATCAGAAGTGCCGGGCTGGTTGCTGCCATAATCAGACGCAGCGCTGCCCGCCCGAGAGCGTCGATGTCGTCGCGACAGGCCTCAGCTCGCGCAGAGAAGTTCCCCTTGAGCGCTTCGTACACCTCTCGATGGATGGGGGGCAGACTGACGTAGCGGACTTTCGGCTCGAATGGGGGCAGGCCTAGTTCCTGCTTGGTAGTACGGGTGAACAGCGGCCGCAGCACGCTACTGGCGTAGGCCAGGTCACCACCGCGTACGGCGTCAGAGACAACTCGCTTACCGCGGCCCGGCCAGACGAACGACAGCAGGTTCTCCAGGTCGCGAGCTCCATTGGGGGCTGGAGTACCAGTGAGGATGAGCCGCCGAGCGGCGGTTGGCCCGAGCGCGAGGCATGCTGCGCCGTAGGTTCCGTTCGCGCCAAGCTTCATACGGTGAGCTTCGTCAAGCACCAGCATCGATGGCGCAGCACTTAACCACGATGCAAGCCTGGGCACCGCGCGGGCGAGGCGTTCGTAGTTGACCAGCAGCACTTCGGCGCTGTAGTCGGGAGTGCGGCCCATGACAGCGGTGCGCGGCGGGGTGCGGAAGCAGAGCTGGCTTTCTGTTAGCCAGGCCTCGTAGGCGGATTTGGGCCCGACAACGAGGAGTCGCTGGGCCAGGCCTTGCTCGCGCATGGCGGCGTAAACCGCAAGAGAGACGCGGGTCTTACCAGCGCCAGGGACGCTGAAATTTGCGCCGTGGCCGAGCGCTAGCAGTTGTGCGGTGTCACGGAGTTGGAAAGGAGTGAGATCGCCAATCCAGCCTTCACCGAGCAGACCCAGCACATCGTCTGGCGTTATCGTCTGTTCGCTGGCGTCCGGACCTTTACGGAGTGTCTGCTCGGCCCGCTCAGCGTCATCGAGGACATCGTTGACGAGCTGGAGGAGCGCGTCCTCCCACTCGACACCGTCATGGCGCCAGGAGCCAAGTTCGATGAGGCGGTCGAGGAAGTCATCAAGGTCGAATTCCCCCACCAGGGGTCCGCGCTGGCCACCTGGAGCGATGCGAGCGGCAAGGTCTGCGAAATCCTGCTCGTGCCCTGGCACGGTGCGCAGCACCACCCGGGTTCGCGAGACGTCGAATGTGATCCGCAGCGACGGCTCAGTGCGTGCCATCGTCACCGCTGCCTCCCCGCAGCCCTATTGAGCCAGGTCAAGCCCTCGCCTGGGAGCGGTATGCTCTTGCCGGCCTCGACGGCGACGCGCTCCATGATGGCCCGCAGCTGCAGTAGGGCGTCGTCGAACGCGCCTTCATCCAGACTCCCATTGCCGCGGGCGAGGACGAGGTCGGTGACACACTGCTCCAAGTCCTTACACGCATCGGCGATGCGGTCGGGGGCAGCGAGGCGCTTCTTGCGGAGCCGAAAGTCCTTTCCGGCGAACTCCAGCGCCTCGTTGAATACCTCGCGTGCGCGGCCGTAGGTTTCGTCAGCTGCCCTCTGCTCCTCAGCAGTCGCGGCAGATCCTGCAGTCTTGACGGCTTTGGCCCGCAGAAGGGAGTCAGTAAGCGCCTTAGCTGCGGTGACCCTAGCGCCGGCAGCTTGAACTGTGCGGCCAAGGCCAGGGATGGCTACTGCTCTGGTCTCCTGCGCGGGCGCTGGTCGAAGGTCTGCGGGCAGCCTCTGATCTAGGAAACGTTCGTGAAAGTCAGGCTGGATGAATCGAACGTCTGTCTTCGAGAATTCAAGCACGATAGCCGCGAGTCGGCCCTCTTTCATCAGCTCGGCACGCTCCCGGTTACGTGCGGACTCGGCGTTGTAGGCGCGGTAGAGCTCAGCGAACTTCTCCTTAGCTTCCTCAAAATCCATGAGCCGCAGTGAGGCCGCGCCGTTAGCACTGCGGCTCAGAAGGTCTCGCAACTGAGCCAGGATCCACAGGTCGCGGTCACAGGCCGGCGTTGTTGTGTGGAAGTTCCGGGCGATTTCCGGCAGAGGCTTGCCAAGCTTCACCTGCTCCTCGAGAGCGAGCAGGTGGTTGATGTAGGAGTACTCCCGCCGAGTGTCTGGACGGAGTTGGAGGGAGAGCTCAACGGCGTGGATGTCGCTCCAGGTGCAGCTCTCAGGTAGGACGCCAACCCGCATGCTGGGCCGCCCGAGTTCCTTGAGAGCGGCGCGGCGGGTGTTTCCGTTAACGAGGATGCCGGTGCGGGTGATCAGCCCGGGTTCGTTCTGCTGGTACTCGCGCAGGCTTTCCAACAGCTCCTCAAAGGCCTTGTCGGTCACGGAGGGGTCAGCCGGCAATGCCTTGAGCAGGGAGTGGAGGTAGTCCTGGCTCTCAGGGCTCCACGGATCTTCGTCGAGTGCCCGGTCCCGCGGGGGATCGTAGGCTCGCTGGGCGCGGATGCGGTGTGTACCGGGGTTGTAGCGCAGAGCCTCAACCGGCATGTCGATGACTTCGACATGAATGGGCTTGCCCCGCCATTCGACGGTCAGTGTCTCTGGGACCCCGCTACCGTTGCGTAGTTCCTTCAGCCGCTGAGCCACGAGTTCGCGGTTGTAGGCAGCCTCGCGGGGCTCGCCGAAGTCGATCGACACGTAGATGCTCCTTGAAGTGGTGAAAGCGATCAGGAAGCTATGAGGGCGTTACCGATTCTGGGTTACGGCTCTAGCTCGCGGTGCCCCGGGGAACGGGCTAGTGAAGCATGTTGTGGACTTCGGCACGCGCCGACGCCGGCAGGGTGCGGTAGACACCCCAGATCTTCTCGACCTCGTTGAAACTGCGTGCGTCCTGCTCTATCCAGGCGGACAGCATCTTGCGCTCGTACGCCGACAACTGCGCTACTGCCGTCTTGAGTGCGCCAAGATCACATTCGGCGTCCCGCCCGCCCACCCGGCACCGGTTGCACTCGGTGACGAGCTGCACTTCGGTACCGCCGTCGGGCAGGGTGACTTGGCGTCGCGCGATGTCCAGATGGGAGGTGGCTCCGTAGCCGTCGGCGTACGCCTCGCCGTTGCCGATGCCGCATGTCCGGCACAGGTAGTTGTCGGTCATGAGCACAGCGCGGCGCTGTACGGCTCCAATGGACTCTGTCGCCTTGCGGCTTGCCATGCCAGGCTCCCAGACCGGCAGGCCCTGACGCACGAACCGATGCTCCCTGGGGTCGAGAGCCGGATCCTCGCGGTTGGTATCTATCTGCCACTCGTGATCCCGCAACTCCCTCATACGGCGGTCGACCTGGCTGACCCCCTCGAACGCGGTCCGCAGCTGCTCTTTGGTGAACACGTTCCCGATGCCGACCTCCTGCACCAGCCACAGGGCCACGCGCTTCTTGGTGCCGAGGACTTCGTCCGTCCAGGACGGCTTTGTCGCCATGCTCTTCGTCTCCTCTCGTCTTGCACCGGGGATCACGACCCCGCTGTGTGCGGGGCGGTTCCGGCAGCCACTTCAGCGAAGCGCATTTGCCTGTGTCAGGGGAAGTCTTTTCTGTCCCGGCTATGTCCCGCTCTTTCTGGTGTGTCCCGCATGTCCCGCTCATGCAATTCGGCCCACAATTGTCATAGACATCCGCCAATATGGAGGCGATACCCCGAGGAACCCCTAAGGAGTTGTCGTGCCTCCACGCATGCAGTTCAAGCCCCTTCCAGACTCCCTCCCGCCAGCGCGGCGCAAGTTCACCGAGATGATGCGTACCCTGCTCTCTGCTACGGGCGGCACCCTTCGTAGCGTCGCAGTCGCAGATGGCGTTCTCAGCAGTAGCTCCGCGCTTCAGCGCCTCGCGTCGGGGCAGGTGAAGAATCCCAGCAAAGAGTTGATCTTTGCCCTCCGCAAACATGCGGAGGACAACAACGCTGTCGGGCTCGTGACCGAGGAGGAGTTGCTATGCCTCCTGCAGCAGGTCTGGGATGAAAGTAGGCAGATCGCTGCAGGGCCGGCCGTGATCACCGTTACGCACCCGGATGATGAGGCACCGGCGGTCCCGGCGGCCGAGACCGGCGCTCGCTCCGTTGCGCCGGTCCCGGCTTCAGATGGGGACCGGCGCAACGGCTTGGTGCCAGGTACACCGTGGCCGGTCGACGAACTGGTGCTGCATCTCGACAGCGGTCGTTACGAGCACGCCTTAGGCATGTTGGACTATGCCGGCACCAAGGCTCCTGCGGAAGAGGCTGCTGCTGCGATCAAGGCGTGTCGCAGCCGGGATCTTACCGAGGCCAGGGAGATCCTCCTTCGGAAGGTTGGGGCCAGATCCGAAAAGATCGTCTTCGAAGTGATTAACCATCTGATCCACGTCGGCGACGTTATGGATGCCCAGGAACTGGCCCGGATGCGCTCGTGCGCTTAGACCGCGCGAGCAACCCTTAGTGCTGGTCTAGTAGCGCAGGGTGTTGGCTGAAGTTTGCGCTGGTATACAGCTTGAACTGTAGAGGCTGTGGGGTCGTGACAGTCCGTTGTTGCCACGGTACGACGGAGTCATCCGGTTCGCCGAGGATCAGCGGTGGAAGCGGAGCCGGGGCAAGTCGCTGCTCGGGCGGCTGTTTCGCGTCGGCTACACGTCGAGGGGCGTGGCAGCTGCTGCGCCGGCACGGCTGGTCGTGTCAGGTGGCTGTCTGACAGGCGGCCAAGCGGGATGAGCAGGCGATCGCGGCGTGGGAGGCCGAGGTATGGCCGCAGGCAAAGAACCGCTGCGGACCTAGGCGCCTTCATCTGCTTCGAGGACGAGGCGAGTTAAGGGCTGAGGGCTGAGGCCACAGAAAGGGCGTACCTGGGCGCTGGCGGGGCGCAGCCCGTTGTCCGGGGCAGCACCGCCGGCGTGCTGTGTTTCCGTCCAGGTGAGCGGTCGCACCTGCTGTGTCGGCTGCGGATCGAACGCGGGCGACGGGGTGAGCCGAAGACGTTCGCCTAGCGCGATTATCCGGGCCTGATTCATTGCAGCACATCAGCAGATCGGCGCGCGGTTGGCGTTGGTCTCTGCTCAAGCGCGTCATCGGCAATTTTTGCACGAGCGATCTCGACTCTCTGGTCCGCATAGTCAAACGCAAGCTGGAAAGGATCCAGTGCCTGCCCGCACCTGATCACAGGCTGCTGGCCACACAGGATTGACCATCGAGCGACTGGCCTCGGGGTTGCCTGCCGAAATGCTGGGTGCTACCGAGTGCTTCACCTGCGTTCCGCAGATGTGTAGCGAGAAAAGCACATGAATCAGGGGCGTGAGCTGGGGAAACGTGTGCGGGCACGCTGGCGCGGCGTGTCACTAG
>NZ_JBFAOH010000060.1:0-24962 GCF_040675175.1 Nonomuraea sp. NPDC049649
CCTCGGGGTCGAGCGAGCAGGGCGGTAACCCAGCGGCACCTCGGGTGCATCAGCAGCATCTCAGCTACCGACAAGAGGATGGTGCACCAGTGAGCAGGTCCGACACGCTCGTCGCGAGCAAGCAGGAGAGCGCCCCGAAGCCGGTAGAACAGCCGGCCGTCACCGGCGGGCTCAACCCGCAGCTGATGCGGCGCCTCCTGATCACCGGGATCCAGCTGGTGCTGCTCGTCGCCGGGCTCATCGGATGGGAGTACTTCGCCGGCAAGCCCGGCGAGCCGCACGTCCTGATCGACGAGTACTACGTGAGCAAGCCGTCCAAGATCTGGGAGGCGATGGGCCTCTGGGTCTCGCAGGGCCAGATGTGGCCCAGCCTCTGGGTGACCTTGCAGACCACCGTGATCGGCTTCGTGCTGGGCGCGCTCGCGGGCCTCGTCGCCGGGTTCGTGCTCGGCGTCAACCCGTTCCTCGCCGCGGTCTGCCAGCCCTTCGTCGACGCGATCTACGCGATCCCGCGGCTGGCGCTGGTGCCGCTGTTCATGCTCTGGTTCGGCATCGGCCTCGGCTCCAAGCTGGCGCTGGTCATCAGCGTGGTCGCCTTCCTCGTGTTCTACGCGACGTACGCGGGAGTCAAGGACGTCGACCACCTGCTGGTGGACAAGCTCCGGCTCATGCGGGCCAGCCGCCTCCAGGTGCACCTGAAGGCCACCCTGCCTTCCGCGATGACGTTCATCATCTCCGGCCTGAGCGTCTCGGCGCCGTACGCGCTCGTGGTCGCGGTCACCGCCGAGATGATGTCGTCCAACCGCGGGCTCGGTTACCTGCTGGTGCAGTCGGCCAACCAGTTCGACACCGCGGGCACGTTCGCCGCGATCTTCGTTCTCATGATCGTGGGCATCGTCCTGATGCTGGTGATCCGGCTCATGGAGATGTGGCTGCTGCGCTGGAAGCCCCAGCGGCCGAGCGGGCGATCCTGATGGAGACGTTCCTCGCGCTCGGCCCGGCCCGGCCGCTCGCCGGCGGCTCGGCCGTCCTCTGGACGCTGGCCCGCGACATCGGCGAGAACGACACCGTGTTCCCCGCCCTGGCACTGGCCCGCGCCGCCGGGCCCGGCGACCTCGACCCCGGGTTCAGGGCGGCCGCCTGGCGGGCCGTGCCGCAGACCGGCTGGGTCAGCCCGGGAGATACGCGGAGCCGGCCCGAGGACCAGCGGGAGATCTTCACGGTCTTCAACAACGCCGTCCCCGGCCGGGAGGAGGAGTACGCCCGCTGGTACGACCAGGTGCACCTCGCCCACACCTTCGAGTACATGGGTTTCGTGGGCGCCCAGCGCTTCGCCCTGGAACCGGTCGGTGACCAGAGCCCGCCCTACCGCTACCTCACCCTGTACGCCGTCCCCGACGGCGGCATCGACCGGTGCGAGGCGCGGCGGATCGCCGTGGGGGAGGAGCGCGAGCGTGCCGTCCGGGCGGGCAAGGAGCCCCAGGTGCCGGTGAGCGACGCCCTCACCGGCCCCCGTCACGCCAACTACTTCAGAAAGGTCCACGGCTGATGTCTGATCTGACCGGCCTGCGGTTCCTCATCACCGGAGGTGCGAGCGGCATCGGCGCCGAGACCGCCCGCCTGGCCGCGAGCCGGGGCGCGACCGTGGTGATCGCCGACATCGACGACGAGGCCGGCAAGCGGCTGGCCGCCGAGATCGGCCCGCGCGCGGACTACGTGCACGGCGACGTGAGCGACCCCCGCTCGATCGAGGAGATGGTGGAGCGGGCCGCCTCGCTCGCCGGCGGCCTCGACGTGCTGCACAACAACGCGGGCGTGTCCGACGCCGTGGTGAGCCGCAGCCTCGGCATCGAGGACTTCGGCCCCGACGAGTGGGACCGGGTCCACGCGATCAACCTGCGCGCACCGTACCTGGCCTCCCGCGCGGCGCTGCCGTACCTGCGGCGCAGCGAGAACCCCTCGATCATCAACTGCGCCTCGATCGCCTCCAGCCTGGCCCGGCCGCACACGCTCGCCTACGCGGCCAGCAAGGCCGGCGTGGCCCAGCTGACCCGCAGCCTCGCCCTGGAACTCGCCCCCGACGGCATCCGGGTCAACTGCTACGCGCCCGGCATGGTCGAGACCGAGATGGCGGCGCGCTACCTCGCCTCCCGCCCCGATCCCGAGGCCACCCGCCGGGACGTCATGGCGAACTACCTCAGCCGCTCCCTCGGCAAGCCCCGCGACGTGGCCGAGGTCGTCTGCTTCCTGGCGAGCCCGGCCGCGGCGTTCGTCAACGGCGCCGTCTGGAGCGTCGACGGCGGTTTCACCGCGTGGAAGGCCACCGGATCCGAGCTCGAGTCGTGAGGAGAACCCGATGACCCATCGTGATCTGCCGGAGCTGCTTTCGGCCGAGGTCGCCGCCGACCCGCACGCGTTCTACCGCCGGCTCCGGGCCGAGGCCCCGGTCGTCTGGGACGACAGCGTGCAGGCGTACCTGGTCAGCAGGTATGAAGACGTCGCTCACGTCTACAAGAACCCGGTCTTCAGCACCAAGGCGTACGAGTGGCAGCTCGAACCGGTGCACGGCAAGACGATCCTGCAGATGGACGGCACCGAGCACGCCAGGCACCGGGCCCTGGTGTCGCCCGTGTTCCGGGGGAAGAGCCTGGAGCGGCTGCACCCGATGCTCCTGCGCAACGCGGCCGCCGTGGTGGACGAGGTGGTGCTGCGCACCGCCGAGGAACTCGCCGCGCCGCTGGCCGGACGCCGGCGGGTGGACCTGGTGCGCGACTTCGCCAACTACTTCCCGGTCTACGTGATCGCCGACCTGCTCGGCTTCGACAAGGAGGACCACCCGCGGTTCCTGCGGTGGTACACGGCCGTGATCCGGGTCATCTCGAACCTGGGCCGCGACCCGGAGATCCTCGCCGAGGCCGCGCAGGTACGCGCGGAGATCAGCGAGTTCGTCACCCCGTTCATCGCCGAACGCCGGGCCAACCCGGGGGAGGACCTGCTGTCCGTCCTCGCCACCGCCGAGATCGACGGGGAGCCGCTCGCCGACGACGAGATCAAGGCGTACGTCAGCCTGCTGCTGACCGCGGGCGCGGAGACGACCGACAAGACGTTCGCGAGCCTCTTCCGCAACCTGCTCGCCGCCCCCGGCCAGTACGAGCGGATCAGGCAGGACCGTTCCCTGGTCATCCGCGGGATCGCCGAGACCCTGCGCTTCTCGCCCCCGACGCAGATCAACACCCGGGAGACGACGGAGGACGTCAAGCTCGGCGACGTGCTCATCCCGGCGGGCTCCACGGTGCTGCTCCTCATCGGCTCGGCCAACAGGGACGAGCGGCGCTACGCGGACCCCGACCGGTTCCTGCTGGAACGCGACGACCTGGACGCAGGCAAGGCGTTCTCCGGAGCCGCCGACCATCTGGCCTTCGGCTCCGGGCGGCACTTCTGCCTGGGCGCCATGCTGGCGCGGGCCGAGCTCGAGATCGGCGTGAACCTCTTCCTGGACCGCTTCCCGCAGATGCGGCTGGCCGATCCCGACGCGGCGACCGACGTCGGGGTGAAGATGCGCGGGCCGCAGAGCGTGCCCGTGACCCTCTAGCGGACACGAAGAGCCGGCCGGGGAGCCGGCGGTGACTCCGCTGTGCGAGTTCGGCGCCGCCGCCAGTGGGCCGGCGGCGGCGCCGGCTTCCTGCTGACCGTCACGGGTGTGGGTTACGAGTGGCCGCGGCCGTGCCGCTCCGGCGAGCCCGCGGCGGCGCATGCGCATGCGCCGAGACCGGCCGGCGAAGCTCCATGTTGATCAGGTTGGTGGCGTAGGTAATACCACCTCTGCGATAGCCACCACCTCCTTTTCCCGTGTCTGTGAACCCGCGATGCGCGCCTTCTGTCGCTGCGCGGACGCTGTCATCCCTGGTCATTCTGTTATCCGGGGATCTATTGACACATATGTTTAGCATGATTAGCGTGCACCGCGAGTCCGACCGATCAGATCAGAGAGGAGTCGGTCCATGGCTGTGCAGCACATTGTTCGCAGGGCCGGCAAGCGGGTGCGCGCTGTCGGGATTCTTGCCGCGGCAACGGTTTTGGCCCTGACCGCAGCCGCTTGCGGCGGTTCTGGCAGTACGGGTGGAGATGAGGGGAAGGCCGACCCGAACGCCCCCACCAAGGTGACGTTTCAGCCCGCGACCGAGTCGTTCGCTGTCTTGACGCAACTGAACGCTTTCGCCGGCGGGTATTTCGAGAAGGAGCAGCTGGACGTCACCTACAACACGGTCGTCTCCAACGCGGCCCAGGCCGCTCAGTCGGTGACCGGGAACGCGGACATCGCCATCGTCGGCTCGACCGGCGTAGTCCCGGGGGTCACGGCGGGCCGTGACATGGTCACGGTCGCCGTCCTCACCAAGGGACCGACGACTCAGATCACGCTGCGCGACGACGTCATCGAGCGCCTGGGCATCACACCGGACGCGCCGATCGAGGACCGGATCAAGGCGTTGAAGGGCCTGACTCTCGCCTTGCCGCAGCCTGGTTCGACCACCGACATCGCGGTCCGGCAGTCTTTGAAGATCTATGGCGTGGAGCCCGACCGCGATCTGACGATTCGTCCCATCACCGACCCGCCGGCACTTGTGACCGCCATGCGCGAGAAGCAGGTCGATGGCTTCGCCTTCTCCTCGCCGACGAGTGTGCAGCCCGTGGCCGAAGGCTATGCGAAGGTCTGGGTGACGCTCAGTGACCTGCCTGAGTTCAAGCAGATGCCGTGGATCGACGTAGTCACCTCGAAGTCCTTCCTGAAGGACAACCGTGAGGCCGTGGTGAGGTTCGTCAGGGCCCTTTACAAGTCGTCCGAGGACCTCAAGGCCAAGCCCGATGAAGCGCGCGAGGCGATTCGGGCGAAGTACTTCCCGGACCTGGACCAGTCGGTCTACGACCTGGCTTTCGACCTCTCCTTGCCGACGGCGACGCAGGGCATCGAACCGGTGGGTGAAAGCCTGCCGGTGCTGCTGGAGGTCATCAACTCCAATGCGGACACCCAGGTGAACGTGTCCGCCGACGACCTGTACGACACCACAGTGCTTTCGGACGTGAAGGCGGGGCTCTGACCATGAACTCCGTGACCAAGCGCGGCTCGGCCAGGACGGCGTCCCGGATGGCCGGTTCTGAGGCGCCTGCGGACGGGTTGCGGTTCGAGGGCGTGAGCAAGGTGTTCGCCACGGCGGAGGGCAGCAAGCCGTTCCTCGCCGTGCACGACGTGAACCTGGACGTCGCCGCGGGGAGATTCGTCTGTCTCATCGGCCCCAGCGGCTCGGGCAAGAGCACGCTGCTCAACATGACGGCAGGGCTCTTCAACCCCACCCGGGGGACCGTCTATCACGATGGCCGACCGGTGGTTGAGGTCAACACGCGGGTCGGATACATCACCCAGCAGGACAACCTGCTGCCGTGGCGCACTCTCGAGGACAACGTCGCCATCGCCCTGGAGATCCGCGGCTACTCACGGGCCCAGCGCAAGCAGCTCGTGGCCGAGACCATCGAGATGGTCGGACTGGCGGGTTTCGAGAAGCACTATCCCTCGCAACTGTCAGGAGGCATGCGCAAGCGCGCGACCCTGGCCCGGACGCTCATCTACTCGCCGGACACGTTGCTGCTGGACGAGCCGTTCGGGGCGCTGGACGCGATGCTCAAGAACGCATTGCAGACGGAACTCCTGAGGCTGTGGGAACGCGACCGCAAGACGGTCCTGTTCGTGACGCACGATCTGGACGAGGCGATCCTGCTCGCCGACGAGATCGTCGTCTTCGGCACCAACCCAGGACGGATCATCCACATCGAGACAGTGAACTTCGAGCGTCCCCGCAGTCTCACCGACATTCGGCGTACCCCCGAGTTCACCGAGGTGTGGGAGCGGCTGTGGGCGCTCATCGAGAACAACAAGTGACGTCCCGCGCGATGATCACGCGGTCTCAGGGAGGGACCAATGGCTGACATGGCCGCCGCCCGCGAAGAGGACCTACGAGATCGCTCCAAGCCGGGGGCGGACATCGACCCGGAACTGTTGCGTGACCTGCCGTCGCCGGCTCGCAGACGCATGCGGATCCAGCTGGAGCGGCTCGCACTGATCGTAGGCCTGCTCATCGCCTGGCAGCTCTTCTCAGGCAACCCGAACCACGGCCTGACGCTCATCGACGAGTTCTACATCAGCAAACCGTCCGCGATGTACGACTCGATCAGTACCTGGCTCGAACAGGGGACGCTCTTCTCGAATCTCTTTGTAACGATCCAGGAGACGCTGATCGGGTTCGTCATCGGCGCGGCACTCGGCATGCTCGTGGGCTTCCTGCTCGGTACGAGCCCGCACCTGAGTGCTGTGTTCAGCCCGATCA
This sequence comes from Nonomuraea sp. NPDC049649, assembly GCF_040675175.1. Lineage (NCBI taxonomy): Bacteria > Bacillati > Actinomycetota > Actinomycetes > Streptosporangiales > Streptosporangiaceae > Nonomuraea > Nonomuraea sp. NPDC049649. The sequence goes on from NZ_JBFAOH010000060.1 coordinate 6,378, forward strand.
TGGCGGCGCTGTACGCGATCCCCCGGCTCGCCCTCATCCCGCTGTTCCTGCTCTGGTTCGGGCTGGGCATGGGATCCAAGCTGGCGCTCGTGATCACCGTGGTGTTCTTCCTCGTCTTCTACAACACGCACAGTGGCGTGCGCGACGTCGACCAGGGACTGGTGGACGTACTGAAGGTGATGAAGGCCAGCAGGTGGCACATCCACACCAAGGTGACGATCCCGTCGGCGATGGCCTGGATCATCGCGGGCCTGCAGGTGTCGGTGCCGTACGCGCTGGTGGCCGCGGTGACGGGTGAGATGACCGCCTCGAACAGCGGAATGGGTTACCTGATCATCCGTGCTTCCGGCCAGTTCAACACCGCTGGAGTCTTCGCCGGCATCTTCGTACTGATGGTGCTCGCTCTGCTGCTCGGCGCGGTGGTGGCGATGCTGGAGAAGCGCCTGCTGGGCTGGAAACGGAACCGGCTGAATGACATCTGAGCGCATGCGCGCGCCGCGGGCGGCGCGCGCATGCTCGGCGGCGGTCCTCATGCTGGGGGCCGTGGTCATCACACCGGTACTCATCGGTGTCCTCGCCCTGCAGGTTCAGGACGAACTCGAGATCAGCAATCGCGCCTTGAGCCTGTGCGTCACCTGGTTCTGGGTCTGCACCGCGCTCACTGCCGCGCTGGGAGGCAGACACGTCGATCGGCTCGGCTGGCGGCGTATGGCGGCCATCGGACTGGCGGCGTGCGCCGTCGGTCAGCTGGGCATCGCGGCCGGCGGGTCGGTGTTCTCGCTGGTGGCCTGCCTCACCGTCGCGGGGTTCGCGTACGGGGTGATCGCGCCGACCAGCAACCTGGTGCTGGTCGAGGAGATTCCAGCACGCCTTCGCGGGACGACGCTGGGCGCCAAGCAGTCGGTGGCCCCCGTGGCCGGACTGCTGGCCGGGCTGGCCGTGCCGTTCGTGGCGTTGACGATCGGATGGCGCTGGTCCTTCGTGCTGGTCGCGCTGCTGCCCATAGCGGGCGTCGCGTTGAGCTGGCCGCCGACTGTCAGAGCCCGGCGCAGCGACTCCGGGGCGGGGCCTGGGCCGGGTGCCCAGGACGCCCCGGCCTCGGACGGGTCGGTGCCCGGCCCGCAGTCGGCCCCTGCGTCCGCGGGACGGTCGATCTCGCTGACGCAGATCGTCGTCGCGGCCGGGCTCGGCACATTGTCGATCGGCGCCCTGACGACGTTCTCGGTGCGGACCATGACCGATGCCGGGGTCGAGGTGAGCGTGGCGGGCCTGGTCATCTCGGCGGCCAGCCTCGCCGCCCTGCTGGTGCGCGTCGTGGCCGGCTGGCTGACCGACAGGTACAAGTCCGACGGGCTGAGGCCGGCGTCGCTGGTGATCCTCAGCGGCGCGGTCGGGATGGTCGGGATGGCGTCCGGCGACTCAACGCTGACAGTACTCGGTACCGTGCTCGCCTTCTGCGGCGCCTGGGGTTGGCCGGCGCTGCTGCTGCTCGGAGTGCTGACCCATCATGCCGCCCAGCCGGCAGCGGCCAGCGGGAAATTTCAGCTCGGTACGGCACTGGGCGCGGCGGTGGGTCCGTTGCTCTTCGCCGCCGTCTCCGATTTAGCGGGTTTCGCAGTGGCCTGGATGGCGGTGGCGGCGTGCACCGTGGGCTCGGCATTGCTCGTGACGCTGGGAGGCCGAGGAAGAGGAAGGGCGGGGCAGGAGACGCCGCCCAAGGGTGGGTCCTATCGGCTGATGCCGTGGACGGACCGGAAGGTGAAGTAGATGGAGACGAGATTGGTGACGCAGGCGCCCCTGGAATGGGACGCGGCCGTCGATGTACTGGTGGCGGGATCGGGAGGTGCGGGTCTCACCGCGGCACTCGTGGCGGCCGACGCCGGGTGCCGGGTGCGGGTGGTCGAGAAATCCCCGCTTGTCGGAGGGACCACGGGAGTATCCGGCGGCACGGTCTGGATCGCGAACAACCCGCACGTCTCAGAGGTCGGTGTCGAAGACAGCGCCCAGGACGCCGCGGCGTACATGCGCGGAGTTTCGGCGGGGACGATCGACGACGACATTCTGAACACGCTCGTCGAGCAGGGGCCGAAGCTCGTCGAGTACCTCGAACGGGTGGGGATCCGGTTCGAGCCTTTCCCGTCAGTGGGACCGACACTCGACTACCGTTTCTCGCTCCCTGGCGCCAAGCACGGCGGCCGGTCGCTCACTCCTGTGCCCTTCGAGCTCACGACGCTCGGTTCCTGGGCGGATCGCATCAGGCAGGGGACCACCGCAGGGTGGGTCACCGACAAGAAGTCCTACTACCAGAATCGCGCCTACCTGGTGCGGCCGCAGGACCAGCCGCCGGTCTCGGAGCTGGCGCAGGGTGTGGTCGGTGCCGGTAGCGCGCTCATCGGTCATCTGCTCAAGGCGTGCCTCGACCGCGGTGTCGAAGTGGTGACCGACACAGCGGTAGACGCGCTGGTCATGGTGGAAGGAGAGGTGATCGGCGCGCGCCTGACCGGTCCGGACGGCTCGCAGATGGTGCGCGCCGGGGGCACGATTCTGGCGACCGGCGGGTACGAGTGGAACGAGGAGTTGAAGCGGCGCTACCTGGGGCGCCCGCTGACCCACCCCGTGAGCGCGCCGGTGGCTGACGGCGATGGACTGATGCTCGGCCTGGCCGCCGGAGCGGATGTGCAGGGGCTCGGCGACGCGTGGTGGACGCCGGCCATCGATCTCAAGGGAGCGCACTCGCCGCGGGGCGGCGGCACCCGGAACATCATGTGCCGGGTGGAACGCGGCCTGCCGCACGCGATCATCGTGAATCGCGCCGGGCGGCGTTTCGTCAACGAGGCCACCAACTACTACGACCTGCCGGAGGCGTTCGGCACCCATGCGTCCGGCACCCCGAACCTGCCCGCGTGGCTCGTGCTCGACCAGCAGTTCCGCGACAAGTATCCCCTGGTGGGAACGGCGTCCGATGGGATCGCCGAGCCCGACCCGGCCTGGCTTGTCCAGGCTGACACACTTGAGGAACTCGCTGAGCGGTGCGGCATCGATCCGGTGGGTCTGCAGGCGACGGTCTCTGCCTTCAACAAGTACGCGGACGCGGGGGAGGACCCCGAATTCGGCCGTGGATCGAGCCCGTGGGACCGCGAGTGGGGCGATCCGGCGCATCGGCCGAACCCTTCCCTCGGCCGCGTCGAGCGGGCCCCGTTCTACGCGGTCGAGCTGCACGCCGGGGCGCTCGGCACCAAGGGCGGCCTGCGGGTGGACGGCCAGGGGTCGGTCGTGTCCGCGGCGACCGGCAAGGCTCTTCCGGGTCTGTACGCGGTAGGCAACGTGTCGGCCTGCTCGGTGCCCTGGGGTTACACCGGCCCGGGTGCGACGCTGGGGCCGGCGATGACCTTCGCCATGGTCGCGGCGCGCCATCTGACGGCCCGCCTGCCCGCCTCTGATTAGAAAGCCGGTCGAAGGAGGACCGCGCCGGTAGGAAAGGGTTCCGGCGCGGTCCCCGGCATGCCCGCCGCCCACCGGCTCTGCCCCGAGGACGCCCTGAGCCGGGCTCCGGCGGTTCCGCCGAGCACCTCCTTGTTGGCAAGGATCGTAATCATGAGTATGGTTATAACGATCCCGTCCAATGGAGGAGTGCAGTCGATGGCGGTGCTTCACACTGATGACCAGGAATGCCAGCGGGGCGCCCGGCCCGTGCACGGGGGAGGGCACCGTGGCTGAGCGTCGGTTGCGGTTCGGCATCCTCACCACGCCGATCTACGGCGCGGAAACGCCGTACCAGCAGCAGCTGAAAGAGCACCGCGAGCTGGTCCAGGTCGCGGACCAGCTCGGGTTCGACCTGATGGTGGCCGGTCAGCACTTCCTCGGCACCGAACTGCGTTACTACCAGCCGGTCCCGTACCTGACGCATCTGCACGCGGCCGCGCCGCGCATGACCGCCGTCACCGGGATCATGCTGCTGTCCATGGCCAACCCGGTCGACCTGGCCGAGCAGATCGCCACGCTCGACGTGGTCACCGACGGCCGCTGCGTGTTCGGCGCCGGTCTCGGCTACTCGGAGCGCGAGTTCCGCGCCTTCGGCATCGACTCCCGGTCCAAGGTCAAGCGGTTCGAGCACGGTCTCGCCCTCATCAAGGCCCTGTGGTCGGGCAAGCCGGTGGACTTCGACAGCCCGTACTGGAAGGTCGAGGACGTGCTGCCGGCCGTCCAGCCGGCGCAGCCGGGCGGGCCGCCCATCTGGATCGGCGGCCAGTCGGCCGCCGCCATCCGGCGCGCCGCGCGGCTCGGGGACGCCTGGTACGCGCCGCCGTTCCCCAGCCACGACGAGCTGGCGGACCTGCGGAAGATCTTCCTGGAGGAGCGCGCCGCCCACGGCCTGCCCCTCGACGGCGACTTCCCGCTGCGCCGCGAGCTGATCGTCGCCTCCTCCCGGCGTGAGGCGGAGGAGCTGGCGCGGCAGCGCAGCGCTCTGCGGTACCAGACCTACCGCTCGTGGGGCCTGTCCGGTGAGAACACCCCCGTCCAGACGGACGCGCCGGGGATCGACGTGGAGAAGCAGTTCCTGCTCGGCTCCCCGGCCGAGATCGTCGAGCAGCTCGCCCGGCTCCGCGACGAGCTGGGGATGACGCACTTCATGTTCAAGTCGCACTGGCAGGGGCTCCCGCATGCCGACGCGATGCGCCAGCTGGAGCTCTTCGGCACCAAGGTCCTGCCCGAGCTGGCCGGCTGACACGTAGAGAGGAACAGATGGTGACTGCCACCGACACCGCCGGTGAGGCGGCGAAGGAGCTCAGGGCGCTCGTCCGCGAGTTCGGTGTCAAGGAGATCCGCCCCCGCGTCAGGGAGCTGGAGGAGGCCGGAGAGTTTCCGCACGATCTCTACCGGCAGATGGGGGAGCTGGGTTTCTTCGGCTGCTGCTTCCCCGAGCAGGTAGGCGGGACCGACGCCGGCTATCAGGCGCTGGCCGTGGTGGCCGAGGAGCTGGCCTGGGCGTATCCGCCGCTGAGCGCCGCGATGAACCTGCAGGCCGCCACCGTGCCGCTGACCATCGCGAACTGGGGGAGCGCCGAACTGGTCCAGGAGTACGTGCCCGGCCTGATCGCCGGCCGGCTGCTGGGCTGCAACGCGATGACCGAGCCCGACGGCGGGTCGGACCTGCTGGGCGCCATGCGGACCCGGGCGGTCCGCGACGGTGACGACTACGTCATCACCGGCAGCAAGATGTGGATCACCAACGCCAACGTCGCGGACGTCGCGGTGGTCTACGCCAAGACCGACCCGGAGCTGGGCCACCGCGGGGTGAGCGCGTTCGTGGTGCCCACCGACGCGCCGGGCTTCTCCACCAGCAGGGTGCCGTGCCGGGTGCTCGGCAAGCTGATGCCCACCAACGAGGTCATTCTCAACGAGGTCCGGGTGCCGGCCGCCAACCTGCTCGGCGAGGAGGGCGAGGGGTTCAAGGTCGCGATGAGCGCCATGGACTACGGCCGGCTCTCCGTCGCCGCCCGCTCGGTCGGGCTGGCGCAGGCGTGCCTGGACGCCTCGGTCGAGTACGCCAACCAGCGGGAGGCGTTCGGCCAGCGGATCGGCTCCTTCCAGATGGTCAAGAAGCAGATCGCGGACATGGCCTGCGAGGTGTCGGCCGCGCGGGCGCTGGTGCAGGACGCCGCCGTCCGCTACGACGGGGGCATCATCCCCACCCGGGAGAGCTCGATCGCCAAGTACTACGCGGGCGAGGTCTGCAACCGGGCCGCCCAGGCCACCGCGGAGATCTTCGGCGGTTACGCCTTCAGCGACGAGCTGCCGATCAGCACCTATCTCAACTACGCCAAGCTCTGGCAGACCGGCGAGGGCTCGGCCAACATCCAGGCCGTCCTGATCGCCGACGACGCCCTGGGCTGGAAGTCGATGGACCGGCACCGCCGGCCGTCCAAGCCGGAGGTGCGCGCATGAACCTGGAACTCGACGGAAAGGTCGCCATCGTCACCGGCGCCAGCCGTGGCCTGGGCGCCGCGGCGGTGCGCAGCCTGGTGGCCGAGGGCGTCAAGGTGGTCGCGGCGGCCCGCTCCGGCGACGAGCTGGAGAAGCTGGCGGCCGAGGCGCCGGGCCGGATCGCCGGCGTCGTCTGCGACATGCGCGACGCGGCCGGGCTGACGGCCCTGCCGGAGCGGGCGCTGGCGGAGTTCGGCCGGCTGGACATCCTGGTCAACAACGCCGGCATCGCACCCGCCGGGAAGTTCCTGGACGCCACCGCCGAACTGCTGGAGGACGTCTTCGCGGTCAACGTGGTGGCGCCCGCGCTGCTCGCCCGGGCCTGCGGGGAGATCTTCGTACGGCAGGGCTCCGGGAAGGTCATCAACGTCGCGTCCATCTCCGGGGTGCGGGGCAAGGGCAGCCTGGCGGTCTACTCGGCCTCCAAGGGCGCGCTGGTCCGGCTCACCGAGGCGCTGGCCGCCGAGTGGTCCCGGCACGGCGTCCAGGTGAACACGATCGCCCCCGGCGCCTTCGCCACCGAGGCGCAGCGCGCGGTGCTGGACGACCCCGAGACGCTGCGCCGCCGGGTCGCCAAGATCCCCGCCCGCCGGATCGCCGACCCGGCCGAGATCGGCGCCCTGGTCTGCTACCTGGCCTCGCCGCTGAGCGCCTTCGTCAGCGGGTCCACGTACGTCATCGACGGCGGCGAGACCGCCAAGATCTGAGGAGAGTCCAATGAACGGCTTCCGGCTCACCGATGAGCAACTCCACCTGCGCGAGGTCGCCGCGAAGGTGGCCAAGGAGGTGTACGCGCCCAAGGCCGAGCAGTGGGAGCAGGAGCGTACGCCGCTGCCCGCCGAGGAGGTGGCGCGCCTGGCCGAGCTGGGCTTCCTCGGCCTGGCCATTCCGGAGGAGTACGGCGGCGCGGGCGGCACCCTGATCGACGCGCTGATCGTCATCGAGGAACTGGCCAAGGAGTGCCGGTCCGCCGCGTTCCAGGTGTTCGAGGCGAACGTGGGCCCGGCCCGGGTGCTGGAGTTCTTCGGCACCCAGGAGCAGCGTGAGAAGTACCTGCCCCGGGTGGTGAACGGCGAGGTGACGATGGCCATCGGCATCTCCGAGCCCGACGCGGGCAGCGCCGCCACCGACATGACCACCCGGGCGCGGCTCGAAGGCGACGAGTACGTCATCAACGGCACCAAGCGGTGGATCTCCAACGGCGGTCACGCCGACCACTACCTGCTCTACTGCCGGCTCAACGACGAGCCCGGGTCCAAGGGCATCGGCGCGATCATCGTCCCGGCGGACACGCCCGGCCTGTCGTTCGGGCAGCGTGAGCGGCTCATGGGCTGGCGGACCATCCCGTCCGCCGACCTGATCTTCGAGGACGCCCGGGTGCCGGCCGAGAACCTGGTGATCGGGCCCGGCGGCTTCCGCAAGCTGTTCGGCGTCTTCTCCATCGAGCGGCTCGGCAACTCCACCATGAGCCTGGCCATCGGGCAGGCCGCGCTGGACCGCGCCGTCGCGTACGTGCAGGAGCGCAAGCAGTTCGGCCGGACGCTGGTGGACTTCCAGAACGTGCAGATGACCATCGCCGAGATGGCGATCCAGGTCGAGGCCGCGCGGCTGCTCATCTACCGGGCGGCGGCCAACGCCGGCCGCGGGCTGCCCGACCCGCTCGAGGTGTCGCTCGCCAAGTGCTTCGCCAACGAGATGGGCAAGCGGGTCTCCGACCTGGGCATGCAGATGCACGGCGGCAACGGCTACACCGAGGAGTTCGGCCTGGAGGCGCTGCACCGCGACGCCCACGGCTGGGCGATCGCCGGCGGCACGCCCGCCATCCAGCGGGTCCGGATCGCCTCCGAGCTGTTCGGGCGGAACTTCAACCAGCGTCCGGAGACCGCCCGATGAGCGGGGCCGAGTTCGAGCTGCCCGAGCGCTACCTCGGGCTGCGTGAGGAGGCCGCGGCGCTGGCGGCGTCGGTCGCGGACGTCGCCGCCGAGGCGGACGAGGCCGACGCGATCGACCCGCGCGTGCGGGCGGCGCTGGCCGGGAGCGGGCTGGCCGCCGTGTGCGTGCCCGCCGCGTACGGCGGACGGTACGAGCGGCTCGACCCGCTGGCCGTCGCGGTCGTCCGCGAGCAGCTGGCCGCCGAGAGCGCCCATCTGGACTCGCTCTTCGCCATGCAGGGCATCGGCAGCTACGCCCTCGCCGAGGGCGGTACGGCCGAGCTGCGCGAGCAGTGGCTGCCCCGGGTGGCGAAGCTGGACGCGATCGCCGCGCTCGCGCTGACCGAGCCCGGCATCGGCTCCGACCTGCGCGGCATCGCCACCACCGTCGGCGAGGACGGCGACGAGCTGGTGGTCGACGGGCACAAGTCGTTCATCACCAACGGCGGCGACGCCGACTTCTACTGCGTGCTCGGCAAGGACGAGGCGGGGCTGTCCATGGTGCTGGTGCCGGCGGACACGCCCGGCGTGTCCACCAGCAGGCCGCACCAGATCATCGCCCCGCACGTCCTGGGCGACGTGGTGCTGGACGGGGCCCGGGTGCCCCGGTCGTGGCTGCTGGGCGAGCCCGGCAAGGGCATGCGGCTCGGCCTGGCCACGCTGGCGACCTTCCGGGTGTCGGTGGCCGCCGCCGCGGTCGGCACCGCGCAGGCGGCGCTGCAGGAGGCCACCGTGCACACCGCGAACCGCGAGCAGTTCGGCCGGCCGCTCATCCAGCTCGGCGCCGTGGCCGACCTGCTCGCCAGGTCGTGGACGGAGATCGAGATGGCCCGCGCGTTCACCTACCGGGCGGCCGCGGCGGCGTCGCGCGACCCGCTGGGCAGCCTCCACCTGTCGTCGATGGCCAAGGTGGCGGCGACCGAGACGGCCGGGCGAGTGGTCGACCGGTGCGTCCAGGTGATGGGCCGGTTCGGGCTGGTCCGCGGCTCCAAGATCGAGCGCCTCTACCGGGCGGCCCGCCCGATGCGCATCTACGAAGGGGCCACGGAGGTCATCTTCGACTCGCTCTCCCGGAAGCTGGTCAAGGAGCTCGTACGATGATCATCGACGCCCACGCGCACGTCTGGCCGGACGAGATCGCCCGCAAGGTGCTGGCGGAGCGGCCGGTCGGGCTGGACGCGGTGCACGACGGCACGCTGGACGGCCTGCGCGCCACCATGGACGCGGCCGGCATCGACCGGGCGGTCTGCCTGGCCGTGGCGAACGTGGCCCGGCACGTGGCCGGGACCAACCGGTTCATCGGCGGCATCGACCGCAGCAGGTTCATCCCGTTCGGCACCGTGCACCCGGAGCTCTCGGTGGAGGAGAACCTCGCCTCGCTGAAGGAGAACGGGATCCCCGGGGTGAAGCTCCACCCGCTCTTCCAGGAGCTGTCGCTCGGCGACTCGCGGGTGGTGGAGCTGCTGACGGCGCTGGCCGAGGAGAACATCGCCGTGATCACCCACGTCGGCGCCGGCGGCGACGAGGCGGCCAACGAGCGGGGGGCCTCGCGGCACATCCCCGCCCTGGCCGAGCGCATCCCCGGGCTGACCCTGATCGCCTGCCACTTCGGCGGCTACCACCGGCTGGACGACGCCGAGGCGGTCGTCGCCGGCTCGGGCGCGGTGCTGGAGACGTCCTGGCCGCCGAGCCTGGGGAGCCTGCCGCCGGAGCGGGTACGGAAGATCATCGAGAAGCACGGCGCCGACCGTGTGGTGTTCGGCTCCGACTGGCCGATGACCGACCCGGCGACGGAGATCGCCGCGGTGCGGGCGCTGGGGCTGCCGCCGGAGGACGAGGCGGCCATCCTCGGCGGCAACCTGGCGAGACTGCTCGGCCTCTGATGACCGTGATGCCGCCGCGCCTCCCCCGGCCGCGGCGGCATCACGCCCCCCACCTGGCGAAATCCGATGGGGCAAAGCCGATTGACGCCAAAAAATCTATGCGTAAGATTAGCAGGAACAAAGTGATGGGGAGCAGCGAGTGAAAACTGTCCGACTGGGTGCGGGGATGGCTTTCTGGGGGGACAGCGTGCTCCCAGCCGTTCACATGGTGGAGCGCGGGGAGATCGACTACCTCTGCTGCGACCATCTCGCCGAGCTGACGATGTCGATCCTGAGCAAGCAGAAGTCCCGCAACCCCGAGTACGGCTACACGCGGGACGTGCTCGACCTGCTGCGCCTCAGCCTCCGCCAGTGCGTGGCCAAGGGCGTCAAGGTCATCACCGACGCCGGCGGCGCCAACCCGCGCGCCTGCGCCGAGCGGGTCGCCGAACTCTGCAAGGACCTCGGCCTCACCGGCGTCCGCATCGCGGTGGTCACCGGCGACGACATCAGCGGCGACATCGACCGCCTGATCGAGCAGGGCGTCTCGTTCAGCAACATGGAGACGGGGGAGTCCTTCGCCTCGGTCCGCGACCGGCTCACCCACGCCAACGTCTACACCGGCGCCGACGGCATCGTGCAGGCCCTCGACCAGGGCGCCGACATCGTCATCTGCGGCCGGGTCACCGATATCGCCCTCTACCTGGGGCCGCTGCGGCACGAGTTCGGCTGGGCCGCCGACGACTGGGAGCGGCTCGGCATGGCCACCGTGGCCGCCCACGCCATCGAGTGTGGCGGCCAGGCCACCGGCGGCCTCTACGACGGCGGCTGGTGGAAGACCCCGGGCCTGGAGAACCTCGGCTACCCCATCGCTGACGTCAGCGAGGACGGCACCGCGGTGATCACCAAGACCCCCGGCAGCGGCGGCAGGGTGGACATCGGCACCCTGAGCGAGCAGCTCGTGTACGAGATCCTCGACCCCGCGAACTACCTCACCGCCGACGTCACCGCCGACTTCTCCGGCGTCCAGCTCACCGAGGTCGGCCCCGACCAGGTCCGCATCACCGGAGGCACCGGCCGCGCCCGGCCCGACACGCTCAAGGTCAACATGGGCTACCGGGCCGGCTTCATCGGCGAGGTCCAGTTCACCTACACCTGGCCCGACGCGTACGCCAAGGCCCGCCGGGGCATCGAGTTCCTGGAGAACCGGCTCGCCCGGGCCGGCTTCAAGGCCGACGACGTGCAGATCGAGTACCTGGGCCGCAACTCCATGTGGGGCGACCGGGTGCCCGAGCCGGACCCGGCCGACGACGACCTGCTGGAGCTGGTGGTCCGCTACGCCGCCCGCTGCCCGGACGAGACCGAGGCCCGCAAGGTCTTCACCGAGAGCGTCCCGCTCTACAACAACGGCCCCGCCGGCGTGGGCGGCATCGGCACCCGCCCGCCGCTGAAGGAGCTGTTCGCGCTCTGGCCGTGCCTGATCCCGCGCGAGCACGTGACCGAGACCGTCGAGATTCTGGAGGTCTGAGATGGCGAACATCAGGGTCGCCGACATCGCCCACGGCCGCTCGGGCGACAAGGGCGACGTGTGCAACGTCGGTCTGGTCGCCTACGACGACGCCGGCTACGCCGTGCTGAAGCGCGAGCTCACCGAGGAGCGGGTCAAGGAGCACTTCGGCTCGCTGGTGCGCGGCACCGTCACCCGTTACGAGCTGCCCGGCATCAAGGCGCTCAACTTCGTGCTCACCGGCGCGCTCGACGGCGGGGGCACCCGCTCGCTGCGCTCGGACCACCTGGGCAAGGTCATGTACGCCTGGCTGCTGCGCATGGAGATCGACGCCCCGGACGACATTCCCACCTACCCGACGGGGCCGAGCCCGGAGGCGGTCGCGTGATCAACGTCACCGGAGCGGAATCCGCCGTCCAGACGCTCTTCAACCCCCGGTCCGTCGCCGTGATCGGCGCCTCGAGCAAGCCGGGGACGCTGAGCTGGTGGCCCCTGCGCCTGCTCGTCCAGTACGGGTTCGCGGGCGGCGTGCACCCGGTCAACCCGTCCCGCAGCGAGATCGAGGGCGTGCCCTGCGTCGCCTCGCTCGCCGACATCGGCGAGCCGGTCGACCTGGCGGTCATCGCGCTCAACGCCAAGAACACCGTCCAGGCGGTCCGCGACTGCGCCGCCGCCGGGGTCAAGGTGGCCGTGCTGCCCTCGCAGGGGTTCGGCGAGACCGGCGAGGACGGCCGCGCCCTGGAACGCGAGATGCTGGCCGCCGCCCGGGAGAGCGGGCTGCGCATCGTCGGCCCCAACACCGACGGCGTCGGCAACCTGGCCACCGGCGCGCTCGCCACCATCCAGCCCATCTTCGGCGAGGGCGTCGAGCCCGGCCGCGTCGCCGTGGTCACGCAGAGCGGCGCCACCGCCGCCTCGCTGATCAGGCGGCTCAAGGAGGAGGGCATCGGCACCCGCCTGTACGCGAGCGCCGGCAACGAGATCGACCTGGGCCTCGCCGACTACCTGTCGGTCGCGCTGCAGGACCCGGAGGTCTCGATGGTGGTCTCGTTCGTCGAGGCCATCCGCCGCCCGGACGACTTCGTCCGGGTGGCCGAGCTGGCCGCCGACCTCGGCAAGCCGATCGTCCTCATCAAGGTCGGCAGGACCGAGCAGGCCGCCCGCCGCGCCGCCGCGCACACCGGCGCGCTGGCCGGCGCCGACGAGATCTACCAGGCCGTCTTCGACTCGCTCGGCATCATCCGCGTGGACGAGCTGAGCGAGGTCGTGGCCGTCGCCAAGTTCTACCTGTCGCGCGGGCTGCCGCAGGACGACGGCGTCGCCATCATGTCCGTCTCCGGCGGGCAGGCCGGCGCGCTCGCCGACCGCGCCGCCCGCTCCGGCGTCACCGTGCCCGACCTCGGCCCGGCCGCGACCGCCGAGCTGGAGGAGCTCCTCACGTTCGGCACCCCCGACAACCCGTGCGACCTGACGGGGGAGGTGGCCAGGAACAGCGGCCTGGCCACCGCCGTCTACTCCGTGCTCGACGCCGACCCGGCCGTCTCCACCGTGGTATACGCGCGCAAGGAGCTGACCGGTGAGGCCGGGCGGCGCGCCTCCGAGAAGCTCGCCGAGGCCGCCGCGCCGAAGGAACGCACCCCGCTGGCGATCTACTCGATGGACGGGGAGCTCAACGACGAGGAGAAGGCGGCGTTCGCCCAGGCGGACATCCCCGTCTTCACCTCCGCGGCCGAGCTGTTCACCGCGGTCCGCGCGCTGGCGGCATACCGCCGCGGCGCCGGGCGGACCCGCACCGCGAAGACCGGCCAGGCGGGCGCGCCGCGCGAACTGCCCGGCACGGCGGGCCCGCTGGACGAGACGACCACCAAGGCGCTCTTGGCCGAGTACGGCATCCCCGTCCCCGCGGAGGCGCTGGCGACCAGCGCGGACGACGCGGTCGCGCACGCCGAGCGGATCGGGTACCCGGTCGTGCTCAAGGTCACGGACGCCCGCGTCCCGCACAAGACCGAGATCGGCGGCGTCGAGGTCGGGCTGTCCGACGCCGCGGCCGTCCGGGCCGCCTACGAGGGGATCGACGCCCGCGCCCGGGCGCACCTCGGCGACGCCCCCGAGGGCGTGCTGGTCCAGCAGCAGATCGTCGACGGCGTCGAGATGATCGCCGGCATCGTCGTGGACCCCCAGTTCGGCCCGTTCGTGCTGCTCGGCAGCGGGGGAGTGCTCACCGAGCTGCTCTCCGACGCGGTGCTCAGGCCCGCCCCGGTGGAACCGGCCGAGGTGCACGACATGATCCGGGAGCTCCGCGGCAGCAAGCTGCTCACCGGCTTCCGCGGCTCCGCGCCCGCCGACGTGGACGCCCTGGCCGACACGGTCAGCGCCCTGTCGCGGCTCGGCGCCGACCACGCGGACCGGATCGCCGAGCTGGACCTCAACCCCGTGCTGGTCCGGCCCGCCGGCCACGGCGCGATCGCGGTCGACGCACTGATCGTTCTCGGCGAAGCGGAGGAGAGCCGATGACCACCGGAGAGAAGATCCTGGTGACCCGGCGCGGCAGCCTGGGGCTCGTCACCCTGAACCGCGCCAAGGAGCGTAACCCCCTCGACCACGAGTCGGCGGCCGGGCTGCGCGACGCGCTGCGCGACCTGTTCGCCGACCCGCAGGTCCGCTCGGTCGCGGTGACCGGCGCCGGCGACGCGTTCTGCGCCGGCGGCGACCTGAGGCAGATGGGCAAGCTCGCCGAAGGCGACGTCGAGGACGCGTACATGTGGCCCCGCGCCATCGTCGACCTGCACCGGCTGATGCTGGAGGCCCCCAAGCCGGTGATCGCCGCGGTGCAGGGGCCCGCCTACGCGGGCGGCATGGGCCTGGCCGGCATGTGCGACGTCATCCTGGCCACGCCCAAGGCCCGGTTCGCCATGCCCGAGGTGAAGATCGGGCTCTTCCCGATGATCATCGTGGCGCACCTGTCCAGGTCGCTGCCCCGCAAGCGGCTGCTGGAGATGATGCTGACCGGAGAGAGCATCGACGCCGACGAGGCGCACCGGCTCGGCTTCGTCAGCAAGGTCTACCCCGATCACGACGGGCTGATGGCCGGGCTCGACGACTACGCGCGCAAGTTCGAGGAGGTCAGCCCGGCAGCCGTCCGGCTCGGCAGGCGCGCGTTCACCCTGCTCGCCGACATGCCCGCCGAGCAGGCGCTGGACGCCGCGCAGTTCCTCAACCTCCCGTTCTTCCTCGGCGCCGACCTGCGCGAGGGCACCGAGGCGTTCTTCGAGCGGCGCCCGCCGCGCTGGACCGTCACCGACGAACTGGAGAAGAGCTCATGAGGACGGCCGTGGTCGTCGACGCGGTCCGTTCCCCCATGGGGAAGGGCAAGCCCGGGGGCGCGCTCGCCGGGCTGCACGCCGTCGAACTGCTCGCCCAGACTCTGGCCGGGCTCGTGAACCGTACCGGCATCGACCCCGGAACGGTCCAGGACGTGATCATCGGCTGCGTCAGCCAGGCGGCCGACCAGGCCGCCACCCCCGGCCGGATGGCCTGGCTCGCGGCCGGGTTCCCCGAGCACGTGCCCGCCACCACCATTGACCGCCGGTGCGGGTCCAGCCAGCAGGCGCTGCACTTCGCCGCCCAGGGCGTGCTCGCCGGCGCCTACGACGTGGTCATCGCGGGCGGCGTCGAGTCGATGAGCCGGGTGCCGATGGGGTCGGCGCGGATGGGCCGCGACCCGTACGGCCCCTCCGTGACCGAACGGTACGCCCCCGGGCTGGTCTCCCAGGGGATCGCGGCGGAGCTGGTCGCCGCCAAGTGGTCGCTGGAGCGCGAGACGCTCGACGCCTACTCCGCCCGCTCCCACCAGCGGGCCGCCGCGGCGGCGGACGCCGGGCACTTCCGCGACGAGATCGTGCCGATCACCCTGCCCGACGGGACCGTCGTCGACGCCGACGAGACCATCAGGCCCGCCACCACCGCCGAGCGGCTGGCCGGGCTCAAGCCCGCCTTCGAGGACGAGGAGGCCGCCCGGCGCTTCCCCGAGATCGGCTGGCGGGTCACCGCGGGCAACTCCTCGCAGATCACCGACGGCGCCAGCGCGGTGCTGGTGATGAGCGAGGAACGGGCCGAGAAGCTGGGCCTGACCCCGCTGGCCCGCTTCCACGCCTTCTCGGTCTGCGCCGACGACCCGCTGATGATGCTCACGGCGCCCATCCCGGCCACCGCCCAGGTGCTGGAGCGCGCCGGGCTCGGCTTCGCCGACATCGACCACGCCGAGGTCAACGAGGCGTTCGCGCCCGTCCCCCTGGCCTGGCAGGCCGAGTACCCGGTCGCCGACGAGGTGCTGAACCCGGTCGGCGGCGCCATCGCGCTCGGTCATCCGCTCGGCGCCTCCGGCAGCCGGCTCTTCACCAGC
This sequence comes from Nonomuraea sp. NPDC049649, assembly GCF_040675175.1. Taxonomy (NCBI): domain Bacteria; kingdom Bacillati; phylum Actinomycetota; class Actinomycetes; order Streptosporangiales; family Streptosporangiaceae; genus Nonomuraea; species Nonomuraea sp. NPDC049649. Next base: position 22,065 of record NZ_JBFAOH010000060.1, read on the forward strand.
ATGCTGTGGAACCTGCGCCGCACCGGCGGCCGCTGGGGCCTGCAGACCATGTGCGAGGCCGGCGGGATGGCCAACGCGACCATCGTCGAACGTCTGTGAACAGGAGCTCAACACCGTGAAAGTGGAAGGATCCGTAGCGCTCGTCACCGGCGGCGCTTCCGGGCTCGGTCTGGCGACCGCGGCCCGGCTCACCGAGGGCGGCGCGAAGGTGGTCATCGCCGACCTCCCGGGCTCGCCCGGCGAGCAGGTGGCGGCCGACCTCGGCTGCCGCTTCGCGCCGGCCGACGTGACCGATCCGGAGCAGGTGACGGCGGCCCTCGACGCCGCCTCTGAACTCGGCCCGCTGCGCGCGCTCGTGCACTGCGCGGGCCGCGGCGGCACGGTCCGCGTGGTCGACCGGGAAGGCGCGCCCGGCTCCCTGGAGGACTACACCGGCATCGTCACCACCAACCTGATCGGCACGTACAACGTGCTGCGCCTGGCCGCGGCCCGCATGTCCGCCACCGAGCCGGTGGACGGCGAGCGCGGCGTGTGCGTGCTGACCGCCTCCGTCGCCGCCTACGAAGGCCAGATCGGCCAGGTCGCCTACGCCTCCTCCAAGGCCGGAGTGGTGGGCATGACGCTGGTGGCCGCCCGGGATCTCGCGCGCAGGCTCATCCGCGTGTGCAGCATCGCCCCCGGCGTGTTCGACACCCCGATGCTCGGCAGGCTGCCGGAGGAGGTGCGCGCCTCCCTCGGCGCCGCCGTCCCGCACCCCAGCAGGCTCGGCGACCCCGCCGACTACGCCGCGCTGGCCGAGCACATCATCGCCAACCCGATGATGAACGGCGAGACGATCCGGCTTGACGGCGCGATCAGGATGGGGCCCCGATGAGCGCCCCCGTCCTGGTGACCGACGAAGGCCCGGTCCGGCTCATCACCATCAACCGGCCGGAGGCCCGCAACGCCGTGAACCTCGCCGTCGCCGAGGCCATCGAAAAGGCTCTCGACGAGTACGAGGAGACTCCCGGCCTGCGTGCCGCCGTCATCACCGGCGCGGGCGGCACCTTCTGCGCCGGCATGGACCTGAAGGGCTTCCTGCGCGGCGAGCGGCCCTCGACCGCGAAGAGCGGGTTCGCCGGGCTGGTCGAGCGTCCCCCGAGCAAACCGCTCATCGCCGCGGTCGAGGGGTACGCGCTGGCCGGCGGGTTCGAGATCGTCCTCGCCTGCGACCTGATCGTGGCCGCCGAGTCCGCCGTCTTCGCCCTGCCCGAGGTGCAGCGCGGGCTCGTCGCCGCGGGAGGCGCGCTGCTGCGCCTGCAGCACCGGATGCCCTACCACCTCGCCATGGAACTGGTGCTCACCGGCAAGCGGATGAGCGCGGCCGACGCCGCGGAGCACGGCCTGCTCAACCGGCTCGTCCCCGAGGGCGGCGCCGTCGAGGCGGCGCTCGACCTGGCGCGGGCGGTCGCGGCCAACGGGCCGCTGGCGGTCGCGGCCAGCAAGAAGATCATGACCGAGTCGGCGCACTGGCCGCCCGAGCAGGCGTTCGACCGGCAGCGCGAGATCTCGGAACCCGTCCGAGCCTCCGAGGACGCCATCGAAGGCGCCCGCGCGTTCACCGAGAAGCGGGCCCCCGTATGGCAGGGACGTTGACAGGAGCAACCATGCGAGAAGCCTTCATCGTCGGGGCGGTGCGGTCCGCCGTGGGCCGCCGCCGCGGCGCCCTGTCCGGCGTCCACCCGGCCGACCTCGGCGCGGAGGTCGTGGCCGCGCTGCTGGACCGCGCCGGCATCGCCGGCCAGGACGTCGACGACGTCGTGTTCGGCTGCGTCAGCCAGATCGGCGCCCAGTCGACCAACATCGCCCGGGTGGTCGCGCTCTCCGCGGGCCTGCCCGAGTCGGTGCCCGGCACCACCGTCGACCGGCAGTGCGGCTCGTCCCAGCAGGCCGTCCACTTCGCCGCGCAGGCCGTCATGTCCGGCACGCAGGACCTCGTGGTGGCGGGCGGCGTCGAGGTGATGAGCCTGATCCCGATCGCCTCCTCCGCCCTCGTCGGCGCCGACGCCGGCCTGGGCATGCCCCGGGGCGGCCGCAAGTGGGCGGAACGCTACGGCGACCAGGAGATCAGCCAGTTCCGCGGCGCGGAGATGATCGCCCGCAAGTGGGACGTGAGCCGGGCGGCGATGGAAGAGTTCGCGCTGGCCAGCCACCAGCGGGCGGCCGAGGCGGCCGGGGCCGGGCTCTTCACCGAGGAGATCGTCCCGGTCGCGGGGCTGACCGCGGACGAAGGCCCCCGCCCCGAGACCACCCTGGAGAAGATGGCCGGCCTCAAGCCGCTCGTCCCGGACGGCCGGCTCACCGCCGCCACCTCCAGCCAGATCTCCGACGGCGCCGCCGCGCTGGCGATCGCCTCCGGTGAGGCGGTGCGCAGGCTCGGCCTGACCCCGCTGGCCCGCGTGCACAGCATGGCGGTCGTCGGCTCCGATCCGGTGCTCATGCTCACCGGCCCGATCCCGGCCACCGACGCGGTCCTGCGCCGGGCCGGTCTCCAGCTCTCCGACATCGACGCGTTCGAGGTGAACGAGGCGTTCGCGTCCGTCGTCATGGCGTGGCAGCGGGAGACCGGCGCGCCCGCGGACCGGGTCAACCCGCTCGGCGGCGCCATCTCGCTCGGCCACCCGCTCGGCGCGACCGGGGCGCGGCTGATGACCACGCTCGTCCACCACCTGCGCCGCAACGGCCTGCGCTACGGCCTGCAGACCATGTGCGAGGGCGGCGGCATGGCCAACGCCACGATCATCGAGGCGGTCTGAACCATGGCCAAGCAGGTTCAGCAACTCGATCGCGTGATCATCCGGTTCGCCGGTGACTCCGGCGACGGCATGCAACTGACCGGTGACCGGTTCACCGCCGGCA
>NZ_JBFAOH010000061.1:0-24490 GCF_040675175.1 Nonomuraea sp. NPDC049649
ACCAGATCGTAGGTGAGAGAACAGGTCACAGCATGACGATGGACCTACTACAGGCAGTTACGCAGCCGAACGCCAAGATCTGTGAATGTAGTACCGGAACGCCCACCCCCACCGAGGACACCGATAACCCGCTTGCCCCACAAAGTGCGCAGATGGTCGAGCGAGAACCGGGCGTTCGCCGGCGCACCGCCGATCAGAACGAGCGTCCCGAGCATGCCCACGCTCTCCGCCAGGGTCTCGATGACAGGGATGACGCCCGTGCAGTCGAAGGCGAAGTCGACGGTCGACCCGGTGATCCCGGCCACCCCGTCGAGAAGGTCGGCCGAGCCGGAGTTGATCGTGTGCGTGGCGCCGAACTCGGTGGCGAGCTTCAGCCGGCTGTCGTGCAGGTCGGCGGCGATGATGGTGGTGACGCCGGAGTTGCGGGCGGCCATGATCGCGGCCAGCCCGACGGCGCCGACCCCGGCCACGAGGATGGAGTCGCCGAGGCGGGGGCGGGCCTCGTTGAGCACGGCTCCGGCGCCGGTGGCCAGGCCGCAGGCGAGCGGGCCGAGTAGTTCGACCGGCAGGTCACCGGTGACCTTGACCAGCGCGTCCGCCGAGGTGATCGAGTAGGTGGCGAACGACGACTGGCCGAAGAAGTGCCCGTTGATGGGCTGCCCGTCGCGGGAGTAGGCCGACTCGCCCTTCAGTTCGCCCTTGAAGCGGCGGCCGGACACGAGCGCGTCTCCCGTACGCAGGCAGTAGCGCGGCTGCCCGTCCAGGCAGTTGCGGCACTCGCCGCAGGACGGCCACCCGATGATCACCTTGTCGCCCGGAGCCACCTGCGTGACCCCCGGCCCGACGGCTTCGACGACGCCGGAGCCTTCGTGCCCGAGGATCGACGGGAACGGCATGGGCATGTCGCCCGCCCGGGTGATCGCGTCCGTGTGACACACCCCTGACGCGACGACACGGACGAGCGCCTCGCCGCGGCCGGGCTCGCCGAGCGAGACCTCCTGCAGCCGGAACGGGGCGTCCTTCTCTTCTACGACCAGCGCCTGAACCTTCATGCGCCCACTCCTTCCCTCCCGGAGTGACGACGCACCTGGCGCGGGCATGGCACCGGCTCGCCTAGCCTGGTGATCAACGTTCTGACCAGGAGCAAGACCTTATGACCACCGACCTTCTTCCCATCGCCGAGCGCGCCGCGACGATCGCCGCCGACCTCATCCGCACCCGCGTGCCCGGCGTCGTCACGGCCAAGGGCGACCGCGACATGGCCACCGAAGTGGACTACGCCGTCGAAGAGGCCGTGCGCGAATTCCTCACCCGCGAGACTCCCGAGATCGCCGTCCTCGGCGAGGAGGAGGGGCTGACCGGCGCCGACGGCGGCCTGATGTGGGTGCTCGACCCGGTCGACGGGACCGTCAACTTCCTGCACGGCATCCCGCTCTGCGCGGTCTCTCTCGGTCTCGCCGACCGGAACGTTCCCGTGCTCGGCGTCATCGACGTGCCGTTTCTCGGCGTACGGTACGACGCGGCGAAGGGGGCGGGGGCCCGCGCGAACGGCGTCGAGATCCGGGCCACCGACACCAGCGACCTGAGCGAGGCGGTGGTCGCGATCGGCGACTACGCGGTCGGCGAGGGCGCGCGGGAGCTCAACCGGCCCCGGCTCGCCCTCACCCGCGAGCTGGCCGAGCACGCCCGGCGGGTCCGGATGTTCGGCTCGGCCGCCATCGACCTGGCCTGGGTGGCCAACGGCAAGACGGACGCCCTGATCATGTACAGCAACAACCCCTGGGACACCGCCGCGGGCGTCGTCATCGCCCGGGAGGCCGGGGCCGCCGTCGTGGACCTCGACGGCAGCCCTCACACGATGGACTCCCAGGCGACCGTCGCCGCCGCCCCGGGGCTGGTCGCCGACCTCGTCCGGCTCATCGCCCGGGCCGGGGAGCAGTAAGACGGATGCCCCGCGGGCTGACCGCGGGGCATCCGCCTATCCGACGTACGGCGGGGTGCGCTTGAGCTCCATCCGGGCGATGGTGCGGCGGTGGACGGCGTCGGGGCCGTCGACGATGCGCAGCGCCCTGGCCCAGGCGTAGAAGTACGCCAGCGGCGTGTCGTCGGAGATGCCGGCGGCCCCGAACAGTTCGATGGCGCGGTCGATGACGGCGCACGCCATGGCCGGGGCGGCCACCTTGATGGCGGCGATCTCCTTGCGGGCGCCCCTGGCGCCGTGCTGGTCGATCTTCCAGGCGGCGTCGTAGACGAGCAGCCGGGCCTGGTCGATGTCGATGCGGGACTGGGCGATGGCGTCCTGCACGTTGGCGTGGTCGGCGAGCGGCTTGCGGAACGCGACCCGGTTCTTGGCCCGGTCGGCCATGAGGGCGAGGGCCCGCTCGGCCATGCCGATGGCGCGCATGGCGTGGTGGATGCGGCCCGGCCCGAGGCGGGCCTGGGAGATGAGGAAGCCGTCGCCCTCGTTGGCGAGCAGGTTGGACGCCGGGACGCGGACGTTGTCGAAGACCAGCTCGGAGTGGCCGTGCTGGTCCTGGTAGCCGAAGAGCGGCAGGTGACGCTCGATGGTGAGGCCGGGGGTGTCGCGGGGGACCAGGATCATCGACTGCTGGCGGTACGTCTCAGCGTCGGGGTCGGTCTTGCCCATGACGATGAAGATCTCGCAGCGGGCGTCGGCCACGCCGGTGATGAACCACTTGCGGCCGTTGATGACGTACTCGTCGCCGTCGCGGACGATGCTGGTCTGGATGTTGGTGGCGTCGGAGCTGGCGACGTCGGGCTCGGTCATCGCGAACGCCGAGCGGATCCGGCCGTCGAGCAGCGGTTCGAGCCACCGCTCACGCTGTTCGGGGGTGGCGAACAGGTCGAGGGTCTCCATGTTGCCGGTGTCGGGGGCCTGGCAGTTGATCGCCTCGGGGGCGATGACGGGCGACCAGCCGGAGATCTCGGCGACGGCGGCGTACTCCACGTTGGACAGGCCCGAGAGCTTGGGCAGGAAGAGGTTCCACAGGCCGCGGCGGCGGGCCTCCGCCTTGAGCTCCTCCATCACCGGCGGGTGCTCGTGAGGCCCGTGCTCGGCGAGGTAGGCCGCCCAGACCGGCTCGGCCGGGAACACGTGGGAGCGCATGAAGTCCCACATCTCGTCGCAGGTCTGCTGCGCCTTGGCGGAGAGGGCGAAGTCCATCTCAGTGCTCCTTCAGGTGGTCGAGCCCTTCGGCGGCCAGCCGGAGGACGAGGTCGTCGAGGTCGCCGAAGTCCTGGCCGCCCATCGCGCCGGCCTTCGAGCGCGCCGAGACGCCCTGGACGATGACGGCGAACTTGAAGTGCGCGAACGCCTGGTACCAGGTCAGGTCGTCGAGGTCGACGCCGGCCGTGGTGGCGTACCGGTCGAGCATCTCGGCCCGGGAGGGGAATCCAGGCAGGTGGGAGACGCCGGGGATGAGGCTGAGGCCGTCTTCGCCGGCCTCGCGCCAGTAGAGCATCAGCAGGCCGACGTCGCTCATCGGGTCGCCGAGCGTCGAGAGCTCCCAGTCGAGCACGGCGTTGATCCGCCCGGGGTCGCCGGCGTCGTAGATGACGTTGTCGGTGCGGAAGTCTCCGTGGACGATGGTGGCGCGCTGCTGCCGCGGCACGTCGGCGGCCAGGCGGCGGGCCAGCTCCTCCATCTCGGGGACCTCGCGGCTGCGGCTCTTCTCCCACTGGCCGGACCAGCGGCGGACCTGGCGGGCCATGAAGCCTTCGGGGCGGCCGTAGTCGCCGAGGCCGACGGCCTCGTAGTCGACGGCGTGCAGGGCGGCCAGCGTGTCGGCGAGGGCGAACGCCATCGCGCGCCGCTCTTCGGGCGTCTCCGCCCAGCCATCGGGCAGCTGGTCGCGGACGACGTGGCCGGGGACCTTCTCCATCACGTAGAACTGGACGCCGATCAGGTCGCCCTCGTCGGCCAGCACGATGCGGGGCACCGGGACGTCCGTCGAGGCCAGCCCGCGCTGGACCCGGGCCTCCCGGGCCATGTCGTGGGCGCTCGGCAGCAGGTTGCCCGTCGGCGGCCGGCGCAGCACGAGCTCACCGGCCTCGCTGCGCAGGGTGAAGGTCAGGTTGCTCTTCCCACCGATGATCAGCTCGGCGGTGCAGGAGCGCCAGCGGTCGTCCTCGGTGGCCTCGGCCAGGGCCGGCGCGAGCCGGTCGAGGCCGGTCAGTGCGGCGGGGTCGATGCTGCTCATACGGGCATAGTACCGAGCGTGCGTTCAGTCGCCAAAGGAGGGGTGTACGGTGACGTAAAGCCAGCACATTGGCCGTGTGTGCGGCGTACAATGTTTGGTATGGCTGAACATTCCCCAGGCGCCGCGATACGGGCCGCACGGGTCGCGCGCGGGCTGAGCCTGCGCGCCCTGGCGTCCCGCGTCGGCGTCAGCCCGGCGACGATGAGCGCCTACGAGACCGGGCGCACCCCGCTCACGGTCGAGCGCCTGCGCGACGTGGCCCAGGTCCTGGACGTTCCCGCGGCGCGGCTGCTGGCCGGCGACCCCGCGCCGGCGCCGGAGCCCGCCCCGGCCGCCGATCCCGGCGGAGACGACTGGCGGGCCTTCGGGGCGCTGAGCCTCGACCCGGCGCTGACCGCCGCCCTGCGCGTCTTCGTCGCCCGCGGATACCACGCGGCCACCATGCGGGAGCTGGCCGCCGAGGCCGGGCTGAGCGTGGCGGGCGTCTACCACCACTACACGAGCAAGCAGGACATGCTGGTGCGGCTGCTCGACCTGACCATGGCCGACATCCGCTGGCGGCTGATCGCCGCGCGCGACGAGTCGTCCGAGGGCGGCGAGCTCGGCAGGTTCGCGCGGATGGTCGAGTCGCTGGCGCTGTTCCACGCGCTCCGCGGCGACCTGGCCTTTCTCGGGGCGAGCGAGATGCGCAGCCTCGCCCCGGCCGAGCGGGCCCGGATCGTCGCGCTCCGCGACGAGGTGCAGCACCTGCTCGATGAGCAGGCGGCGCGTGCGGTGGCCGCGGAGGGCGCCGATCCGATGGACGTCCGGACGGCGACCCGCGCCGTCGCGACGATGTGCACCTCGCTGCCGTCGTGGTTCCGCACCGACGGCCCGCTGACGGCGGAGCAGGTGGCGCGGCGGTACGCGGAGTACGCGGTCGCGCTGCTGCGGACCGGCCCCCTCCCGCCGCGCCCCTAGATCAGGCGGAGCCGCCGGCGACCAGCAGGCCGCCGTCGACGGTGAGGATCTGCCCGGTCACCCAGGCGGCGTCGTCGGAGACCAGGTAGGCCACGGCGCCCGCGACGTCCTCGGGGGCGCCGAGCCGCTTCATCGGGTACTGCGCGGTGGTCTCCTCCTCCTTGCCCTCGTACAGGGCGCGGGAGAAGCGGGTCTTGACGACCGCGGGCGAGACGGCGTTGACGCGCACGCGCGGCCCGAGCTCGGCGGCGAGGGTCCGGGTGAGGTGGGAGACGGCGGCCTTGGAGACGCCGTACATGCCGATCCCCGCCGAGGGCACGTCGCCGGTCACCGAGGTGATGTTGACGACGCAGCCGCCCTCCTTGTCCAGGCCGTGGGAGAGGGCATCCTGCGTCCAGGCGAGGGTGCCCAGGACGTTGACCTCCATGATCTTGCGCGCGGCGTCCAGGTCCAGCTCGGCGAGCGGCCCGTACGCCGGGTTGATGCCCGCGTTGTTGACCAGGATGTCGAGGCGGCCCCACTCGGCCTGGATGCGGGAGAACACCTCGGCCCGGTGCTCGGGGTCGTCGGCGCGCCCGGCCACGGTCAGCACCGAGCCCTCCGGGAAGGACGCCGCGGCCTCGGCCAGCGGCCCCGGCTTGCGGGCCGTGATGCACACCCGCGCGCCGTCGGCGGCGAGCCGTTCGGCGATGGCCAGGCCGATCCCGCGGCTGGCACCGGTGACGATCGCGACGCGTCCTGCGAGCTTGCCCTGCGCGGTCACTGGCCCGCCTCCTGGCCGTCCCGCAGGACGTTCCGGCGGATCTTGCCCGTCTGCGTCTTGGGCAGGTCGGACATGATGTGGATCTCGCGCGGGCACTTGTAGGCCGCGAGCCGTTCCCTGGTGAAAGCGATCAATTCCTTCTCCTCGGCCGACGCTCCGGCCTTGAGTGACACGTACGCCACGACGGTTTCCCCTCGGTAGTCATCCGGCCGTCCGACCACCGCGGCCTCGTGGACGGCCGGGTGGGCGTAGAGGGCGTCCTCGACCTCGCGAGGCCAGACCTTGTAGCCGGAGGTGTTGATCTGGTCCTTGAGCCGGTCCACCAGATAGACCCAGCCGGCCTCGTCCATGATCGCGCCGTCGCCGGTGTGCAGCCAGCCTTCGGGCATGGTGGACGCGGTGGCCTCGGGCTTCTGCCAGTAGCCGGGCACGATCTGCGGGCCGCGCAGCACCAGCTCGCCCTGCTCACCGGGGCCGAGCGGCTCGTCGGCGGCGTTCACGACGCGGGCGTCCAGGCCGGGCAGCGGCACGCCGATGGAGAGCGTCCCGCTGGGCTCGTCCACCGGAGCCTCCGCGCCCAGCGGCACGGCGATCACCGCCGAGGAGGTCTCGGTCATGCCGTAGACGTTGTGGATGTAGACGCCGAACCGCTCCCGGAACCGCTCGATCGTCGGCGGCGGGATCGGCGCGCCGCCGCTGTAGACCGACTTCATCGACGCGAAGTGCTCCCGCGACGCGTGCGGCAGCTGGTAGATCGCGTTGAACGCGGTGATCGAGCCGATCGTGAACGTCACGCCGTGCTCGGCGAACGCCTCGATCGCCACCTCGGGGTGGAAGCGGCCGGTCAGGACGAGGACGCAGTCGTGCAGCAGCGCGATGGTCGCGTTGATGACGGCGCCGGTGATGTGGAACAGCGGCGCCATCGCGTACACGGCGTCGCCGGGCTGGAGATCTACCCAGGTGGCGAAGCCGGCGGCGACGGCGAGCACGTTGCCGTGCGTGTTCATCGCGCCCTTGGGCGGCCCGGTGGTGCCGGAGGTGTAGGTGAGCAGCGCGACGTCGTCGCCGGTCAGGTCCAGCGGCTCGACGGTCTTGCCGCGGAACTGCTCGATCAGCTCCTCCAGGTCGCCGTGCGAGGCGGCCGTCTTTCGTTCGGTGTCGCCGAACACGCGGGGGTCGTTGCGGGTCTGGAAGGCGAGGGGGGAGGTGCTGACCGTCCAGCGCACCGAGCTGCCCGCCAGCGTCTCGGTGACCGCCGGCACGTCGGCGTCGGCGCACACCACGCCGATCGCGCCGGAGTCGTCGATCAGCCTGCGCAGCTCCTGGCCGCGGTACATCGGGTTGAGCACCAGCGCCGTCGCCCCGAGCTTCCACAGGGCCAGGAACGAGAGCGCGAACTGCGGGATGTTCTGGAGGTAGATCCCGACCCGGTCGCCGCGCCGGGTGCCGAGGGAGCGGTAGGCGGCGGCGAGCGCGTCGGTGAGCTCGTCGACCTCGCGGACGGTCATGGCGCCGTCGAAGTAGGCGATCGCGCGGGCGTCGGGCTCGCGCCGTACCCGCTCGCGCCAGGCCTCGGCGAGCGAGGCGTGGCGGCCGGGCCGGGCGTCCGTCACCGCCTGTGGGTAGAGCGCTGTCCAGCGCCTCTCGTTCATCCCGCTACCTCCCCGGAGTGCGAATGAGGCTGAGTGATCGTTCGGTCGGTGTTAGGTACATGGTACGGCCCGGGCGGGCCGTACTGTACGCGCCGGCTAGGCGGACGGGCGGAGCAGCCGCACGATGTGGGTCACCCTGCGCTCCTGGAACGCCTCCGCCCAGGCGCGCTGCCCCATGCCGGCCACGATCGTGGCGTCGTGCTCCAGGGGGAAGTAGCACATCCCGACCAGGCTCAGGAAGAGCTGCTCGGGGGCCAGCTCCGCCTCCGCCACGCCCGCCCGGGCCATGATGCTGATCATCCGCTGGGCGAACTGCTCCGAGTGGCGCGGCTGCCCCTCGCGCCGGCCGACGCGTTCGAGGGCGTCACGCGTGAGCAGCGAGACGAAGGTCGGGTTGTTGAGCAGGAAGTCGACGTAGCCGCCGATCAGGCGGCGCAGCGCCGCCTCCCCGTCGCCCGGGGACTCCTCCAGGATGCGCTCGGCCTCGGTCGCCACCAGCTCCAGGGCCGCGTCGCGCCGGGCGAAGACCCGCTGCAGCACCTCGTTGTAGAGGTCCTCCTTCGAGCCGAAGAAGTAGCCCGGCAGACCGACCGAGACGTAGGCCCGCTCCGCGATCGCCGCCAGCGAGGCGCCCTGAAACCCTAAGTCGGCGAAGAGCTGCTCCGCTGCGTCGAGGATCGCGATCCGTGACCGCTCGGCGTCCCGGACCCTCCTGCCCCGTCTCGCGGGCGGCGGCGGCGCCGACGTCTCCCGTGTCGTCTTCATCCCAGTCCTAGTGGTCGTGTGCGTCCCCGTGAGTCGACGGCTCCAGGGGGGGACCTGCTGTCCGCCCAGCCTAAGGGGCGGCGAAGTTGTCGGGCCTTGTTTCGGCCAGAAACTATTTGCACGTACAGTTAGTACTATCGCAATCGGGATTCTTCGGCTAGTGTGCAGCGTCACAAGCGCAGAAGCGCGCCACCCGAACGCATCTTACTGCTGTTTGATCGTTCAGTTCCGCTACGGACTGGTTGAGTGTTCAGTCCAGGACGACGGTCTTCTCAACCCCTGAGTAGTTGCCTGGACGGCACCCTTGAGGAGGATCTAGTTGTTCACCATTGAGCCGCTGGTCGTGGCTTACGGTCCGCACCGGGAGAAGAGCCGCTTCACCTACATGCACAACGCCGGTGTCGCGATCGACATCCCCTACGTCGCCTGGCTGATCCGCAAGCCGGGCTTCGCCGCGCTCATCGACGTCGGCTGCAGCGCGGACGACTACAACCAGCACATCCGCCCGGTCGACCGGGAGCTCGTCCACGTCGGCCAGGTCTTCGCGGACGTCGTCGACGTCAAGCCGATCGAGTCCCACCTGCGCGAGCGGGGGATGAAGCCCTCCGACATCGACGTCACGGTCCTCACCCACCTGGACTGGGACCACTGCATGACCATAGAGCCCTTCGCGGACAGCGAGATCTACGTCCAGCGCCGCGAGTGGGACAACACCCCGTCCCACGAGATGTTCGCGACCTCGTTCGCGCCGGCCGAGCACTACGAGCGCATCGAGGAGATGGGCCTGACCAAGCTCGACGGCGACCACCAGATCGCCGAGGGCTTCGACCTCATCCTCACCCCGGGCCACACGCACGGCGGGCAGTCGGCGGTCGTCAAGACCTCCGAAGGCACCTACGTCATCGCCGGCATGTGCGTGCTCAAGGAGAACTTCTACCCGGCGGAAGAGGAAGCCGAGCACTTCAAGGTGATCCCCCCCGGCGGGCACACCGACCTGTTCGAGGCGTACGACCAGATGGTCCGTCTCAAGGAGATCGGCGGCGACAACGTGCTGCCGCTCCACATGACCGAGGCATTCGACATGGGTCGCATCGGGACCCTTCCCGAAGAGTGACCCGCCCTTAGCCACCCATCGGGAGCCGTGGACCGGCTCCCATATCAAGGAGATCCGATGAGGAAGAAGATCCTCGCGTTGCTGGCCGGTTCGGCCCTGCTCGCCTCTTCTGCCTGTGGTCTGGGCAGCTCCGGGGCCGGCGACGGTGACGACAGTATCACGATCGGGACCCTGTTCACCGTCTCGGGGGCTGGCGCGAAGCTGGGCGACAAGATGCGCAAGGGTGCCGAGCTCGCTGTCGAGAAGGTCAACAGCGAGGGCGGCATCAACGGCAAGCAGATCAAGTGGGTCTTCTACGACCCCGCCGGCGACACCTCCACCGCCGTGCAGCAGACCAACCGCATGCTCGACAGCGACGGCGTGGAGCTCGTCGTCGGCGGTGGCGGCTCGTCGGGCATCGCGCTGGCGATGGACCCCATCACCAGCGGCAAGGGCATCGCCTTCATCGCCACCGAAGGGGCCCGTCAGATCGTGGAGCCGGCGGGGGAGCACCGGCTGACCTTCAAGACCACGTTCAACGACACCACCATGGTCGAGAAGCTGATCGAGTACTGGAAGGCGAACGACGTGACCAAGGTCGCGTTCATGCCTGACACCTCCAGCTTCGGCCAGTCGGCCCAGGAGGAGCTCGAACGGCTCGCCCCCGAGGCGGGCATCGAGGTGTTCACCGCGGCCTTCGACCCGGCCGCCAACGACCTCACCCCGCAGGTCAAGCGGCTGGCGAGCAACGACCCGCAGGCGTACCTGGCCTGGACCACGCAGCCGTCGGGCGTGACGTTCCTCAACAACGTGCGGAGCGTACTCGCCAACAAGGACGTCATGGTGATGCACGGCTTCGGCTTCGTCGACGACCGCTACATGCAGCAGGCGGGCAAGGCGGCCGAGGGCACGATCCTGGTCTCGCCGAAGCTGCCGGTCTGGGACAAGATCGACGACAGCGACCAGCAGAAGGCGACGATGGAGGAGTTCGCCACCAGCTACGCCGAGAAGTACGGTGGCGAGCAGCCGAACGTCTACGCCGGCCAGGCGTACGACGCGATGATGGTGGCGGCCGAGGCGCTCCGCGCGACCGGCGGTGACACCGACGGCGAGAAGGTCGCCCAGGCGATTGAGGGCCTCGGGTCCCACGTCGGCGTGACCGGCGTCTTCAAGTACACCTCCGACGACCACAGCGGGCTGACCTCCGACGACGTCGCCGTCATCAAGTGGGACGGGTCTCGATTCGTTCCGGCGGAGTGAGCCATGGAAACCGGTCTGTTCATCCAGGTCCTGCTATCGGGCCTCAGCGTGGGGGCGATCTACGCGATCGTCGCCCTGGGCTTCGGCGTCATCTTCAACGCCACCGGAGCCATCAACTTCGTCCAGGGTGAGTACGTCATGGTCGGCGGGCTCAGCGCCGCCATGCTGTACGAGGCGTGGAACGTTCCGATCTTCTTCGCCATTCTGGTCGCCATCGCGGTGACCACCCTGCTCGGGTTCCTGACGGAGGCGGGGCTGCTCGGCTTCGGGCGGCTGCGGACCCCGGCCGCCATCACCATCGCCACGATCGCCATCGCGGTGATCGTGAAGGGTGCGGCGATGCTGATCTCGGCCCGCGACACCTACGCGCTGCCCTCGCTGCTCGGCCCCGAGGCCCTGCGCATCCTGGGCGCCTCCACCAGCCGGCAGACGGTGCTCAACCTCGTCCTCTCCGTGCTGGTGGTGGTCGCGCTGACCGTGTTCTTCCGGCGGACCAAGCTCGGCACCACACTGCGCGCCGCGGCGGGAGACTCCGAGACGCTCCAGACGTTCGGAGTCTCCTACCGCACCACCGCCCGCTGGGCGTTCGTCATCGCGGCGGCGCTCGGGGCGGTGGCCGGCGCGGGCCTGGCCCCGCTCACCGTCATGTCGTTCGACTCCGGCACCCTGCTCGGCCTGAAGGGCTTCGCCGCGGCGATGCTCGGCGGCCTCGGCAACCCGCAGGGCGCGCTGGCCGGCGGCCTGCTGCTCGGCGTCGCCGAAGCGGTCGTGTCGGGGTACGGCACGTCGGCCTACGCCGACGTGGTCGCCTTCGTGGTGCTGCTCGCGATCCTGACGTTCAGGCCGACCGGCATGTTCGGCACGGCGAGGGCGGTGCGCACATGATGAGCCGACTCACCCGCTCCCTGAGCAGGAACAACTCCTGGGAGCTGTGGCTCACGATCGGTTTGCTGCTCCTGCTCCCGATGTTGCTGGCGACGGACTACGCGCTGACCATCTGGACCAGGATGGCGATCTATGTGATCTTGCTGACCGGTCTGAACTTCATCAACGGCATGGCCGGGATGATCTCCCTGGCCCAGGCGGGCTTCTTCGGCCTCGGCGCCTACGCCGCCGGCATCGCGGCGGTGCGTTTCGACGTGCCGCCCGTGCTCGCGCTGGTCATCGCCCCGCTGGTGGTGACCGCCGCGGCGCTGCTGGTGGGCATGATGTCGATGCGCCTGAAGGAGATCTACTTCAAGATGGCGACCCTGGGCGCCGGGTTCGTGCTCTTCCTCCTCTTCGGGCGGATGGTCGAGCTCACCGGCGGCCCCAACGGGCTGGTCGGCATCCCGCCGTTCTCGGTGTTCGGCTTCGCGTTCACCGAGCCCATCGTGAAGTACGCCTTCGTGGCGCTGCTCGCGATCATCGGCGCGATCGTGGCGCACAACCTGCTGGTCTCGCGGACCGGCCGGGCGCTGCGGGCCTACGGCGCCTCGGAGCCCGCGGCCCTGGCCGCGGGGGCCAGCCCGTTCAAGCTGCGCCTGCTCGCGTTCGGCATGAGCGGCTTCTACGCGGGCGTCGCGGGGGCTCTGGAGGCCTTCGACGCCCGCTTCATCAGCCCCTCCACCTTCGACTTCATGATGGCCGTCCTGCTGGTCGTGGCCCTCGTGCTGTCGGGTGCGGGGCGGATGATCGGCCCGATCCTGGGCGCGCTGCTGCTCACCGGCATCGAGGTGTTCGCCGCCGACTACGCCGACTACGAGCCACTGATCATGGGCGTGATCTTCCTGATCGCCGTCCAGCTCTTCCCGCGGGGTCTCGCGGGCGAGCTGGCCGCGCGCCGGGAGGACCGCCGCGAGCGGGCCAAGCGTGAGGCGGCGGCCCAGACCGAGCGGGAGGTGGTGCGGGCATGAGCACGAAAGAGCGTCAGGGCCTGCGGGTCACCGGCGTGTCCAAGCGGTACGGCGGCCTCCAGGTACTCAAGGACGTGACCCTGCGGGCGCCGGCGGGCGCGATCACCGCCGTGATCGGGCCGAACGGCGCCGGCAAGAGCACGCTGGCCAACGTCATCTCCGGCTTCGTCACGCAGGACGAGGGCCAGGTCTTCGTCAACGGCGCCGAACTGCCCGCCGGCAAGGCGGTCGCCCGGGCGAGTCACCGGCTGGGGCGGACCTTCCAGAACCTGGAGGTCTTCACCGGCATGTCGGTGCTGCAGAACGTCGCGATGGGGGCCTACTCCCGGCAGAAGGGCAGCCACCTGGCCGACCTGATCCGGGGCCCCCGCACCCGGCGCAACGAGCGGGAGGCCGAGGAGAAGGCCCGCGAGCTGCTGCGCAGGTTCGACCTGGAGCACCGGGCCGAGTCGCTGGTGGAGTCGCTGCCCTTCGGCGAGGCGAAGCTCGTCGAAATGGTCCGCGTCCTGGCGATGGAGCCCGAGGTGGTCGTCCTCGACGAACCGGCCGCCGGGCTGCCCCCGGCCAGCGCCATGCCGCTGGCCGAGACCATCGCCGGGATGGCCAAGAACGGCATCGGGGTGCTGCTCATCGAGCACAACATGAAGCTCGTCATGAGCATCTCCGACCACGTCGTCGTCCTCGACCAGGGGCAGGTGCTGACCGAGGGATCGCCGGCCGAGGTCCAGAAGGACCCGAGGGTGATCGAGGCCTACCTGGGCCCCGGCCACGCGAAGAGCGAGGAACTCACGCTATGAGCAGCATGGACACCAACACCCGCGCGGGCGTCCGCGAGCGGGCCGGGGAGCGCGACGACAGCAAGGGCCTCGTCGTGGAGGGCCTGACGGTCCGCTACGGCCGCGTCGAGGTCGTCCACGGCGTCAGCTTCCGCGCGCTGCCCGGCCAGGTCACCTGCCTGGTCGGGAACAACGGCGCCGGCAAGACGACCACCATCCGCGGCGTCTTCGGGCTCCAGCCCAGCGGGTCGAAGAAGGTGACCTTCCGCGGCAAGTCCCTGGCCGGGCTGCCCACCCACGTCATCGCCCGGCACGGCCTCGCGCTCGTGCCGGAGGGCCGCCGGGTCTTCGCCGACCTGACGGTGCTCGAGAACCTCCGGATGGGCGCCGTGCGGCGCCCCGGCGGCTGGCGGGACGAGAAGAAGCTCGCCGAGGTCTTCGACCTCTTCCCCGAGCTGAGGGAGCGCACCGACAGCAAGGCCGGTCTGCTCTCCGGCGGCCAGCAGCAGATGCTGGCGATGGGGCGGGCGATGATGGCGCAGCCCGAGATGCTCGTCCTGGACGAGCCGTCGATGGGGCTCAGCCCGGTGCTGGTCAACCGCATCTACGAGGCGCTGGTCGCGCTCCGCGAGCAGGGCTACACGATCCTGCTCTCCGAGCAGAACGCCAACCTGGCGCTCGAACTGGCGGACCACGCCTACGTCCTCGAAACCGGGCGGATCGTCGAGGAAGGCGCCGCCGCCGACCTCGCCCGCTCCTCGAGGGTGCAAGCGATCTACCTAGGAGCATGAGGATGAACCAGATCTACCTGGAGCCCAAGGCACTGGCCGAGATGCTCGGCCGGTCCGACGTGCGGGTGGTCGACACCCGCGCCTCGCTCGCCGACGGGCCCAGCGGCCGGGAGATGTGGGCCGCCGGTCACATCCCGGGCGCGGTGCACGCCGACTGGATCGAGGACTGGGGCACCACCGTCGACGGCGTCGAGGGGATGCTCCCGGGGCCGGAGGAGTTCGCCGAGGCGATGTCGCGGCTGGGCATCGGCAACGACACCCTCGTGGTCGCCTACGACGACAACTCCCTGTTCACCGCCTCCCGGCTGGCCTGGGCGCTGCTGCACTACGGCCACGAGCAGGTCAAGGTCCTCGACGGCGGCTTCCCCGCCTGGCAGGACGCCGGGCTGGAGGTCTCCACGGACGAGGCCGACGGCCGTCCCGAGCCGCGCGAGTACCGCGCCGGGAAGCCGCAGGGGATGCGCCGTGAGATGGCCGAGGTCCGCGAGCTGCTCGGCCGCGACGACGTGACGCTGGTCGACTGCCGGATGGAGGAGACCTTCGCGGCCTCCGAGGGCCGGATCCCCGGCGCCAACCGGCTGCCCTCGCCGAGCCTGATCGGCGAGAACGGGCGCTTCAAGCGCGGCGAGGCGGTGGCCCGCCTGGCCGCCGACGCCGGCGTGGACAAGGACCGCCCGACGGTCCTGTACTGCGGCGGCGGCGTCTCCGCGGCGGCCGTGCTCATCGCCCTGCGCGACGCCGGCTACGACAACCTCGCCCTCTACGACGGCTCGTGGTCCGAGTGGTCCCAGCACGCCGACAACCCCATTCAGAGGCACGCATGAATCAGAGAAAGGCCCCGGCGCCGCTGGGCGCCTACGTCCAGACCATCACCGCGGCCGGCCTGTGCTTCGTCTCCGGGCAGGTGCCGGTCGGCCCGGACGGCGATCTGCCGGCCGGCGACGTCGCCGCCCAGGCCGAGCAGGTCTTCACCAACCTGCAGAACTGCCTGGCCGACGAGGGCCTGACGATGTCCGACGTGGTGTCGATCACGACCTACCTGGTCGACATCTCCGACGCGGCCGAGGTCTCGGCGGTGCGGTCCCGGTTCTTCGGCGACCAGAAGCCCACCAGCACCGTTGTGGAGGTCTCCGGCTTCCTCAACCCCGCGTGGCGCCTGGAGGTCCAGGCGATCGCCGTGGCCCGCGAAGCCGGCCGGCAGTAGAGAGGAGTCACCATGCGTATCGACAACCAGTTCGTCGTCCCCGCGACCCCGGAGCGGGCGTGGGAGTTCCTGACCGACCTGGGCCGGGTGGCTCCCTGCGTGCCGGGCGCGACCGTGGAGTCCGCCGACGGCGAGTCGCTCACCGGCCGGGTGGCGCTCCGCATCGGCCCGATGAACATGACCTACACGGGTGAGGCCAAGTTCCTCGTCAAGGACGACGCGAACAAGGTGGCCACCATCGAGGTCGGCGGCCGCGACCGGCGCGGCGGCGGCACGGTGAAGGCCAAGATCAAGGCCAGCCTGACCGAGGTGCCCGACGGTACGCAGGTGAACCTGTCGACTGACCTGGGCCTCACCGGCCGGGTCGCCCAGCTCGGGCAGGGCCCGATCAACGACGTCAGCTCCAAGCTGATGCGCCAGTTCGCCGACAGCCTCGCCGCGCAGATCGACCGGCCCGCCCCGGTTCCCGGCAGCGCGCCCGTCCCGGCCGCCCCGGTCGCCGAGGCCGAGCCGATCAACCTGCTCGACAGCTCCCTGCTGCCCAAGAAGCAGCTCGCCGGCGCGGCCGCGGGCCTGGTGGCGCTGGTCGTCGCCTTCCTGCTCGGCAGGAGCGTCGGCCGGAGGGGGGCCCGCTGATGTCGGACGTACTCACCACGATGGCCTACGAGCGGGCCCGCACCGTCCCGGAGGCGCTGACCCTGCTCGCCGAGGGCGGCGAGGACACCCGCCCGATCTCGGGAGGCCAGAGCCTGGTGCCGATGATGAACCTCGGCCTGGCCGCGCCCGCGTTCCTGGTCGACGTGTCGGGCATCCCGGCGCTGCGCACCATCGGCGTCGAGGGCGGCCACCTCGTCATCGGCGCGGCGGTCACCCACGCCGAGCTGACCACCGACCCGCTGGTCGCCGAGCACGCGCCGCTGCTGGCCAGGGCCGCGGCCCACATCGGCAGCCAGCGGATCCGCAACCGCGGCACCATCGGCGGCTCGGTCGCCCACGGGGACGCGGCCGCCGAACTGCCGGTGAGCTGCCACGTACTGGAAGCCGAATACCGGGTGGAGAGCCTCGGCCGCCAGGAGTGGCGGCCGGCGCGGGCCTTCTCGCAGGGCCACTACCAGACCGACCTCAACCAGGGAGAGCTGGTGACGGCGGTCCGGGTACCGCTGCGCCCGCGCCACGGGTGGGGCTTCCACGAGTACTGCCGCCGGACCGGCGACTTCGCCCTGGCCTCCGCCGCCGCGGGCGTCGAGCTGGACGGCGATCGCATCAAGAGCGCGGCCGTCGCCGTGACCGGCGCCGCCGACCGGCCGCTCCGGCTGGAGGAGGTCGAGCGGCGGCTCACCGGCGCCGCCGTCGCCGAGGCCGAGCAGATCATGTCCGGCCTGGCCGGTGAGCTCGACGTCGCCGACGACCCGTACGCCAAGGGCGCGGACCGGGCCCGGCTGATCGAGGCGATGGCGGTGCGGGCGGTCAGAGACGCCTGCGCCGACGCGAGGAGGGAACAGGCATGAGCCACGTCGAGACCCGGATGACCCTCAACGGGAAGGAGGTCACCGGACACGCGCCCGCCGACACGACGCTCGTGCGCTGGCTGCGCGAGCAGGCCCACGCCTACGAGGTCAAGGAGGGCTGCAACGAGGGCACCTGCGGCACCTGCACGGTGCTCGTCGACGGCAAGGCCACGACCGGCTGCACCACCCTGGCGGTCCAGGTCGACGGCGCGCGGGTGGAGACCAGCGCCTGCCTGGCCGACGGCGACGAGCTGAGCCCGCTGCAGGCGAAGTTCTGGGAGACCGGCGCGGCCCAGTGCGGCTTCTGCACGCAGGGGATGCTGATGTCGGCCGTCGAGCTGCTCCGCTCCGGCGAGAAGGTCACGCCCGCGAAGGTGCGCGAGCACCTGCACGGCAACCTCTGCCGGTGCACCGGTTACCAAGCGATCGTGAACGCCGTGGTCGCGGCGGCGGAGGAGGGGGCGACCCGATGACCGAGACGGTCCAGCACCGCGGCGCGGAGACCACCCGCGTGGTCAACACCGAGGTGAAGCGCCAGGACTCGCGCGAGAAGCTGCTCGGCAAGACCCGGTACGCCGGTGACTTCGACATCGCCGGGCAGCTCTACGCCAAGCTGGTCCGCGCGCCCATGCCCTCGGCCCGGATCGTGTCCAAGGACGCGAGCGCCGCGATGGAGGTGCCGGGGGTCGTCGCCGTGTTCTTCGGCGAGGACGTGCCCAACAACGAGATCCCGACCAACACCGCCGGCATCAAGGGGCGGCCGCAGCCGCCGTCCTGGGTGCTGACCACCGAGCGGGTGCGCTACCACGGCGAACCGGTCGCGCTGGTGGTGGCCGAGAACACGCGGGCGCTGGCCGCCGCCGAGGCGCTGGTGGACATCGAGTACGAGCCGCTCCCGGTGGTCTCGGACCCGGAGGCCGCGCTGGAGGACGGTTCGCCGCTGGTCCACGAGGGCGGCAACCTGCTCAGCGAGTGGAACATCGACCGCGGCGACGTCGACAAGGCGTTCGCCGACGCGCCGGTCGTCGTGGAGGGCAGCTACGAGGCGCAGGTCGTCGACCACGCCTACCTGGAGCCGGAGACCGGCATCGGCTGGCTGGACGACGAGGGCGTCATCAACATCAAGGTCTCCACGCAGGAGATCGAGCACTACCGGCGGATCGCGCACGTCGTGGGGCTGCCGGACTCCAAGGTGCGCGTGCAGGCCCCGTATCTCGGCGGCGGCTTCGGCGGCAAGGAAGACATGACCGTCGAGCCGTACATCGCGCTGGCGGTGCAGCGGACCGGGCGGCCGGTGAAGATGACCTGGACCCGGCAGGAGTCGCTGACCGCGCGCGCCAAGCGGCACCCGGTGCGGATGCGCTACCGGACCGCGGCGACCGAGGACG
The DNA here is from genome assembly GCF_040675175.1 of Nonomuraea sp. NPDC049649. Lineage (NCBI taxonomy): Bacteria > Bacillati > Actinomycetota > Actinomycetes > Streptosporangiales > Streptosporangiaceae > Nonomuraea > Nonomuraea sp. NPDC049649. The sequence continues at coordinate 18,276 of NZ_JBFAOH010000061.1, forward strand.
GCAAGCTGCTGGCCCACGACATCGACATCGTCTCGGACGCGGGCGCCTACCCGCTGCTGAGCGGCTTCGTGCTGCTCTACATCACGCTGAACGCGACCGGGCCGTACCGCTGCGACAACGTACGGGTGCGCTCGCGCGCGGCGTTCACCAACAACACGCCCGGGTCGGCGTTCCGCGGGTTCGGCGGGATGCAGCCGGTGCTGGGCTACGAGGGGCAGATCGACAAGGTCGCCGACGCGACCGGCAAGGACCGGGTCGAGGTCCGCAAGCGCAACGCGTACAAGAGGGGCGACCGCATCCCCGCCGGGCAGCCCATCGAGACCGCGGTGTGGCTGGAGCAGTGCATCGACGCGGTCATGGAGGCGATCGGCCCGCGGCCCGAGCCGTCCTCGCCCGAGCACCGGGTGGGGCTGGGGCTGGCGTGCAACGTGCAGCCGTACGGGCGGGTGGCGTGGATGAACGACTCCGCCTCCGCCTGGGTGGGCTGCGAGCGCGACGGCGGCGTCGTGGTGCGCTGCGGCGTGCCCGACGTGGGCGGCGGCCAGGTGTCGTCGCTGGCGCAGATCGCCGCCGAGGTGCTGCACGTGCCGGTCGAGAACGTCACCGTCCACTTCGGCGACAGCTCCCGCACCCCGCTGGCGGGGCGGACCACGGCGACCCGGCAGCTGTACATGTCCGGCAACGCCGTGCTGTCGGCCGCCCGTGAGCTCCGCGCCCAGCTCATCGAGGGCGTGGCGAAGGCGACCGGCTGCGCCGAGCACGAGCTGACGCTCGCCGAGGGCGGCGTGCTCACGCCCGACGGGGTGGTGCCGCTGCCCGAGGTCGTGGCGATGTGCATGGCGAACGGGGTGGCGATCAACGCGATGAAGACGTTCTTCGCGCCCACCGCCAAGCCGGTCACCCAGCTCATCGACTCCGAGCGGATCGTGCCGGACTTCACCTTCGGCGCCCACGCGGCGTACGTCGAGGTGGACACCCGGACCGGTCAGGTGCGGCCGCTGCGCTACGTCGCCGCCCACGACGTGGGCCGGGCGATCAACCCGCTCAGCGTGCGCGGCCAGATCGAGGGCGCGATCGTGCAGGGCCTGGGTTACGCCCTGTCGGAGCGGATCGTCTACGACGAGGCCGTCAACCTCACCGGCGCCTTCTACCAGTACGCCATCCCGACGGCCGCCGACTGCCCGGAGATCGAGGTCAAGGTCCTCGAGTCCGGCGAGGGCGTGGGCCCGTTCAACGCCCGCGGCATCGGCGAGCCGCCGATCGGCCCGTGCGCGTCCACGATCGCCAGCGCGGTCGAGGACGCCGTGGGCGCCAGACCAACCACTCTGCCGATGCTCGCCGAACGCGTGCTGAAGTGTGTCGACGAAGGGGGCCGGGCATGACCGCCACCGACTTCTCCCCGCAGCGGACCCTGACGATCGTGCCGATCGACACCCCGAGCCTGGGGGACCGCAGCTACCTGGTGCACGACGGGTCCGTGGCGTTCGTGGTGGACCCGCAGCGCGACATCGACCGGGTGCTGGAGGTGCTCGACCGTGAGGGCGTGTCGCTGACGCACGTGTTCGAGACCCACATCCACAACGACTACGTCACGGGCGGGCTGGCGCTGGCCAAGGAGACCGGCGCCGCCTACCTGCTCAACGGGGCGGACGAGGTCTCCTTCGACCGGGAGCCGCTGCACGACGGGCAGACGCTCGGCGTCGGCGACCGGATCCAGGTGGAGGTGGTGGCCACCCCCGGCCACACCTTCACCCACCTCTCCTACGTGCTGCACGACCAGAACGCCGGGCGGCGGATCGCCGTCTTCTCCGGCGGGTCGCTGCTCTACGGCTCGACCGGGCGGCCGGACCTGCTGGGCGAGGAGCACGCCGAACGGCTGGCCCGCCTGCAGTACGGCTCGGCCCGGCGGCTGGGCGAGCTGCTGCCGGACGACGCGCGGCTCTTCCCGACCCACGGGTTCGGCTCGTTCTGCTCCGCCACGCAGTCCGACGCCCCCGAGTCCACCATCGGGGTGGAACGTTCCAGCAACCCTGTCCTGCTGCACGACGAGGACACCTACGTCCGCGAGCTGCTGGCCGGGCTGGGCGACTGGCCCGCGTACTACGTCCACATGGCCGCGCTGAACAGCGCCGGCCCCGAACGGCCCGACCTGTCCTTCCCCCGCGAGGCGACGCCGGAGGAGATCCGGCGCCGCATCGAGGCGGGGGAGTGGGTCGTCGACCTGCGGAACCGGACCGCCTTCGCGGCCGGTCACGTGCCCGGCAGCTTCAACTTCGGGCTGGACGGCTCGTTCGCGACCAACCTGGGCTGGCTGTTCGACTGGGGGAGCCCGTTCGTCCTGCTGGGCGAGCGGCCCGAGGACGTCTCGCTGGCGCAGCGCGAACTCGTACGGATCGGGATCGACCGCCCGGCGGCCGCCGCGACCGGCGGCCCCGAGCAGTGGAGCGACCGCGAGCTCGGCACCTTCGGCCAGGCCGACTTCCCCCGCCTCGCCGAGGTGCTGCGGGAGCGGCAGGTCGTGGTCCTGGACGTACGCAGGAGCGACGAGTTCGCCGCCGGGCACATCGAAGGCGCGGTCAACGTGCCGCTGCACGAGCTGCGGACCGCGCAGCTGCCCGACGGCGAGCTGTGGATCCACTGCCAGAGCGGCTACCGCGCCTCCATCGCGGCGTCGATGCTCGCCGCGGCGGGCCGGGACGTGGTGGCGGTCGACGACCACTTCGGCGAGGCGGCGGGCGCGGGCCTGACGGTGACGAGCGGAGGGGCATGACCCTCGCGCTCGTCCTGGCGCTCTCGCTGCTGGTCGGCGTCGCGCTCGGGGCGCTGGGGGGCGGCGGGTCGATCCTGACGGTGCCGATCCTGGTCTACGTGGCCGGGCTGGAGCCGAAGCAGGCGATCACCACCTCCCTGCTGGTCGTGGGCGCGACGTCGGCGGCCGGGGCGATCACCCACGCCCGGGCCGGCCGCATCCGGTGGCGCACCGGGCTGCTGTTCGGCGCCGGCGGCATGGCCGGCGCCTTCGGCGGCGGCATCCTCGGCGGCTACATCCCCGGGCGGGTCCTGCTGATCTGCTTCGCGCTGATGATGGTCGCCACCTCCCTGGCGATGCTCCGCGGCAGGCGCACCCCCCCGGCGCGGACCGGCGACATCGCCGTGGGCCGCGCCCTGATCGACGGCGTGGTGGTCGGCCTGGCGACCGGGCTCGTCGGCGCCGGGGGAGGGTTCCTCGTCGTGCCCGCCCTCGTGCTGCTCGGCGGGCTGCCGATGGCGGCCGCGGTCGGCACCTCGCTGATCGTGATCGCCCTGAAGTCCTTCGCCGGCCTCGCCGGCTACTTGACCAGCGTCTCCATCGCCTGGGACCTCGCCATCGGCGTCACCGCCGCCGCGGTGCTCGGCAGCGTCGCCGGCGGCTGGCTCGCCGGGCGCATCCCCGAAGCGCAGCTCCGGCGGGTCTTCGGCTGGTTCGTGCTGGTGATGGGGGGATTCGTGCTGCTGGAGCAGACCGCGCCGCCCGGCGGCCTGCTGCCCGGCGTGGCCGTCCTGGCCGGGCTCGGGCTCGTGGCCGGGGTCTGGCGCGTCTGGGCCACCGGGCGGGCCCGCAGCACATCGGTGTGATCGGATGGCTGTGATCTACCTCGTCCGCCACGGACAGGCGTCCTTCGGCGCGGCGGACTACGACGACCTCAGCGAGCTCGGCCGCCATCAGGCCCGGCTCGCCGGGCAGGCGCTCGCGGGCCGGGCCCGCGAGCCGCTGCTCGTCTCCGGCACCCTGCGGCGGCAGAAGGACACCGCCGCCCTGCTCGGCCTGTCCGGCGCCGCCGCCGAGGATCCGCGCTGGAACGAGTACGACCACCTCGGGCTCGTCCGCCGCTACCTGGACGGCGCGGAGCCCCCGGACGACAGCCGCCTGTTCCAGACCCACCTCGACCAGGCACTCCGAGAGTGGATCGACCAGGGCGGCTGGGACGCCTTCGCCGGCGCCGCCGTCGAAGCGCTGCACTCCCTCCCCGGCCGCCTTTCCCCCGGCCAGGACGCCGTCGTGGTGACCTCGGCGGGCGTCATCGCCGCCGTCGCGGGCGCTCTCCTGGAGGCCCCGGCAGCCGGCATCGTCGCGCTCAACCGCGTCCTGGTGAACGCCTCCATCACCGCCGTGCTGGCGGGCTCCGCGGGCCTGCACCTGCTGACCTACAACGAACACGCCCACCTCGGCGAGTCACGCACCTACCGCTGAATCAGCCGTACGTCATCACGTACCAGATCGCGAAGGCGCACCAGCCCACGAGGAACACGGCGGTGAAGACGAGCGAGCCCCGCGCGAGCCCCGCGCCGCGTTCGCCGGTCTGCCGGATCTGCCGCAGCGCCAGCACCGCCAGCACGACCCCCAGCGGCCAGCAGGCGATGACCGTGACGGGCAGCGAGGCGACCGCCAGCCCGTTCCACCGCGCGGGCTCGCGGAGGAGCGGGGGAGGCGGGCTGTACGGCGCGGCACGTCTCCGCCTGCCGAGCCCGGACAGGAACTCGCACCCGGCGAGCAGGCACACGGTGACGAGCCCGGACACCCAGCGCAGCGCGTACCACATCATCGAGAGCGCGAAGATGATGACCCACCAGCCGAGAAGCCACCCGAGCGGGAACGGCATCGCCGGCAAGAGGCCGGCGCGGACCGCAGCACGGCGGTCAGGGCGACGAAGGCGCCGACGAAGAGGCTGAGCGACCCCTTGCCGATGAAGTTCCAGACGAGGTCCGCCCAGCCCGTGGCCGGGATGCTCAGGTAGATGATGAAGAACGCGCCGATCCGGGCCCGCCAGTCGGACAGGCGCTGGAACGGCCTCGTCGTGTCCGCGCCGTCCGGGCGGAAGAACCGGCTCGCGCACGTCCAGGGGTTCACGATCTCGGTCCAGTGATCGTACATCCGCCCCCCTCTTTGGAACGAGCCAGACGGGTATCGCGGGCGGTGGTTTTCCCGTTAGGGGCGGATCATGGGATCACCGTCCGCCGGGGAGGTCCGGGACCTGTTGAGGCGCGCGCGGCGGCTGCTGGGCGACTCAGTACGACCTGCGGCAGGTGCCCGGGGCCGGGCCGCAGACCCGCACGCAGGCGCGGCGGGCCGCGGAGCGGATCGAGGACGTGACGAGGCGGACCCGCATCGTGCACATCGACGTGGACGACCGGGACGCCGAGACCACGAGGCTGCTCGTCGCGCTGCACCGGCTGGTCGCCGTCGGCCCGGACCTGCCGCGCGCCCGCCGTACGGCCGGGACGGTCGTGAACAGGCTGGATGAGCTGATCCCCGGGGCGCGCCCGCTCAGCGGCCGGCTGCGCAGGCTCGTGTCCGGGAGACGCCGCCGCGCCCGCGCGGAGCAGGCCGCGGCGGAGCTGGCCGAGCTGTCGGCGCCGGAGGTGTCGGACCGGGCCGCCGCCGAGGGCTTCCTGCCCGAGCGGGTAGGAGTTCCGCCGCGCCGTCGCGCCCGTCTATCTGCGCCGCAACCAGCAGGATGTGATCACGGAGCTGCCCGACCTGGTCCACACGGACGAGTGGGAGGAGTTCAGTACGGCCGACGCGGCGGCCTACCGTGAGGCGGTGGCGTCGGGCCGGTTCATGACGATGCGGCGGGCGGCCTACGCGGTGCCGGAGAAGTCCGCCAAGCTGGGCAGGCTGCGCGAGCTGGTGGACAAGGCGGCCGAAGCGGGGCTCAAGGTCGTGGTGTTCTCCTGCTTCCGCGACGTGCTGGCAGCCGTCGGCGGGGCGGTCGGCTCGCCGGTCCACGGGCCGATCAGCGGCGACCTGCCGCCGGACCGCCGCCAGACGCGTTCACCGAGGCCCGCGCGTACCGGATGGGTCAGGTGCGGCGCGTGCGGGTGCACCGCCTGCTCACGCCTGACAGCATGGACGAGCGGCTGTTGGAGATCATGAATCAAGGCCACGTTGTTCGACGCCTACGTCAGGCGCAGCCACCTGGCCGAGTCGACCGCCGACGCCGTCGACATCTCCGACGAGACGCCGGCAGAGCGGATCGTCAAGGAGGAGCAGGAACGTCTCGGAGTCTGATCAAGGAGTACGCATGACACTCCCTGTGTCAACCTCAGGCAGCAACGAACTCGTTGAGCGCTGCTGCGGCGCCGTGTTTGGCGGGGTCGTAGGGAACGCCGTCGAGCCAGCAGCGCCAGATCACGCGGATCCAGGCGCGGGCCAGCACGCGGACGGCGTGCGGGTG
>NZ_JBFAOH010000062.1:0-22551 GCF_040675175.1 Nonomuraea sp. NPDC049649
TAGTGACACGCCGCGCCAGCGTGCCCGCACACGTTTCCCCAGCTCACGCCCCTGATTCATGTGCTTTTCTCGCTACACATCTGCGGAACGCAGGTTCCACAATGCCCGCCAGCTCCTGCGCGCCATGGCACGGCGCGCCGAACACCGTCCGCACGGCCCCGCCCTGTCGCCGGCCCAGGCCTTCCATCGGCACCGTCAGGCACGCTCCCAGCGCGCCCGCACGCTGGGCAGGCTGCTGGTGCCGCTCGATCACGACTACACCGTTCCCCTCCGGCGCGCCCCGGACATGCGACAGGCCTGCGCGGAGGTCTACGGTCCCGCAGCGGGACCGTCGGTGACCTCGCTACGCGAACTGCTGGGCATCGCCGGGGCACACGAATGGCGCACCAAAGGCATCGACGTGCCCGCACTGGGCGGTCGCATCCATCCGCACTACGGCGTCTTCTCGCCGATCCGCGGTGAGTACATCGACCTGGTGCCTCGGGCGCCGCTCATCTCGCGCTCCAGGGCGTTCGACATCGGCACCGGAACCGGCGTGCTCGCCGCGGTCCTCGCTCGCAGGGGCGTCGAGCGCCTCATGGCCACCGATCAGGACCCGCGCGCCCTGGCCTGCGCCCGCGACAACCTCCAACGGCTGGGACTGGCCGGCAGGGTCGACGTCATACACGCAGACCTCTTCCCACCCGGCCACGTGCCACTCATCGTCTGCAACCCGCCGTGGATCCCGGCCAAGCCCGCCTCACCCCTCGACCACGCGGTCTATGACCCCGGCGGCCGCATGCTGAGCGGCTTCCTCAACGGTCTAGCCGAACACTTGGAACCGGACGGAGAGGGTTGGCTGATCCTGTCGGACCTGGCCGAACATCTCGCGCTGCGGACTCGCGCCGAGCTTCTGTCCGCCTTCGCAACCGCAGGCCTGCGGGTCGTGGACCGGCTGCAGGTGCGGCCGAGACACCCGCGTGCCCTCGATGAGACTGACCCTCTCCACGCGGCCCGCGCCGCTGAGGTCACGTCCCTATGGCGGCTCGGCCAGGCCTGAGTCGCCGAATCTGTCACCGCAAAACGGGTCAAGGTGGAGCATCTGCAGGTGAAGGCTGCCAGTCGAACCACCTTGGCCCGTTACGAAGGACGACCATCATCACGACGTCGAGGGAGGCATCTGCGCCATCGAGTGCTGTTGAAACTCAGCAATATTTTTTGGCTCACGGAGCCGCTATCGCTGTCCGAACTCACTGATAAGTGCTGTCACCTGTCATCACCAGAGCCACGCGAGCGCTGGCAGCAGGTCCACGCTCTGCTCGACCAGGGCGTGGGGCTGCTGGAGTGTGCCCGGCGCCTCGGTGTGGCGTTGAACACCGTCAAGCGGTATGCCCGCATCAGTGAGCCCGAGCGGCTGGTCAGGGTCCCGAAGTACCGGCCTACGCTCGTCGATCCGTTCCGTGATCACCTGCGCCGCCGCCGTGCTGAAGAGCCCGCCGTTCCGGTTCAGCAGTTGCTCGCCGAACTCAGGGAACTCGGCTACACCGGCAGTCAGAACCTGCTGTACCGATACATCAACCAAGGCAGGGTCGAGTGCGACCAGCTCGCGATCTCGCCGAAGCGGCTGGCCGGTCTGCTCCTTAGTGAACCGGGCACACTGACAAACGCCCAGCGGGAACGGCTCGATGCCGCCATCGCCGCCTGTGGCGAGATGACCATGCTGAGCGGCCTCGTCCGGGACTTCGCCGCCCTCTTCGACCCGAAGGACGGCAACGATCGGCTGCTGACCGTCTGGATAGGGCTCGCACGACAGGTCGACCTGCCGCACGTGCACGCCTTCACCCGCGGCCTAGTCAATGATCGCGATGCGGTAATCGCCGCGCTCTGCCTGCCGTTCCATAACGGCGGTACCGAAGGCGTCAATACCAAGACCAAGCTCCTCAAACGGCAGATGTACGGTCGCGCCGGGTTCGCTCTCCTCCGTCACCGCATCCTGCTCGGCTAGCCACGTTCTGTCACCACCGAAAGTGGGCCAGAGCCGTTTACTGCACAGACCTTCCCGCCCAGGCCCTTCGGGACTGGCGAGGAAGACCGAACGCCGACGGGTAAGAACGTCGGTAAGCCGTGCGCGGAAGAACCGCACGTGAGGGGTTGGGAACAGGCCGCACCAGGGGAACCGCGCCAGTCCCCGACCATCCCTACTCACGCTGTGAGCTGACGGCTGGTGAAGCCCACCCGTACCGCCTCGCCGGCCGTGCCCGGGAGCCGGAACATTCCTTTCTGGCTCACCATTGTGATCGGCATCGTCGCCACGTTAAAGGGACCGCCGTGACCGCCCGCGTCGGGCGTGGCCCGACACCCGAAGCATGATTGGTGAGAGTTGGCGATCCAGGTATTGCTTGCTTGGGGCGGACGCGGCCCTTGCGGCAACCCTGTACTGTCGCTGCCGCACGCCGTAGGTCCTTATCGTATGGCGGCGATGGGCAGGAACGACGCCACCTCGAGGGCCATCGTGTTTGCGGCCAGGGCGACGACGTTGACGATGACCAGTACGTGACGCCGCTGGCCAGGCTCGGGCGGGGGCGTCATGCTGTGGTCTGCGAGCGGCGGAGCAGGGCGGACACCGACGTGGCTGTCGGCGCTCGCGCTATGGCTGCTGGTGTGAACGCTGAACGCTTACGAACTGCTGCCGGCCCTGCGACGACAGTTCGTAGGCGGTTGGTGGTCAGGCGGGCACGAGCAGCGTGGTCAGGAGGTCGTCGAGACTGACGATGCCTACGACTGCACTCCTGGCAGAGCTGTCGTCGGCGCTCCCGAAAGGCCTGGTGGGTTGGGCTGGGGTGCCGTCTGCGGCGTGGACGAGGGCGAGTTGGCTGTGGGCTGCCCGCAGACAGGAGACCGCCTGGAAGATCGAGGTGTCGTGGGCCAAGGCGGGCAGTGGATGGGCGAGCTGGGCAGCGGTCACGGTGGCGCCGCGGCGGCGCGCCAGGTAGGCGTCTCGCACGTGCACGACGCCTGCGGGGCCAGTGAGGGGACCGGCGATCAGGCGGGAGCGCTGGGCGTGCAGGCAGGCGTCGATGACCTGCTGCGGGGTGGCGTACGCGGGTACAGTGACGACCTGCTCGGCCGGGGTGATCAGTGAGGTGATGGGGGCGTTCGACGCTTGGAGGGCTTGGGTGAGCACGGCGTGGTCGTCGGCCTCGATGAGGCCGAGCCGGCGTGACTCCTCCACCAGGTGCTGGAGCTGGGCGGGGGTGCGCGGGTTGGCGCCCTCCTTCCTGGGCCGGACCTTGATCAGGCGCAGCAGGCCGTTGGTCATACCGTTCAGCGCGCTGATCAGGGGCCGGGCGAGCAGGGTGAAGCCGCGGAACGGCAGCGCCAGGAGAGTGGCCGAGCGTTCGGGGTGGGCGATCGTCCAGGATTTGGGTGCCATCTCGCCGAGCACCATGTGCAGGAACGTCACCAGCGCCAGCGCGATGACGAAGGCGACCGTGTGTGCGGCGGCGCCGGGCAGGCCGATGGTGTGGAAGAGCGGGCTGAGCGTGCCGGCGATCAGCGGCTCGGAGACCACGCCGAGGCCGAGCGAGCACAGGGTGATGCCCAGCTGCGCGCCGGCCAGCATCAGCGATAGCTCCTTGATCCCGGCCAGCGCGGCGGCGGCGGCCCGGCTGCCACCGGCGGCGGCCTTTTCCAGGCGGTGGCGCCTGGCGGCGACCAGGGCGAACTCGGCGGCCACGAAGAAGCCGTTGCCCACCAGCAGGAGCAGGGTCAGGATCAGGCCCGTCCACAGGTTCACGGTCGCTCCGGGGTGTCGTCGCGGTAGGGGGTCAGGCGTACGCGTTCGGGCACGTGCCGGTTGAGGGTCAGCACCTCGATACGGGCGTGTGTGGGCGCCTCGTCGTCCAGCGTGGCGGGCAGATCCACGGTGATCGTGTCACCGGGGGCGGCGAAGCGTCCGAGCCGGTGCAGAATGAGCCCGGCCAGGGTGTCGTACTCGTCTTCATCGGGCAGGTTGAGGTCGGTTTCCAGGGCGATCTCGTCGATGCGCAGCCCGGCGTCCAACTCCCAGCCACCATCCCGGCTTACCGCGGAGGGTTCTTCGACGTCGTTTTCGTCGGCGATCTCGCCCACCAGTTCCTCGGCCACGTCCTCCCAGGTGAGCAGTCCGGCCAGGCCGCCGTGCTCGTCGACCACGCACGCCACCTCCTCGCCGCGCTCGTGCAGCTGGCGCGCCAGGTCGGGCAGCGGCAGGGAGAACGGAACGATGAGCACGTCGTGGGCGATGTCCGCGACGCGGGTCTCGGCGGCCCTGCTCGGTGGGACGGCGGCGGCTTCGCGCAGGCCTACCAGGCCGATCACGTCGTCGAGGGTGGCGCCGAGCACCGGGTAGTGGGTGTGGCCGTGGCGGGCGATGAGCTCGTCCAGTTCGGCCAGGGTGGCTGTGGCGCTGATGGCTACGACCTCGACGCGCGGCACCATGACCTCCTCGGCGGTGTGGTCGGAGAAGTTCAGGGCGCGCTCCAGAACGTCGGCCTGACTGCCGGGCAGGTGACCGTGTGCCTCGGACTCGTCGATGATGTGGCCCAGCTCCTCCAGGGTGGCGCCGTGGTGCAGTTTTTCGACCGGTTCGATGCCCACGCTGCGCAGGAGCCTGTTGGCCGCGGTGTCGAACAGCTTGATGATCGGCCCGGCGACGGTCAGGTAGATGAGGGTGGAGCCGGCCAGGGCACGGGCGAGTGGTTCGGGCTTGGCCAGGGCGAGGTTCTTGGGGGCCAGCTCACCGAGCACCATCTGGATGATCGTCGCCAGGGCGAAGCCCATCGCCAGGGCGACGGCGCCGACCATGCCTCCGGACATGCCGAGCCCAGTCAGCGCGGGGGCGATCAGCTCGGCTAGCGCGGGCCGGGCGATGAAGCCGACCACCAGGGCGGTGACGGTGATGCCGAGCTGTGCACCGGACAGCATGAACGACAGCCGCTCCGTCACCTCGATGGCCTTGGCCGCCTTCTTGTCGCCGGCGGCGGCCTGGGTGGACAGCGTCAGGCGGTCGACGCTGACGTAGGCGAACTCCTGGGCGACGAAGTAGCCGGTGGCCGCGGTGAGGACGAAGACCGCCAGCAGCCCGAGCACCGCGCTCATCGGGTGGGCTCCTCGCGTCGAAGGCCGGTCTCGGCCAGCACGAACGGCGAGCTGACCGACCGCCAGGGCGTACTCCCATGTACCAGCACCGGCAGCACCGCCTTTCCCGTATCCGTTGCTGTTCGGCAGTCATACTCACTGCCCTCGCGCCTGCCGCCCGCACTCGGGCTAGGGGACGAGACGGGCAGGAAGCCCGCGAACAGGCACGGCATGGGCGCCGGCCGATCATCCTGCCTGACCTGTCACCGGCACACTCTGACGCGCCTGCCCGCTGCCAGGACGATGTGCCGGACATTCATGGCGGAATGCTCCACTTCGGCTACCGAGAGTGAGATGGGGGTATGTCCCGTCAGGGGGGAACTTTCATGATCATTAGCCGGGCTCCTCAAGAGCGCCTGGGACATGTCGTGTTCATCGCGGCGGCCGCTGCGGTCGGCGGATTTCTGTTCGGGTACGACAGCGCCGTCGTCAACGGCGCGGTCGTCGGTATCCAGAACCACTTCCGGGTGGGACCGGTGGAGACCGGGGTCGTGGTGGCGATCGCGCTGCTTGGCTCGGCCGCCGGCGCATGGACGGGCGGAAGGCTGGCCGACCAGCTGGGACGTACGAGGTCTATGCAGGTTGCGGCGCTGCTGTTCATGGTCAGCTCGATCGGGCAGATGCTGCCGTTCACGGTCTGGGACCTCGGCTTCTGGCGGCTGATCGCGGGCTTCGCGATCGGCATGGCGTCGATGCTCGTACCCGCGTACATCGCCGAGGTCTCCCCGCCCGCCTACCGTGGACGGCTGGGCTCGTTCCAGCAGCTGGCCATCGTGCTCGGCATCGCCGTCTCACAGCTCGTCAACTACGTGATCGCCAGCATCGCCGGCGGCAACGTCAACAACCATCTGGGGCCGCTGCAGGCCTGGCAGTGGATGCTGGGCGCCTGCGCGATACCGGCCCTGCTGTATCTGCTGCTCGCTCTGAGACTCCCCGAATCGCCCCGCTATCTGATCATGTCGGGCCGCATGCGGCAGGTGCGCGAGGTGCTGGTCGAGATCGAGGGTGAAGACGTGGACCTCGACGAACGTATCGCGGAGATCCAGGACGTGGTGCGCACCGAACGCGTGCCGGGAATGAAGGACCTGCGCGGCCCAGCGTTCGGGCTGCTGCCGATCGTCTGGATCGGCATCGCTCTGTCGGCCTTCCAGCAGTTCGTCGGCATCAACGTGATCTTCTACTATTCGACCGTACTGTGGCAGTCGGTCGGCATCAACCAGAGCGAGTCCCTGCTGATCAGCCTCTCCAGTTCGATCATCAATATCATCGGCACGCTGATCGCAATGGCGCTGGTGGACAAGATCGGCCGCAAGCCACTGCTCATGATCGGCTCGGTGGGGATGACGATCGCGCTGGCCACCACGGCGTGGGCGTTCAGCGCGGCCAGGATGACTGACGGCAGGGTTACGCTGCCGGACCCGCATGGGCTGGTCGCGCTCGTTTCCGCCAACACGTTCGTGCTGTTCTTCGCACTGTCATGGGGCGTGGTGGTCTGGGTTCTGCTCGGCGAGATGTTCCCCAACCGCATCCGCGCCGCAGCCCTGGGCGTCGCAGCCGCGGCCCAGTGGCTCGCCAACTGGCTGATCTCGGTCTCGTTCCCGGCGCTCGCGGAGTGGAATCTTCCGCTCACCTACGCCGGGTACGCCGTCATGGCGCTGCTGTCGTTCGTCTTCGTCGCAAGATGGATCAGGGAGACCAAGGGCCGCAAGCTCGAGGACATGGGCTGACCCGCTCACCAGGGTCTCTGAAGGTCAGCGTCGCCGGCGTGACATGATCCGGGCCGCTTGTTCATGGACGTGCGGGGGGATGGCCTCACGGTGTGGCCCGTGGTCGGGATCGACTTCGTAGCGCAGCTGGACGCAGTCGTGGAGCAGCGTGCCGTACAGCGTCCAGAGGGGTGAACGCGGATCAATCTCTGCAATCTGTTCGCGGGCAGCGCGTTCGAGACGCTCGCCTTCCGCCAGAGTCTCGCGCAGCTGGACCAGGTCCTCGCCGTTGCCGGGGGCGACCAGCAGATGCTCGAAGCAGGTGTAGGCCTTTCCGATCACATCCAGGAGGTCGGCGAAGTCCCGGGGAAAATTGCTGGTCTCGCGCTCTCCTGGCAGGCCGAGAACCCCGGCGGCCAGGTCGGCGACGGCACGGGCGATGCCGCGCAGTTGAAGGCAGGCGTGCTCCAGGCACAGGGCGGCCTGCATGATGTGGCGCAGGCGCCGGCGGGTTCGCGCCCGGCGCAGGGTGAAACGCAGGGACTCGTTGGCTCGTTCGGCGCTCTCGTGGGCCGAACGCAGCCTGCCGGATAGGCGCCTGGCACGGGCCAGCCATTGCTGCGCCTGGTGCGCGGTCCAGGGTCGCCTGACACCTTCCGCCAGGTCGAAGCAGAGGTCCGCGAGATCATCGGCGAAGTCAGCCATGTCCTTGGCGGCCCGGCCCACGTGACGGGGCGGGATCATCAGGATGAGCGTGGTTCCGACGACCGCGCCGATGACGATGTCGAGCAGTCGCGCCATGCCGTACTCACGGCCCAGAGTGAAGACGAGCAGGGCGGTGATGGGCGCTTGTGTGTTCTGCCAGGGTATGCCGACGGTTCTGCTGGCCACCAGCGCGACCGCGACCATGACGGTCATGGTGACCGCGTTGGCGCCGAACACCTGTACGAAGGCTAGGGCGGCCGCCAGTCCGACCAGCACCGCGATGGTCTGCTGGAAGGCCTGGAGCACGGTGCTGTAGGCGGTCGCCGTCACCGACAGCAACACGCCGGTGGGAGCGAGCACCGCCTGAGGCGAACCGATCTCGGTGGAGATCCACCAGGCCAGCAGGCAGCCGACGGTGACCGTCACCGTCGGCATCAGCAACTGCCTCTCGCGCCGCGCCCAGCGGCGTAGCCCACGCCGCCGCCATCGACCAGGGCCCGGGAGCCGGTCGCCCCACCGATCCAGCCATCGCCTCGCGGCGGAAAATGCCATCCCCGCACCCCCAGCCGTGGCGCCCCGCCTGACGGCTTCCGGGTCGTCTTTTACCTCCTGCTGTGAGCTGCCCTCGCCGGGTGGCGGGCACTCCGTTCCCGGGCAGCATTTTGCCCTCACCAGGCCTTCAGAGGACCCGGGCGCCTCGCTGCTGTCTTGCCGTGCCGCCATCCCGCAGCCGGCCGCACCCTCGCTCGCCGATCCTCGTGGTGGACTTCGTGCCGGCGCCGGGCATTACGAGCGGACCCGTATTCGACAGGGGCTCATCACTCTCCCAGACTGGCGATGAGACTGATCGACACCGCGATGACGACCGTGCCGAAAAGATAGGAAAGCAGGGCGTGCCCGAGGGCGACTTTCCGGATGCGGGTGCTGCTCAGCGCATTGTCCGTCACTCCGTAAGCCATGCCCACGGTGAACGCCATGTAGGCGAAGTCGATATAGCTCGGCGGCTGCTCCTGCTGAAAGTCGATGCCTCCGTCAACCTCGACGTAGTACAAGCGCGCGTACTTGAGGGCGAAAACGGTGTTCGTCAAAGTCCAGGACAGGACTACGGTGACCAAACTCAAGATCACTGATATCACGGCGACAGGGTCCAGATCGCTGCCCTTGCGGAGGACGGCGGCCACGACGGCCGCGAGACTGGCCACCGAGGCGATCAGAATGCCCGTGTCGGTGGTGTGCGTCTCACCTTCCTCTTCTGCCGTGCGCCCGGTCCCCTCGTGGTCCTGCGACCAGATGATCCGCCACGCCCACACCAGGATGAGGGAAACAGCCACATCCCAGGTGACGAAGAAGAACAGCTCAGGGGCGCCGATGAGCGCGACAACCCCGCCGGCCACCGCCCCGAGCAGGGCGCACATCGAAACCCGCCGCAAGGAAAGTATCCGCCGTCCGCGACCCTCCCACGCTGCGCTCACGGCATCAGCGTGTCACAGGACGGGCTGAGGCCATCCCTTTGACGTGCGAGTCCAGCGCGTGCTCGGCGTCGCTGACCGTGCTTTTGGCTCCTCCGGGACCGAGGAATTACCCGCCGGCTCCGAGCACAGCCGGAATCGGCGGCGGCAGACGACGGCGGCCCGCCGAGTCGCGTCATAGCAGCAGGTCGAAGATCTGGCTCGTTCGTTCCCACTCCTTGCTCGTCGGGTTCTTCCGATCGGGCTCGATGAGCCTGATCGCCCTGCCGAGCGCCACGGAGAGCCCGCCCGCCACGGCCGGCAGCCGGGCCTCGGTTTCCACGCTGAGCGACAGATCCAGCGGAGGCAGCGCGGCGAGCTCGTCCAGGATCGACGCCAGGTCCAGTTCCTCGTCCAGGTCACGGAAGTCGTGCATGTTCTCCTGCAGTCCCTTCGTGATGGGCAGGTCCCAGGGCTGGATGATGTCGCGCCGGTTCGCCTTCGCGGCGGCCTCGGCGACGACGAGCATGTCGTACAGCTTGCGGTTGACGAAGTCGCTGTGGCGCTTCAGGTCGGCCTTGTCCACGTCCAGTCCCGCGGCGGCGCGGAAGAAGTGCTCGAACCTGGAAACTGCGATCACGGGCATGTGGATCACCGTCCTCTCTCATGACTTCCTCGGGTGGTGGATCTCTCTTGTACGGTGGCGCCTTCTCCGGCTTCGGAAGCGACCCGTCTGACCTGGCCGCTGCGAACGTCGCCCGCGGCGGACAGCGCGCTGGTCCGGATCCCGCGCGGGTCAGGCGCTCCGGCCGCGCAGGCCGGCGAGGCCGTCATGACGGTGCCCGTACGGTGTCTTCGACCCACTCGCGCAACTGCGGCACGGGCGGTGCGCCCGCGCGCCGCGCCACGACGCGGCCCTCGTGCAGCACCATGAGCGTCGGGACGGCCGTGATCGCATATCGGCGGGCGAGGGCCGGAGACCTGTCCACGTCGACTTTGACGAGTTTGAGCCGTCCCGCCATCTCGCGGGCGAGCTGTTCGAGTGCCGGGGTGACTGTCCGGCACGGTGCGCACCACTGCGCCCAGAAATCGACGAGGACGGGAAGGTCGGCGCGTTCGGCGACCTCGGCGAAGGTGCTGTCGTCGGCGTCGACGATCCACGGCAGCGGGCGGTGGCAGACCCCGCACAAGGGCCTGCCTCGCCAGGCGTCCGGAACCCTGTTGGGCCTGCCGCAGTTGGCGCAGTTCAGGGTGTTCATGTCAGGTCCTGGACGGATAGAAGGTGACGTTCAGCTCACCCTTGTCGGCGCCGACCATGATGGTGGACCCTTCGGGCACGTCGCCGGAGAGCAGAGCGCGTCCGATCCTGGTCTCCACTTCGCGGGAGATGAACCGGCGCAGTGGCCGGGCGCCGTAGACGGGGTCGTAGCCCTGGTTGGCGATGAGCCGGCGCGCGTCCTCGGTGACCTCCAGGGTGAGCCGACGGTCGGCCAGGCGGTTTCTGATGTCGGTGAACATCAGGTCCACGATGTGCTCGATCTCGGCCTCGGTCAGCGGCTTGAACAGCACGATGTCATCGACCCGGTTGAGGAATTCGGGCCGGAAGTGCATGCGCAGTTCACCCATCACGCTCTCGCGTGCCTGGGGCTTGATCTCCCCGTCGGCGGTGACGCCGTCCAGCAGGTGCTGCGAGCCGATGTTGGAGGTCATGATGATCACGGTGTTGCGGAAATCGACCGTGCGGCCCTGCGCGTCGGTCAGCCGCCCGTCGTCCATGACCTGCAGCAGCGTGTTGAACACGTCCATGTGGGCCTTCTCGATCTCGTCGAACAGCACCACCGAGTACGGTTTGCGCCGCACCGCCTCTGTGAGCTGGCCGCCCTCCTCATAACCGACGTAGCCCGGAGGAGCGCCGACGAGCCGGCTGACCGTGTGGCGCTCCTGGTACTCGCTCATGTCGATGCGCACCATGTTGTCCTCGGTGTCGAACAGGGCCGCCGCGAGGGACTTCGCGAGTTCGGTCTTGCCCACCCCGGTGGGTCCGAGGAACAGGAACGATCCGATGGGGCGCCGAGGATCTTTGATGCCGGAACGAGCGCGGATGACGGCGTCGGCCACGAGCCGCACGGCCTCCTCCTGCCCGACGACACGTTCGTGCAGGATTTCATCGAGCTTGAGCAGTTTGTCCCGCTCCGCCTCCTTCAGCCGGGTCACCGGGATGCCGGTCCAGCGGGAGACGATGGACGCGATCTCGTCCTCCGTGACGACTTCGCGCAGCAGCCGGTGGCCGTTCTGCCGGGTACCCAGCCGCTCCTCCTCGGCGCGTAGCCGGCGTTCCAGCTCGGGGAGCCGGCCGTGGCGCAGCTCGGCGGCACGGTTCAGGTCGTAGGCACGCTCGGCCTGTTCGGCCTCCCGCCGCACGCTCTCCAGCTCCTGCCGCAGGCTCTGCACCTTGCGCAAGGCCGACCGCTCGGCCTCCCACTGCGCCCGCATCGCCTCGGCCTCGGCACGCGAGGCGTTCAGCTCCTTCCGCAGCTCTTCCAGGCGGGACCGGCTCGCGGGGTCGTCCTCCTTGGCCAGCGCGGCCTCCTCGATCTCCAGCCGCATCACCTTCCTGGTGAGCGCGTCGAGCTCGGCCGGCATGGAGTCGATCTCGGTGCGGAGCATCGCGCACGCCTCATCGACCAGATCGATGGCCTTGTCCGGCAGGAACCGGTCGGCGATGTAGCGGTGGCTCAGCGTCACCGCGGCGACGAGCGCGCTGTCCTGGATCTTCACGCCGTGGTAGACCTCCAGCCGCTCACGCAGGCCGCGCAGGATCGAAACAGCGTCCTCGATCGAGGGCTCGTCGATCAGTACCGGCTGGAACCGCCGCTCCAGGGCGGCGTCCTTCTCGATGTGCTGGCGATACTCCTGCACCGTGGTCGCGCCGATCATGTGCAACTCGCCGCGCGCGAGCATCGGCTTGAGCATGTTGCCCGCGTCCATGGCACCCTCGGTCGCCCCGGCGCCGACCACCGTGTGCAGCTCGTCGACGAACAGCAGGATCCGGCCCTCGGCCGCTTTCACCTCGTTCAGCACGGCTTTGAGGCGTTCCTCGAACTCCCCGCGGTACTTGGCCCCCGCGACCAGCGCGCCCATGTCCAGGCTGAAGATGGTCTTGTCGCGCAGCCCTTCGGGGACGTCGCCGCGGGTGATCCGCTGGGCGAGCCCTTCGACCACGGCCGTCTTGCCGACGCCGGGGTCACCGATCAGGACGGGATTGTTCTTGGTCTTGCGGGACAGAATCTGGATCACCCGGCGGATCTCCGTGTCGCGGCCGATCACGGGATCGAGCTTGTCCGCCCGAGCGTCCGCGACCAGGTCGCGCCCATACTTCTCCAGTGCCTCGTAGGCGACCTCGGGCATGGCCGAGGTGACCCGCTGGTTGCCCCGGACGGCGGTGAGCGCCTGCAGGAACCGGTCCCTGGTCACACCCTGACTGTGCAGCAGCCGCCCCGCCGCGGTCGTTGCGCCCTCCTCGACCATGGCCAGCACCAGGTGCTCGACCGAAACGTACTCATCCTTGAGCCGGCTCGCCTCTCGGTCGGCGGCGTCGAGCAGCCGGGCCAGGCGTTGAGTGACGAACACCTGGCCGGGGGCGGCGCCTGGGCCACTGACCTTGGGCCTGCGCATCAGCTCCGCCTCGACGTCGGCGCCAAGACGTTGCGTGTCGGCGCCTGCCTGTTGCAGCAGCCGAGGTGCCAGCCCCTCGGACTGGTCGAGCAGGGCCAGCAGGAGATGCTCCCCGTCGACCTCAGTGTGACCGTGCCGCAGCGCCTTGGTCTGGGCGTCGTGCAGAGCCTCCTGCGTCTTCTGCGTCATCCTGTTCGGGTCCATGCCAATCCCCCTAGCGTCGTGGCGAAGGGCCGCGCAGGGCGGTCTCGAGCTCCGCGATCCGGTCGAGGAGGTCGATCACCACACCGATCGCGGCGTAGTTGATGGACAGGCCCTCGCGCAGCCGCTGAATGCGGGCGGCCGCCCTGACCTGAGAAGGGGCGAAGTACAGCTCCCCCCTGGCATCCCTGCCCGGCTCCAGGAGCCCTAGCGTTACCAGCCGGCGAACGAACTCCGGGTGCAGCCCTGTGACCCGTGCGTAGGAATCGAGGTCGAGCCGGGCCGGGCGTACCAGTGCGTACATCACGAGTGCCTCCTCGGGTCGAACCGCGATGCGGCGGCGAGCTGCTCGAACAGGCGTCGCTCGGCGTCGGTGAGCGTGGCCGGCACCATGATTTTGACTTCGGCGAAGAAGTCACCCGCGGGTCCATGCGGGTTGCGCATGCCGCGCCCTCTCAAGCGCAGCCGACGGCCGCTGGACGTGCCCGGCGGCACTCTCAGCTTCGCCTCGCCGCCTGGTGTGTCTATGGGCACCGTGGCGCCCAGTGCCGCCTCCCAGGGGGAGAGCGGCAGGGTGGCGTGGATGTCGCGGCCCTCCACGCGATACCGGGGATGATCAGCGATTCGCACGATCAGGTGCAGATCGCCTGCCGGCGCTCCGCTGCTTCCTCGCCCGCCCTGACCGGCGAGCCTGATGCGCTGCCCGTTGGTGACCCCGGGCGGGATTGTGACGTCCAGGCGCCTGCCGCCAGGCAGCGTGATGACGTGGCGGCCGCCGCGGTAGGCCTCCTCGACGGTCAGCGTGAGCTGCGCCTCCTGGTCGGCGCCGGGCACAGGACCCCAGCCCCGCCTGCCACCGAACATGCCGCTGAGCAGATCGTCCAGGTCGATGCCCATGCCGAAGCCGACGTCCCCGGCCCCCGCCGGCCGCCATGCGCCGCCCGCCCCTGCCCGGGCGCCGGCACCCGCGCGGGCGCGGGCGTACTCCGCGGGGTCCACGTCGGGCGGCACCTGACGGAAGTCGTGCCCGAACGCGTCGTACCGGCGGCGCGTCTCGGGATCGGAGAGCACGGCGTAGGCCTCGGAGATCTCCTTGAACCTGTCTTCGGCCTCTGGATCCTTGTTGACGTCCGGATGGTAGGCGCGCACGAGCTTGCGGTAGGCCCGCTGGATCTCGTCCGCGCCGGCGTTCCGGTCCACGCCGAGCACCTCGTAGAAGTCCCGCCGTGCGGCCATCACTCCGCCTTCTTCCCGACAGCGACTCTCGCGGGTCGCAGCTGCCGCTCTCCCTCGCCGTAGCCGGGCCGCAGCACCTCCACGACGGTGCCGGGCTCGACATCGTCCCGTTCGACGGTCGCCACCGCCTCGTGGCGCGCCGGGTCGAAAATCACGCCCGTCTCGTCGTCCCGCGGGTAGCCCAGGCTGGACAGGACTGCGACGGCCTGGTCGCGCACCGCTCGCACGCCGTCGAGCACCGCCTTCGGGTCGTCGCCGCGGGAGGCATGGCTCAGTGCGAGCTCGAGATGGTCCAGGACGGGCAGCCACGCGGCGGCGACCCTGGCGCGTTCCTCGGCCCGCAACCGCTCGTTGTCGCGAGAAATTCGCTTACGGAGGTTGTCCAGGTCCGCGACGGCGCGCAGCCACCGGTCTTCCAGCTCCGCGAGTTTGGCGTCCGTCTCCGCTGACGCGGCGGCGGCCTCCTCGCGGGGCTCCTTGTGGGCATCGGGTACGTTTTCGCTCATGTCAATCGGGCTCCGAGGTGGTGAACTCCGCGTCGATCACGTCGTCGTCGGCGCCCGGGGCGCTTTCCCCTTGGCCCTGGGGCGGGACCCCGGGCGTCTCGGGCCGGCCACCGGCGGCGCCGAGTCCGTGGTACACCTGCTGGAGCTCCGCGCTGAGTGTGCGCAGCCGGTCGAGGGGCGCTTCTTCCTTGATCGCCTGGCGGGCGTCCTCGACGAGCTGCTCCGCGCGAGCCTTCTCGTGCACGGGCACCGCGTCGCCGAGCTCCCTCAGCCGGCGCTCCACCTGGTAGGAGACCGAGTCCAGCTCGTTGCGCGCGTCGACGGTCTCCCGGAGCCGGGCGTCCTCGGCACGGTGCTGCTCGGCGTCCGCCACCATCCGCTCGATCTCCGACTTGTCCAGGTTGGAGCTTTCGCTGATGGTGATCCGCTGCTCGGCCCCGGTGTCCTTGTCTCGCGCGGAGACGTTGAGGATGCCGTTGGCGTCGATGTCGAAGGTGACCTCGATCTGCGGCACCCCTCGTGGCGCGGGACGGATGTTCTCCAGCCGGAAGCGCCCGAGCACCCGGTTGTCGGCGGCGCGCTCCCGCTCACCTTGCAGGACCACGATGTCCACCGCGCTCTGGTTGTCCTCCGCGGTGGAGAACGTCTCGGTCCGGCGGGCCGGGATGGTGGTGTTGCGCTCGATGACCTTGGTCATGAGCCCGCCGAGGGTCTCGACGCCGAGCGAGAGAGGCGTGACGTCGAGCAGCACGACGTCCTGCACCTCACCCTTGATGATGCTCGCCTGGGTCGCCGCTCCGACGGCGACCACCTCGTCGGGGTTCACCGTCATGTTGGGGTCCTTGCCCCCGGTGAGCCTGCGGACGAGGTTCTGAACGGCGGGGATTCGCGTGGATCCGCCGACGAGGATCACCTCGTCGATGTCGGCGGGTCTGAGCTTGGCGTCCTGCATCGCCTGCTCGACGGGATGGATGCAGCGTTCGACGAGGTCGGTGGTGATCTTCTCGAAGGTGGACCGCATGAGCGTGGTGTTGAGGTGCTTGGGACCGGAGGCGTCCGCCGTGATGAACGGCAGGCTGACCGTGGTCTGGGTCACCGACGACAGCTCGACCTTGGCCTTCTCGGCCGCCTCGAAGAGGCGCTGCAATGCCTGCGGGTCCTTGCGCAGGTCGATGCCCTGCTCTCGCTGGAAATCGTCAGCGAGATGATCGACGATCCTGCGGTCGAAGTCATCGCCGCCGAGGTGCCCGTCGCCGGAGGTGGCCCGGACCTCGACGACCCCCTCGCCGATGTCCAGGATGCTGACGTCGAACGTGCCGCCGCCCAGGTCGAAGACCAGCACGGTCTCGTTGGCCTTCTTGTCCAGCCCGTACGCGAGGGCGGCGGCGGTCGGCTCGTTGATGATCCGCAGGACCTCGAGGCCCGCGATGCGCCCCGCGTCCTTGGTGGCCTGGCGCTGGGCGTCGTTGAAGTACGCCGGCACGGTGATGACCGCCTCGGTCACTTTCTCGCCCAGGTACTTCGCGGCGTCGGCAGCCAGCTTGCGCAGGACCAGCGCCGAGACCTCCTCCGGCGCATACTGCTTGTCGCCGACCTGGAAGCGGACGGCTCCCTGCGGCCCTTCGACGACGTCGAAGGACACAGCGTGGCTCTCGCTCTCGACCTCCTCGTAGCGACGGCCGATGAATCGTTTGGACGAGTAGATCGTCCCCTTCGGGTTGAGTATCGCCTGGCGCCGCGCGAGCTGACCCACCAGGCGCTCACCCTCGGCGGTGAACGCCACCACGGACGGGGTCGTCCGCGAGCCCTCCGCGTTGGGGAGCACCGTGGGGTGACCGTCCTCCGTGGCGGCGATCACCGAGTTCGTGGTTCCGAGATCGATTCCTACTGCCTTCGCCATTGCTCGTCCGCCTTCCCAAGAAGCTCATCGGCCCTGGCCGCATGCCCGGACTCGAGGAGGACCTCGTACTCGGTATTCATCCGCCGCCGTGTGTCGGGTGCGCGGCCGGCCCGCGAAGAACCGCCGGCCAATGATCGCCACGGGACCAGCGCGACCATGGACGCTGCCCTCGTCGCGAAGATCCCGTGGAACAGGCCGGCGGGGAGGCCGGACCTCGCTTCGCGCGCCCCAGCCGGCCGCGCGGAGGTACGAGACGTGTCGTATGACGAGCAGTCCCCCTGCTGGCAGTAAGGGGACCGGATACGACTCCTCCTCTTCCCGCCTCAGGCGGCGGTCACCTCGATGTGCCGGGGCTTGGCAGCCTCCGCCTTCGGAACGGTGACCGTCAGCACGCCGTCGGACAGACGTGCCTCGACTCGTTCGTCGTCGACCTCTCCTGGGAGCAGCGTGCGCAGCTCGAACCTGCCGGCCCTGCGCGTCTCGCGGTGCCGCCGCTGACTGTCGTGCTTCTCGATCTGCCCCGTGACGATCAGTTCGCGCTCGGAGAGCTGGACGTCGACCTGATCCTTCTTCGCACCGGGGACGTCTACCTCCACGACGTACGAGTCCTCGGTCTCCGAGATGTCGGCCGCGGGAGTCCACGTGCCGGTGGGCCCGTCCTCGGTGAACTCTCCCAGGGCTGCGCTCATCAGCTGCCCCAGCCGGTCGTAGACGTCCTCGAACTCGCGCATCGGGTACAGCTCGCCGAGCCTGGGGCGAATTGCCAGTCGTGCCATCGGTACCCCCTCGGGGTGAGAGTCCGGGTCCAGTGCTTACCGTTCCGACCCTTGTCCTCGCACCGGGCTGTCACATCCCCCATCGGTGTAGTTTCGGCGGTGCGACCCGTCGGGGCCGGCACGTCCCTGCGCCACCGCGAGACGTGTGAGCTCGACGCGGGAATTGATGCCCAGCTTGCGGTAGACATGCCGCAGATGGAACGCGACCGTATGGACGCTGAGGAACATCTGCTCGGCGATCTGCCGGTTGGTCCATCCGTCGACGGCGAGCAGCGCGACGGCATCCTCGGTCTCCGTGAGGCTGTTCCAGCCGGAGGGAGGCCGCGGAGTGTGGTGCCAGTGGCGGCGGCGCACTCCCAGGCCGCGCAGCCTCCGGCGGACGCGTGCCGCATCCCTGGTGGATCCGATGTCGTGGTAGATCGCCAAGGCCTGATCCAGGCTGGCGACCGCCTCCTGCTGCTCCCCGGCGGCCTTCAGCACCACGCCCAGATCCTCCTTGGCCGAGGCCTGCGCCCATGGGTCCTCGATCTGGCCGGCAGCTAGGGTGAGAGCCTCGCGATCGCCATAGAGCAGGCCCCGGGCGTGCGCGGCGGAGGCGGCCAATGTCCGGAACCCCGGGCTGGCGTGATCGAGGGCCTCCGCCGTGGCGACGATGGACTCGGCCGTCGAACGGTCTCCCGCGCCCATGGCGGCCCGGACCATCCACGCGCTCACCGTCGGATCCACGGCGAGCAGCGGGGACGGCTGCCGGAGCGGGCCCCAGAGATCCGTGAGCAAGGTCATCGCGCCCCGGGGGCCGTCGCGCGCCTCGGTGACCTGGGCTGCCAGCAGGGACCGCCTCGCATGTGCTTCGCCCGACCCCTCAGCGGGGGCCGCGACCCGTCGCGTCGCTTCTCGCAGGTCGCCCCGCCGGAGAGCGACGGCGGCAAGCACGCCGCCGGCCACCTCGGCGGCCGGCGGCGTGTTGTGGGCGGCGGCGAGGCTCATGGCTCTTCTCGCCTCGGCGACCGCACCGTCGAACCGGCCCGCGGCGAATTCGGCGCGAGCCTCCAATGCCGCGACGTCCGCCGCCCAGACCGGATGGTCGTGGGCGAGCATGTCCGTGCGTGCCTGCTGGAGCATCGCCCGCGCCGCGTCGAGGTCGCGCACATCGACGAGCATCGCCGCAATCGTGAGACAGGCCTCGTAGCGGCGTTCGTCCGGCCCGTCCATGCCGGACAGCCGCCAGGCATCCCCGGCCAGTGCGAAGGCGTTCGAAAGCCTGCCCTCGTCCCGCTCGATCGTGGCCAGGGCGGTCAGCGCGGCGGCGGTGACTGCCGGACCGTACCCGGACTCGCCCTCGACGATCTCCTCCGCGTACGCGCGTACGTGGTCGTCACGCAGGCGTGTCATGGCGTACAGCCGCACGGCGACCGCGCGGTCGCGCACGTGATGCGGGCGGGCCGGGAGGGCCAGTACGCTGCCGGCCTCGTGGATCGCCTCCTCGCCCCTGCCGGTCCGGTACAGGACGTCCGACAGCAGGCATCGCAGTTCCGCCACGTGCTGCGCGGAGAGATCGCCGGCGAGACGTTCCCGGATCATGTTCTCGGCCTCCTCCAGCCGCCCATCGGCGATCGCCGTGTGGACGGCGGCGGCCGAAGCGGTGAAAGGGGCGCCCGCCGGTCCGGGGTCTGTGAGAGCGCCGGACTGGCTCAGCAGCGCGTCCCGTATCGGCGGAGGAACCCAGGTGGCGGTGACGGTCCCGACCAGCTCGTAGCGGAAGGCGAGCCCCCGCTCGGTGACGTCGAGGATGCCTGCCGCCGTGGCTTCCCCGATGGCGCAGAGCAAGCCTGCCGGTGTGGTGCCTAGCAGCGACGCGGCCTGCTCGACCGGCAGCGGCCCGCCGAGCACGGCGACCGTCTCCACCAAACTTCTGGCGTCCCCGCCCAGGGCATCGGTCCAGCGTCGTACCACCGTCCGCAGCCGGGCGGGCACATGGTCACGTGGCATGGCGTCACCGGACGCATCGAGGCGGGTTTCGTCGCGCAGGCCCGCGAGCAATTCGATGATCAGCAGAGGATTGCCCCCGGCACCGGCCAGCAGCGCACGCGTCGTCGGATCGGGGGCCTTCCCGAGCAGGTCCGCTGCCAGCTCCGCGACGGCCTTCGGCGAGAGCGGCCCGAGCGTCACCCGCGCGGCGCCGTTCCGCTCCAAGGGGCCGAACAGGCAGGGGGCCCAGGCGTTGTTCTCGGCTGCAGAGCCGCTCAGCAGCCAGCCGACGGACCGGGTCCTCAGCCGATCGTGCAGGACACAGACGGTCTTCAGCGTCGCCGGTTCGGCCCGGTGCAGGTCGTCGATCACGGCCAGCACCGGCGCTCCGGCCCGCTCTTCGAAGCCCTTCGTCAGGTAGTCCAGCAGGTGTGCCGGTGAGCCGACGGACTCCGCCTCGAACGGGAGGCCGAGGGCCTCCAGCAGGAAGCCGCACGGAACGAGTTCGCCGAATTCCTGCACACTGCCGCGGATCACGCCGATGCCGTGGCGGGGAGCGGCCTCGGCTGCTTCCTCCAGCAGCCTGCTCTTGCCCACCCCGGGTTCACCGTCTACGAGCAGCGTGCCGGTCCCGCCTTGCCGCAGCGTGCGGAACAGCTCCTCGACCCGGCGCCACTCCCGATCGCGTCCCCGCATCTCGTCGCCCCCCTCGTACGCTTTCCGGCGCCAGAGCGGTGAATCCCATGCCTGTCGAGATCTTTGTGCTCGGTGTCCTACATGTCTTGGGGATGTGGCCCGGGGGCGGCTGGAGCCACGGTTGTAATGCCGCAAGAGAACGCGAAGGGGTGGATGAGATGGCGGAGACCGGTTTTGCGTCGTTCAACCGGACGGTAGACAAGACGAACCGGGTCCTGCGAGAGATCGAAGAGGCGCACGGTTGGTCCGCTGAACACCGGAATCGATCGTACGCCGCCCTCCGGGCGGTGCTTCACGCGCTGCGCGACCGGCTGTCCGTCGAGGAGAGCGCGCACCTCGCCGCCCAACTGCCGCTGCTGATCCGTGGTCTCTATTACGACGGCTGGCGCCCGGGCGCGGTTCCGATGAAAGTCGACCGCGAGGAGTTCCTCGAACGCGTGTCGAGCGAGGTGGACTTCCCGATCCAGGAGAACACGGAAGATCTCGTCAAGACGGTTTTGCAGGCGCTCAGGAGGTACATTACCGACGGCGAGTGGGAGGACGTGAAGTCCAGCATGCCGAGAGACCTGGCTTCGGTGCTTCCCTAGCTGTCGGCGTGGCGTAGGGCGTTGAGTCCCGCCGGGGGCACGACTGCCGCGATCGACGCGGCCCCCTTTGCTGAAAGACCTGCGACATGGGCGCCGAGCGCGTCCACGGTCGTACAGGGGGAACGCTACAAGCGCGGGTCCCACCACAGCTATCACAGAAGCGTTCCGCGCTTGGGTACGACCTTCTTATGGGGAACCTTCCAAGGTACTCGCCGATGCTGGCGCGGCTTGGGCGGCTGCCATCGTCGGCGGAGGACCGGCTGTTCGGCTACGAGATGAAATGGGACGGTGCACGGGCGCTCGGCTACGTCGACGGCGCCGCGCTCCGGCTGGTCTCACGCAACGGCCTCGACGTCACGGCCGCCTACCCGGAGCTTGGATCGCTGCCGACCGCAGTACGGGGCAGTGCTGTGCTCGACGGGGAGATCGTCGCATTCGATCATCGGGGTGTGCCGAGCTTCACCGCGCTGCAACCGCGCATCCACCAGCGGGATCCGAGCAGAGTCGCGGTCTTGGCTCGGTCGACGCCGGTCTCCTATCTGATCTTCGATGTCCTGCATGTGGACGACTTCTCCACCATCGACCTGCCGTACACGGAACGCAGAGAACTGCTTTCGACGACCGTGGTGGCCGGAGAACGCTGGAGCGTCCCGCCCCACAGCGTCGGCGACGGGGCCACGGCGTTCCGGCGGAGCCGCGAGCGCCTGCTGGAAGGCGTGGTCGCCAAGCGGTTGGCATCGACTTACTCGCCGGGACGGCGCAGCCGCGACTGGGTGAAGGTGAAGAATTTTCGCACCCAGGAGGTGATCGTGGGAGGGTGGAGGCCAGGCGAGGGCAGACGCGCCGACATGATTGGGTCGCTGCTCCTGGGCGTGTACGACGACTTGGGACGGCTGGTCTACGTGGGGAATGTAGGCACCGGCTTCACGGATGAGATGCTGCGGGATCTCGCGGCCCGACTCGCGCCGCACGAGCGCCCGGACAGCCCGTTCAGCGAGGAGCTGCCGCGCACGCACGAGCGCGACGCGCGATGGGTCGATCCCACCCTGGTGGGCGAGGTGCAGTACACGGAGTGGACTGCGGACGGCCGTCTGCGGCATCCGAGCTGGCGCGGCCTGCGCCCGGACAAGCGGCCGGACCAGGTACGGAAGGAGGAGAGCTGACGGCGGGGATCGGTCAGTTCTCGTCCGGGAGCGCTGTGCCGGGCGGGGTGGGCCGGCGTCGCGACCATCGTGTCAGTGCCAGGGCGGTGACCAGGATGAAGGCGCTGCCGGCGTAGATGGCGAGCTCCGTGAGTTGCTGGCGGCTCTCTGCCGGGTGGACCGGGATGGTCAGCCGGACGACCACCGACAGGATGTGCCGGATGATCGCGATGATGCCGACGATGATGAACGGTTCCAGTTGCAGGCGGCCGCCCTCCAGGTGGGTCTGCACCGTCACGAAGATCTCCAGCACGATCAGCACCAGGAGCAGCTCTTCCAGGATGATGATGATTTTCTCGGCGCCGGATACGCCTCCTTGGACGATGGTGAGGGTCATGAGGGCGAGGATGCCGACGGCCAGGGCCAGCAGCGCGAACGACACCAGGTAGAGGATTCCGTGCTCGGCGGCGGTCAGCATGGCGAGCAGCCTGCTGTTCCCCGGCCTGTGGGGGATCCCGGCCGGAGCCGGAGGTCCGAGTGATTTGTCCGTTGGGTTGTCCATGGTCCGTACCTGGCATCGTGCTGTGCGTCGTACGGGGTGAGCACTACCCTCGAATGGCCACGCGCGAATCTCGCTGCCCGGTCCGGTGCCGTGCATCAACTTTCATGGCCGCGAGCGTTGGTCACGTACGCGGGCGACACGCTGTTGGAGTGAGCGGCACACTGCCCGCAGGCGGGGTACCAGCGGGAAATCTGAGCTTCCCCCCGTTTTCCGGACACTTGCCCTGAGGTCACCCTTGATCATCAGGAAGGATGTCCCCCATGCCCGCACCTCACCCGCCAGAGTT
>NZ_JBFAOH010000063.1:0-22387 GCF_040675175.1 Nonomuraea sp. NPDC049649
CAGATCGTAGGTGAGAGAACAGGTCACAGCATGACGATGGACCTACTACAGGCAGTTACGCAGCCGAACGCCAAGATCTGTGAATGTAGTACCTGGAGTTTCCGCGATAGCGGCCACGGACATGAATGGCTCCTAACGTACCCTCCGGCTCCGGATCGCCGGCAGGTGGTGCCCCTGATGGGGAAAGAGATAAGGATGACCCGGGGCGTTGGCCGGGAGGTGCCCACGGAATCGCATGGGCGTCGAGGACCGATGCGTTGATTCTCCGGTTGGAGCCCCCCATGTACGGCACCCGATCACTCATGCAGCGCCTCCCATTTCATGGTAAAAGGGGACAAGACTGCATGCAATCTTGCATGCAGTCTTACTTGTGTGTCTCAATGAGGAGGAGTGATCACGAGCCCTTCCGGGCATAGGTAACTAACTCAGGACTAGAGGCGTGAACCGTACATCTACCCCTCCTCCAGTACAGCGCCGTATTCTCGCGCGAGAGCTCCGTCGGCTCCGGGAACGGGCCGGTCTCACCGGCGATGAGATAAAGACCCGCCTTGGCTGGTCATCGTCCAAGATAAGTCGCATCGAAAACGCGCGAATAAGTGTGACCGAAGGTGACGTGGGCTTACTGCTGGATCTGTATGACGTGCTGCCTCACCAGCGGGAACGCCTCCTGGCGCTTGCCGCGCAGTCGCACACGCCGCCGTCGTGGCGGTCCTACCCGCCTCCGGTCAGTGAGGACTTCCTCTCCTTCATGGATGTCGAAGCGGTGGCCGAGTCCATACGTCAGTGGGAAATCGGCGTGGTGCCGGGGATCGTGCAGACCGAGAGTTACGCGCGTCACCTCGTGCAGAGCTGGCGATGGGTCGACGCCAACCTCACTCCGCGGGAGGTCGAGGAGCGTGTCGCCATCCGGATGAACCGTCAGAGCCGCCTTCTTCCCCCTAGGTCCGCTCAGATTTGGCTGGTCTTGGACGAGTCCGTACTCATGCGGACGGTGGGCAACGAGGTGATCATGCGAGAGCAGATGGTAAAGCTGCTGGACGTATCGGCCTTGCCCAATGTCCGGCTTCAGGTGGTGCCGCTGGCGCACGGTCGCGGGGTGACGGAGGAGTCATTCACCTTGCTCAATCTCGACAAGGACAACCCGATGGGGCAGTGCCTCGTCTATATCGATCACAACATCACCAATCAGTTCTTTCTTGATGAGCAAAGGTCTATTTTTTTCGAAAAAATGTTCGCCATCTTGGTTGGCTATGCCCTGTCAGAAAAAGCCTCTTGTGAGCTGATTGCCCGCTATGCCCGCCTTGGGGCTTCTTGATCGAACTCTGGCCCGAACGAACCTCGCCTGGGCTGTTGAGCCGGGTAGCCTACCGCAATGAGTAATGGGTGGAAGCGCTCCAGCTTCTGTAATCACAACGGCAACTGTGTCGAAGTCCGCGCGATGGACGCGCGGACGGTGGCCATCAGGGACTCCAAGCGGCCTGACCAGGCACCTTTGGTGATATCGGCGTCTGACTACTCGGATTTCATTCAGTCCATTAGGAACGGTGATGTTCAACGGTAGTCATGATGTTTTCCGATGAGGATCACCTTCGCTTATGAGTAGCCGTGAGAGCCCGGCCGATGCTGGGCTCTCACCGGCGATCCGCGATTCGCGGATCAGCCCACATGGAGAGCGCCGGGGTGTCATGGCTCGCCGAACTGGAGGAGCGGGACGGCAGCCGGTTCGCCACCGGAGGTCATCCAGCTCAGCGAAGAACACCGGCAGGCGATGTGAGGCGCGTGCAGGGAAACGCACGCCCTCTTGGGGTCCGGTTGGGTGCGGTGGCCGCGGGGGCGTACTTACGCTGAACGGGAGAGCTACCTGAGGGAGGTAGTGATGACGAAGTTCATAGACGTGCACCGCGGCATGGTGGGCATCACCAGCGAGCAGCTCGAACAGGCCCACAGCGCCGACGTCGCGATCCAGGACGAGGAGGGGGTCACCTTCGAGCACGCCTGGGCCGACCCCGAGGACGGAGTGGTCTACTGCCTGTCGGAGGCGCCCACGGCGGACGCGGTCCTGCGCATCCACGAGCGCTCCGGCCATCCGGCCAACGAGATCCACCCCGTACCGCTGTTCATCTGAGCGGGTCCGAGTAGCGCCATCCCGACCAGCGGGTGACCTCCACGAGGATCACCGGCCCGGCCGGGCGCCGGTCGCGGTACTGGGGGTACTTGGCCGCGAGCGCGTCCAGCGCCGCGGCGCGGTCCGGGCCGTCCTCGGCGACCTCCGCGCGCCCGTCCGCGCGCGCCCACCACAGGCGCGTCCAGTCGTCTTCGTAGTGGTCAGCCAGCAGCGAGACGTACGGGTTGGTCCGGATGTTGCGCAGGCGGCGCAGGTCGGTGCTCCGCTTCGGCTTGTGGTCGACCGCCGTCACGACCCGCTGGTTCTGTACGGCGAACGTGACGGGCACGAGGTGCGGCCTCCCCTCGGGGTCCACCGTCGCGAGCCGGGCGACCCGGGCGTCCTCGAACATGCGCCGCGCCGTATCGGAGTCCATCACCCCATCTTCCGTGATGGGGGACCGTCACCGTCACGTAAGGGTGCCGGATCGTCACTCCGGGTACGTACGCCCCACCCCAAAGAGGCGAGGAGGAGCATCGCAATGATTCCCGGCTGCGGAAGCTGCAACTGCAACGACGTGATGTACGAGGGCACGCCGCCGCACTGGACGACCCTGCGCCCCGAGTGACGAGCGCCAAAGCCCCGCCGGACCACAAGCGGCGGGGCTTTGCTATGGTTTCGTCCATGATCGAGAAGTTCATCCGTACGCGCACTGCCTGAGACGGCCCCTGGCGGTTTCTGATACCGCGTCTCCGGGCCGTCGAGTCCGCGCCGCGCTCTTCAGCGCCGGCGCGTGAACAGGCAATGCCCGCATTCTTCGCGAACGGACTGAACATGTCATCGACCTCTCCCACCTTCGTGCTGGTCCACGGCTCCGGCGCCAGCTCGTACATGTGGACCACCGTCCAGCGCGAGCTCGCGCTGCTCGGCCACCGCAGCCTCGCCGTCGACCTGCCCGGTCACGGCCTCGACGCCCAGTACCCCGTCGCCTACCAGGCCCCGCAGGA
Organism: Nonomuraea sp. NPDC049649; assembly: GCF_040675175.1. Classification (NCBI taxonomy): domain Bacteria; kingdom Bacillati; phylum Actinomycetota; class Actinomycetes; order Streptosporangiales; family Streptosporangiaceae; genus Nonomuraea; species Nonomuraea sp. NPDC049649. The sequence continues at coordinate 3,112 of NZ_JBFAOH010000063.1, forward strand.
CCTCGACGCGTGGGCGGCCGAGCCGTCGACCCTCGCCGGAGTCACCCTGCAAGACAACGTCGACCTCGTCGCCGACACCGTCCGCCGGGTCGCCCAGCACGGGCCGGTGGTGCTGGTGGGCGCCAGCCTCGGCGGCGTCACCATCACGGGCGTGGGCAACGCGATCCCCGAACTGGTGGACCGGCTCGTCTACATCTCGGCCTGGTCGTGCGTCCAGCGGTCGAACCCCATCGAGTACATGCAGGAGCCCGAGTTCTCGGACAACCTGATGGCTCCCCTCGCGGCGTTCAACGTCGGCGACCCGGCGGTGGTCGGCGCCGGCCGGGCCAACTACCGCACCGCCGACCCGCGGCTGCTCGCCGACCTCAAGGCCGCGACCCTGGCCGACGTCACCGACGAGCAGTTCCGGGCCTTCCTCAACATCCTCCAGCCGGACGAGTCCATCGCCGTGATGACGGCGGACGCCCGCGTCCAGGCCTCGACCTGGGGGACGATCCCGCGCTCCTACATCCGCCTCACCGGCGACCGGTCCCTGCCGATCGCCATGCAGGACAGGCTGATCGCCGAGGCGGACGCCCTCACCCCCGATAACCCGTACGACGTCCACACCCTGGACACGTCCCACGCGGGCTTCGTGTTCAGGGCGCAGGAGGTGGCCGCCATCCTCGGCAAGCCGGCTCTCTGACGTGAGCACCGCCCCGTGCCCGCAGCGGCACGGGGCGGGTCAGCTCAGCAGGGTGATCGCCAGCGTGCCGATGGTGGCGTTGGCGGTGACGTGGACGAGGTACGGGATCCCGATGCCGCCGGTGCGCAGGCGCAAGATCCCGAGCAGCAGACCCCAGCCGCGTAAGTAGGCGGGCGGCTCGGGGCGGACGGCGAGCGCCCACACCGCCAGCGCGACGCGGCACCCGCGGAAACCGTACTGACGGGCCAGATGGCACAGACGGCCATTATCAGGATGAGCACCCCGGGAACGAGCCTGTCCCGAATACCACGCGCGGCTGCCGTCGATGTCGAAATCGAATCGCCCCGGAATGAGAGCAGCCCATGCGCATTCCCGCCAAGAAAGCGAACACGGCCTGAGAACCGATCAAGAGCTGCGCCAGGTGTCGAATCCGGGGGTGGGAGGGTCCATGACCTCCTTGAGCTCCTTCACCTTGTCGACGCAGTCGGGGCAGACATGAGCCTTGACCGCCCGGGCGGTGGCTTCCGTCGTCGGCTCGCGGAAGCCACCTGAGATCGTCATGCCCAGCGGCAGATTCGTCTCGGGATCCATCATGACCGTCATGACCTCGGCGGGGATGAAGCCGAAGGTGCGCTTGCAGATGTGGCATCTGCCGATGGTGGTGATCTGCTGCTCGTCAGTCATGAGCTCGCCTCCTTCACCGCACCGTACATCGCCCCACGGACCCGGTCCGCCGGCCCCGCTCAGTCGGTATTGAGCTTCGTGGTGACCTTGTTCTTGGGCGGCGGCTTGATGGAGACCTTGGAGCCCCAGCCGGTGTAGCGGGTCTCGGTCACCACCGTCTTCTCGGTCCACGTCGGGACGTTCGCGAGGCCGGTGGCCAGCCACGAGGTGGTCAGCCTGCTCGGCAGGCCCTTGCGGTCCACCTTCAGCGTGTACGTGACGGCGGCGTCGGAAGTCCGCGGGAGCCCCATCGTGCCCCTGAACCAGGGCGAGATGTTCCACAGCCGGTCGAAAGTGATCGTGCCCTTGTAGGAGGAGCCGCTGCGCTTCCCGCGCTTCACCAGCTCCGCCAGCGTCGTCGGCTCCAGCGGGCTCACCAGCTGACCGAACCAGCTGCTGGCCGTCCCGGCGTTGAACATGCTGGGCGACTTGTACCAGGTCTTCCCCTTCGGCAGGGACTCGGCCAGGATCCCGCCCGACCGCCACGAGTCCTCACCGATGACGATCGTCCGCTCCGGCTTGGTGGTGTGCCCGTCGAACAGCGGCGAAGCGAACCTCCCCCGCACGTCGGAGGCGGCGATGCCCTTCTTGCCGAGCCGGACCACACCGGTCCTGCGTACGAGCGGATCGTTGTTGATGCTGCCGACGAACGCGCTCGCGTCGGTGAATCTGACCCCCTTCCCGGTCTTGAGCTGCGCCTTGAGCGCGGCGACGGGATTCCTTACGGGACTTTCCGCAGCCGCCTGTACGGGTGACGACACGACGAGTAAGGCCGCCCCGGCGACAAAAGTGATCACGATTTTCATGCAGGCAATCCTGCCCCAAAATGATCATCTTTGCATACGGTATTTTCTGGGACAGCTCAGTGTTAGAGAAAACAGTGTTCTGAAGCCTGAGGGAGACCGGTAATCTCGTCGAGAGGGTCTCCGGCATTGCGCCGCTCCCCCCTGCATGGGTACGGCTTACCGTAGGCGATCGGGCGCGACGCCGGGGAAGCTGGACAGCACCGGAGACCCCCACCATCCCTCCCCCGCAATCCGCTTCCCGTACAGATGTCAGCGGGTTCAGGAGGGGCCATGACGGGATGGTCTCAGGAGTTCTTCCTCATATTCCGATTCCTTGATGTTCTTCAACCCGCGGATGAATCGGATCGCGCTCGGGGTCGTGGAGGCCCCGGCTGCGCGTGGGCGTCCGCTTGCACGGCGGCGGGTTCGGTCGCCGGGCCCGCCGGTGATGAGGCGGCGAGATGATCGTGCAGCGTGGCATGGCGGAACTGGTAGATCGGCCCGACGGCGCGTAGCAGTCCCAGCCGGTGGGTGTCATCGAGGAAATCCATGATTCGCCAGGGGAGCTGCCGGGTGAGGGCGAGGCGGCCGGTCACGATGGTGCAGGCCAGCCATGCGTGATGGTTTCCGGAAACAAGCCCCGCGAGGCCGCCTAGAAGGCCGAAGGGAAGCCCGACAATCCCCGCTAGAAGAAGGCTTGGCCAAAGATCGGAAACTTCCGAGTCCCAGCCTAGGAACCCGAAATTAACCCGCTTGGGAGCCCGGTGGCGAGCCCGAACAGAAGTGCTCGCAGAAGGGTGAGGGTCTTGTCTTATCGCCAGAGAAGAGTGGGCTTACTGAATGACGTGGGGGCGGGTTGCTCGGCCCAATTCATGAGCCCCCTCACGAGTCTGAATACAACCCCGCACGGAAGCCCGAACGTGACCCCTATGGAGACCGCGACCGAGAGTGCCGCCTCGAGCACCATTCTGAGCAGATCGACTTCGATCACCGGCCCGTCCACATCCCTGACCGCGAGCAGGAGCAGGAGGCGCCCACGAGCCCGCCCACGAGCCCGAACGTACCTCTGACCAACCGGTTGGCGTTGGGGTGCGTTCCGGCGATGCGCCACCAGGCGATGTCGCGGGTGGTGGCGGGCGGGAAGGCGCGGGCCAGGTAAGTCAGGTAGCGGCGGGTGGTGGCCGGGTCGAGCCGGCGGCGGGGCAGGAAGTGGTCGCCGGACTCGGTGCTCGGCGGGCGGGCTTTGATGAGGGCGGGGATCAGTTCGTCAAGCAGGTGGGCGCGCAGCGTGGCAGGGCTGCTGCTGAGGGGGCCGGTCAGGGGGGCCGGGTCGGTGCCGGTGTCGGCGTAGACGGCTCGGATGAGCCAGAGGCCGTAAGGGGTGGCGGTCACATAGAGCAGGGCGTCCACATCCGGGTCGTCCAGGAGATCCTCGGCCACGCTCGGGTCACCACCACCGAGCGCTACACCCACGTGGCAACCCTCCAGATGAAGGACGCCAGTGGACGCATGGGCGCCGCGCTCTGGGGCTTTCCCTGAGGGGAACTGCAACCCAAACTGCAACCCTGATGCCCACAGAGATCAAAAAAGGCCCTCTCCCCATCTACGGGAAGAGGGCCCCTCACCTGCGGAGGATCGGGGATTTGAACCCCGGATGGGCGGTAAGCCCAAACCGCATTAGCAGTGCGGCGCCATAGACCTGACTAGGCGAATCCTCCTCGGGAGCCGTGTGGCCAGAGTTAGAGTACCGGCCTTCGGGCTACGCGGCAAAGCGGTAACCGTCCACAACCCCGGCGAGTCATCCACAGCCTGTGGGTAACGGGCTGTGGAAAAGAGCCCGTCCCTGGTCGGGAACGGGCTCAAGGCTGTGGATAATCTCAGGCGGCCGGGTTTGCCTCGCCCTCGATCTCGATCTTGACCTTCTTGCCGACGAGGACGCCGCCGGTCTCCAGGGCCTGGTTCCAGGTCAGGCCGAACTCCTCGCGGTCCACCTCGGTGCTGATCGAGAAGCCCCAGACGGCCTGGCCCCACGGGTTGGTGCCGGCGCCGCCGTACTCGACGTCGAGCTCGACTTCCTTGGTGACGTCACGGATGGTGAGGTCGCCGACCACCTTGAACTCGTCGCCGCCCTCGGCGACGATGCGCTTGCTCTTGAAGGTGATCTCGGGGAACTTCTCGACGGAGAGGAAGTCGTCGCTGCGCAGGTGGCCGTCACGGTCGGCGACGCCGGTGTTGATGCTCTCGGTCTTGATGGTGAGCTCGGCGGTCGACTGCAGCGGGTCCTCGGCGATGGTGACGGTGCCGGAGAAGTCGGAGAAGCTGCCGCGGACCTTGCTGACCATCATGTGCTTGACGACGAAGCCGATGGTGGTGTGGGCGACGTCGAGGGTGTACGTGCCGGCGGCGGGGATGGTGAGGCCGTTCCAGTTGCGAGTGGTCATGAGGATTCCTTATGGGAACGAGTGTTTGTTACGCGGACAGTTGCTACAACAAACATCTACACGAGGAATATTCCCTCCGTCAACTAACGTCGTCTACAGTATGGATGTGACCAACGTGAACGACCCCCGGCTGACGGCCTTCGGGCTGCTGTCGGAGGTGTACGCAGGACTGACGGCCAGGATGCAGCCGGTGTTCGCCGCCGCCGGGCTGTCGGAGATCGACTTCGACACGCTGATCAGGCTCGGCCGCTCGCCCCGCCAGGCGCTGCGCATGACCGACCTGGCGGCGCAGACCGGTCTGTCCACCAGTGGCGTGACCCGCGTCGTCGACCGTTTGGAACGTGACGGCCTGGTCGTCCGCCAGGCCTGCGCCACCGACCGGCGCGCCTCGTACGCCACGCTCACCCCCGCCGGCCGGGCGAAGCTGGAGGAGGTGCTGCCCTCCCACCTGTCCGACGTCGAGGAACTGCTCACCGGACGGCTCACCGAGGAGGAGCTGGAGGCGTTCCTGGGAGCGCTGCGCAAGATCCGGAACGTCGTGCGGCCCTGCGCTACAGCGGGGGCCGTAGAGGCGACAGCGCAGTCCTGAGCTTGGCCATCCCCCGCGACACCGTGCTCTTCACCGTGCCCACGCTGATGCCCAGTCTCCTGGCGATCTCCGGTTCGGTCATGTCCTCGTAGTACCGCAGCACGATCGCCGCACGCATGCGGTCGGGCAGGCCCTGCAGCGCCTGCTCCAGTCGCTCGTGCACCTCCCCGCAGCCGCTCTCCGCCGTGAGGACCACCTCGGGCAGCTCGTCCGACGGATACTCTTCCAGCTTCCGCCGCCGCCACTGCGAGATGCTGATGTTGACCATGGCCCGCCGCACGTACCCGTCGAGCGCGGCCCTGTCCTGGATCCGATCCCAGGCGAGATACGTCTTGGTGAGCGCCGTCTGCAGCAGGTCCTCGGCGTCCAGCGGGTGCCCGGTGAGCTGCCTGGCGGCACGCAGCAGCGCCGGACCGCGCGCTCGAACGTACTCGCGGAATTCCTCGTCCACCCCGGGCGTCTGCATCGTGGCCAGAATCGCAGCCCAGGGCTTTGATCAGGCTGAACCGCAAATCAGGTTTCGGCCCGCCGACGATAAAGGTCCGTCAAGGTCGGTGGCAGAATGTTCGACGCCGGATGTCATCTCCTTCACTGAGGGATGCGTATTTTGCTCTTGTCTGCGCCGTACGGCGCGACCTCCCGTCCGACCATGTGACCCTTGTACCCATGACGTATCCGAGCGTTGACCGCCGGCGGGTGCTGGCCGCGGCGGTGCTGGGCCGCGAGCCGGGCGTGCCGGGCCCGGGCGCGGACGACGAGCCGGTGCGCGCCGTCGCCGGCCAGATCCGCGACGTCAGCCCGCACCTCATCCTCGTCGAGACCGCCGAGGGCGAGACCGAGCGGCTGGTCATCGCGCCGTGGGCGAAGGCCTGGCACGGCGGCGACATCGCGCCCGCCGACCTGCCCGTCGGGGCCAGGGTCGTCATGCGTACGCGCGAGGGCCGCGTGGTCGAGCACGTCTGGGCCGACACGATCCGGATCACCGGCACGATCGTCTCCGTGGAGGGCCGCAAGGACGTCTCCGTCGAGCTCGACTGCGGGCCGCACCGGGGCCGCCGCACCATCCTCATCCCGTACCGCGTGACGGGCCGGCTCCGGGTGCGCCACCCCCAGTTCGAGCCGGGCTACCTCTTCGACGCGATCGGCGTCAGGAAGGACGGCACGGCGATGGCCCTGCTCCCGGCCACCTCCCAGCCCGCCTACCCGGCCCGGTCGGTCCCGGCGCCGCCGCCCGTCTACGGCGGCACGACCACCCTCTCCGGCACCGTCACCTGGTCCGACGCCTTCGACGAGGACGAGCGGGGCGCGGCCTACCCCATGATGGAGCGGTCCGACGCCGGCTGCCCGGACGCCGGAGTGTCCTGCGCGGCGCTGCCGTACCTGGCCATCGGCTCGCTGCTGCAGGTGCGGAACGTGTGCGCCGGCCGCTCGGCCGGTGTGCCCATCGTCGCGTGCGGCTGCCTGGCCGGACGCTTCTGCGACCGCTGCGTCGAGTGCGACACCTCGCCGCGCGGGCGGATCGCCGAACTGTCGCCTCTCTCGTACGTGGAGCTCGGCGGCGACCTGATCAAGGGCTGTTTCAACGCGCAGATCGGATGGGGGTGAGGGACGTGCTGGCATCGCAGCTGCCGATCCTGATCGTCCTGCTGTGCCTCGGGACGGTGGCGAAGGCCGCCGTCGTACGGTCCGGCAGGGAACCTGACGCGGCCCAGCTCGGGCCCGCGGTGCTGATACCCGGCCGCTTCCGGGCGCCGGCGCTGCTGGTGTGCGCGGCGGGGGAGCTGGCCCTGGCCGCCGGGCTGCTGCTCACCACGCATCCGGCCGTCCGCTGGGCGACGGTCGCGTTCTTCGCCATCTCCACGTACGTCCTCATGGAACTGCGCAGACGCCGCCCCGACGCCGGATGCGGGTGCTTCGGCGAGGTCAGCTCGGCTCCGGTCGGTGTACGGTCGATCGCCCGGACCACGGTGATGACCGGCATGGCGGTCATGACGGTGTGGGCCCCGGTGCCCGGCTGGGTGGCGTTCGCCCAGCCGTCGTGGGGGATGCTGCTGGCCGGGCTGGCGGTGCTGGTCGTGCTCTCGCCCGAGGTGGAGGAGCTGGTCGAGCGGGCCCGGCATCGCGCGCCGTGCGAGCAGCGCCCCGGGCCCGCCGAGAGCGTCATGCTGGCGCGGCTGCGCGCGAGCGGCGTCTGGCGCGCGCACCGGGCGGAGCTGGCCTCGGCCGAGCCGTACGACAGCTGGCGCGAGCTGTGCTGGCGGTTCTTCGTCTTCAAGAACCACCAGGAGGACGACGTGGTCTTCGCCGTCTTCACGGCGGGCCGCCGCCCGGCCGTCAGGGTGGCGGTGGTCGAGGCAGGCAGCGAGACTCTGCCCTCGTATACGCCAGTATCGGCCTGACGCTATAGAGGGCTATAGATCTCTCGACAGGCATGACGATTTAGCTCTATTGGGCTATCTAGCTTCCCCTCTAGACAACCCAATAGAGGTCTAGGGGTGCCGGCTAGATCGGTTGGGCACGCAGGAACCTCCCGAAATGCGGCACGGTGAACGCGATCAGCCCGCGCTCGGCGCTGTAGATCAGACCCTTCTTGATCAGGCTGTCGCGGGCGGGGGACAGGCTCGACGGCTTGCGGCCCAGCGCCTCCGCCACCTCGGCGGTCGCCACCGGTTCGTCGCCGATCTCGGCCATGGCCCGCATGTAGTCGCGCTCGGCCGGGGTCGCGCGCTCATAGCGGCTGCCGAAGAAGCCCACCGCCAGCTCCTCCTCGGCCTCCGGCGCCGACACCCGGACGTCGTCGAGCGTGATCGGACTGCGCGGCGCGAGGTCCCACGCGACCTTGCCGTAGGCCTGCACGAAGTAGGGGTAGCCGTCGGCCGCCTCGTAGAGGGCGTCGAGCGCGTCCTGGGTGAACTCCACGTCCTCCTCGCGCGCCGGCAGCATCAGCGCCAGGTCGGCGGCCTCGCGGTCGAGCTTGTCGATGCGGGCGTAGCGGAAGAGCCGCTCGGAGTAGCTCTTGCTGGCCGACAGCACACTCGGCAGGTGCGGCAGCCCGGCCCCGACCACGATCAGCGGGCCGCCGGTCTGGGACAGCTCGTGGCAGGCGGCGCAGAGCGCGGAGATGTCGGCGGCCTGGACGTCCTGCATCTCGTCGATGAAGAGCGCGATGCCCACACCCAGATCGGTGGCCACGCCCGCGGCGTCGACGAACAGCTCGGTGAGGTCGATCTCCAGGTCGCCGGAGTCGGCCCGGCCGCGTGTGGCGGGCACGTCGATGCCGGGCGACCAGTGGGAGGTGCCCTTGGCGGCGGACGGGTCGCGCATCGCGAACGCCTTCAGCACGCCCAGGAACTCCTCGATGCGCTCCGGCGCGCGGTGGCGCGGAGCCAGCTCGCGGATCGCCATGTGGAGGGCGGCGGAGACCGGCCGCCGGATCGACTGGTCGGGCCTGGCCTCGATCTTGCCGGTGCCCCAGAGCCGCTGGATCGCCATCGAGCGGAACGTGTTGAGCAGCACGGTCTTGCCGACGCCGCGCAGGCCGGTGACGACCATGCTGCGCTCGGGCCGCCCGCGGGCCACCCGCTCCAGCACGACCTCGAACTGCTGCAGCTCGCGGTCGCGCCCGGCGAGCTCCGGCGGACGCTGCCCGGCTCCGGGGGCGTAGGGATTGCGCACGGGGTCCACGCTCTCCGACTTTATTGCGGGATATAGCGGCCGTCTTAGATTCGGGAAGAAAGTGCAACGGCGTGTCCGGGCAGAGGGCACTGCGAGCACCGCCATCGAACACACCCCTCTCACCTGGCCGAACCTCTGTTCGATTCGCGCTGGCTACGACTGTAGCGCGGACTCGAACACGTGCGCGATGCTTTCGGGTAAAGATCTCCGCAACAGCTCGGCTTCCCCGTGCGTCAGGGAAGTGTGGAGTTCGAGGATTTCGTCCGTGCCCGCGGGCCGGCCCTCCTTCGCCACGGGTACGTGCTCACGGGCAACCCCGAGGCGTACGTGCGCAGCACCAGCGCGTCGTGCTGGTGCCGCGCTACCACGAGGACCTGCCGGACCAGGAGGTCGCCGACATCCTCGGCATCACCCGAGGGACCGTCCGCAGCCAGGCGCTTCCTCGTCGGCACTGACGTGTACGACCCGGCCACGGACACGCCGGCCCGCCTCGACGGGCCGACAGGCTGGTCCGGCGCGGGCACCTCGTCCGAGCCCAGCACGATCCTCTACTGGGACGCGGCCGAGAAGGGCGCGTTCCGCGTGCTCAACTTGGCAGCCGTCCCGCCTGCCCAATAGCGTTCGGCCTCATGCGGACCTTCGCGAACATCCAGGAGCTCAAGGACGGCGTCGGTGAGACGTTCGGCCCCACCGAGTGGCGCACGATCACCCAGGACCGGGTGAACACCTTCGCCGACGCCACCGACGACCACCAGTGGATCCACGTCGACACCGAACGGGCCAAGGAAGGCCCCTTCGGCGGCACGATCGCGCACGGCTACCTGAGCCTGTCGCTGCTGCCCTCGTTCATGTTCGAGCTGATCAAGGTCGAGGGCATCAAGATGGGCGTGAACTTCGGGCTGAACAAGGTCCGCTTCCCCCGCCCCGTCCCGGTCGGCTCCCGCGTCCGCGCCGTCGCCGAGCTGACCAGCGTCAAGGGGACCCCGGCCGGCTACCTGGCCGAGATCAAGATGACCGTCGAGGTCGAGGGCGAGCGCCGCCCCGCCTGCGTCGCCGAGACCCTGTCCCTGTACGTGCCCGACGAGTGATGCAACGGAATCACCCCTCCGCCGGTCCTTGGGTTCGTGGACCATTCGTTCGACGAGTTCGTCCGGGCCAGGGGTGACGCTCTCCTCCGGTACGGCTACGTACTGACCGGCAACAGCGAGGACGCGGCCGACCTCGTCCAGGAGGCGCTGGCCAGGCTGGGCGACGCGTGGTCGCGCGTACGCAAGAAGGACAGCCCCGAGGGCTACGTGCGCACCACCATGGTGCGGCTGCACATCAACGCCTGGCGGCGCCGCCACCGCGAGGACCTCGTCGCGGCCGTGCCCGAGCGCGGCGCGTTCGACACCTACGACGACGCCGACCTCTGGGCCGAGCTGGGCAGGCTGCCCCGCCGGATGCGTGCCGTGCTGGTGCTGCGCTATTACGAGGATCTCCCCGACAGCGAGATCGCGGAGATCCTCGGCATCTCCCGTGGCACCGTGCGCAGCCAGGCCGCGCGCGCCCTGGACAAGCTCCGGATCACGCGGGCGCTGGAGGAGGCGCGATGAGAAGCGAAGAGGACCTGATCCGCACCCTGCGCACCGCCGCCGGGCACGCCGCGCCGGAGCCCGCGCTGGCGGCCGCGGTGGCCGCCCGCCGCCGGGCGCGCCGCCGGGGGCAGTGGCTGCGGATGACGCTGGCCGCCGCCGCGGTGGTGCTGGTGGCGGGAGGTACGACGGCGGTCCTGTCCCACGGGGGCGGGCAGGTGCGACCGGCTGCCGAGACGTCCCGAGTTTGGCCCGAAGCGGTGTTCACCATGCCCGGCGAGGCCGCCGACGGCCGCGAGTACCGGCCGCTGGGGGCGATCAGCCCGACCGAGGTGCTGGTGAGCGCCGTGAAACCCGGTGAGCCGGACCGCCTGGAGTCGTTCGACACCACGACCGGACGGTTCCGGACGATCGGCCCCATGTTCCGGCCGGCCGAGCGGCACTACCGCTTCCAGGACGTCAAGGCGGGGGAGAAGCGCATCGTCTGGTGGGGCGAGACCACCTACACCGGCACCGGCTCCTGGGCGAACTTCTGGTCCGTGCCTCGCGCCGGCGGCGAGCCCGAGTCCGTCGCCACCGTGAACGGGGAGCTGGCCCGCGTGGACGGCTTCGACCTCACCGGCGGCCACATCGTGTTCTCCGTCGAGCAGGGCGGCGTCTACCGGATCCCGCTGCCCCAGGGCAAGCCGGAGAAGATCGAGGGCACCGACGGCCTGCACCTCAGGTCGTGGCCGCTGGCGGCGGGCTACACCTCCGACGGGAACCAGAACCGCGTGGTCAACCTGGAAACCGGCCAGTCGACCGACATCTCGGTGCCGGACGGAGCCCGCGGCCTCGGCTGCGGCGCCGAGTGGTGCGCGGGCGTGCTCGGCGACGGCCCCTTCCGCCAGCGGCCCGACGGATCGGACCGCCGGCCGCTCCCGGCGGCTCTGAGCCCGCTGGCGTCCCGGGGCCTGCTCGCCGGCCGGTTCGTGCTCGCCCGGCTGTCGTCCGGGCAGGTCTACGCCCTGTACGACACGAGCAGCGGAAAGGTCGTGCACCTCGACGGCGCCGAGTTCGACGGCGACACCCCCACGATCTTCTCCTGGCGCGACGGCTCGGAGATCACCGTGGTCAACCTGCTCGCCGTCAGATGAAGGACATGACGATCGCCGTCACCGCCACCAGCGCCAGCACGCCCAGGTAGGCGAGGACCAGCCGGGTGTCCCGGAGCAGGCACTTGCTCCGGGTCAGCCCGGCCCGCCGCGCCTTCCAGTAACCCGCGAACCCCAGCCCCGCGAAGGCCAGCAGAGCCCACGGCCCGAACAGCCAGGCGAGCAGCGCGATCGTCGCGTACACACACAACCGGAGCGGATCGTACGGCTCGCTCACGGAAGCACCTCCAGCGGGAGCCTGAGCCGCGGCTCGGACGCCACCGCCGACAGCCGCTGCGCCGCCAGCTGCGGCCACGCCTGGACGGCGCAGAAGGGGGCGCACTGGTCCTGGTCCGCGCGCGTGCCCACGTGCACGCAGCACTGGGTGAGCCGCTCCTCGATCATGGTCGAGATGTCCATGAACGGCTTGATCGTGATCCGGACCACCCGCTCGCCCAGCATTCTCCGGAGCTTCTTGCGCCGGCCCGGCAGCGCCGACGAGGCCAGCGTGAGCAGGGTGGAGACGCCCAGATCGCAGTTCTCGCAGATGTTGCGCCACAGGTCGCCGATCTGCGGGTGCGACAGCGACGACTGCTCCGACAGCAGGCCGAGCAGCGACTCCTGCACCGCCAGCCGCAGCTCGCGCGGGATCTCGGAGTCGGCGATGCGGTTGGAGACCAGGCCCAGGTTCTCCTTGAGCCGGTCGTGGCCGATCAGCGCCACCAGCGAGCGCCACTGCTCGGAGTCGTCGCGGATGAGGTAGCCGACCGAGCAGCAGTGCGGGTGCGAGCACGGCAGCGCCGTCAGGTCACGCCACGTCACCAGCCCGCCGGTCTGCGGGCCGAGCCGCTTGAGCACCCCGGTGTGGGTCAGCCGGTCCATCGGGTCGATGACCCCCGACCTGCCCGAGCCGAACTGCGGCTGCAGCGACACGCCCCCCACGAACGGGGTGTCGAGCGCCACCTTGACCACGTCGCCGATCTCGCCGTCGTTCACGCCCAGCGCCGCCGTCATCACCAGCGTGGTGAAGATCTCCCGCTCCGACAGCCGCTCCAGCGCCTGCTGCTTCAGCTTGCGCAGGTCACCGCCGCGGTGGTGCCGGGACGCCTCCGCCGAGGACCCGTCGTACTGCAGGTAGACCTCCACCCGCTCACGGTGCTCGGTGAGCAGGTCGAGCAGGGCGTCGTCGCGGGCGATCAGCACGCCGTTGGTGTTGATCAGGATGCGGGTGATCGGGCGGGCGGTGAGCTCGTGCAGCAGCGTCTTCAGCTCGGGATGCAGGGTCGGCTCGCCGCCGCTCAGCATCAGTACGTCGAGCCTGCCGTTCTCCCTGGCCAGGCGCTGGTCCACGTTGGCCAGCACCTCCGGCACCGGCACCACGCCGCTCAGCTCGGGCGAACTGCCGGCGAAGCACGTGGGGCAGCGCAGGTTGCACGCCTCCGCGATGTCCTCCAGCAGGATGCAGGTGTGCTGCGTCTGCATCTCCGGAAGCCCCCGGAGGTACGCGGACGGGACCGGATCGAAGTTGCCCGAGACGTCCGGCACGTGCTGCTTGGTGGGAGCGGTCCACTCCTCCAGATAGGCCAGGATCTCCGGGTCCTCGTCGTAGAGCGTCCGGACCAGGCCGTGCTCCCGGCAGCCCCGCTCCAGCCACACCTTGCCGTCGTGGACCGCCAGATAGCCGCTCAGCCGCTCGACCCGGTCGAGGTCACGGCCGTGGCAGTGCGGGCAGAACGCGTTCACATAGCGGACGATGCTGTCGCCCCGCAGGCCCATCCCGGTGCTCATGTCATGACCTCTCGCTTGAACAGGGCATCGTAGTAACCACGTCTCCACCCGTACGCGAGCCTCAGCCCGAGCAGCAGCATCCCCGGCAGGAGGAACCACTGCGGGCCGGTCAGCTCCAGCCACAGGATGTCGTTCGCGCGGGTGAACTCCACCAGGAAGCGGAAGCCCGCGTACGCCGCGACGTACAGCGTGAACAGCTCACCCGGCTGGGTGAGCCGTTTGCGCGCCCACATCAGGGCGGCGAAGGCGGCCAGGTGAAAGGCGATCTCGTACAGGAACGACGGGTGCATCGCCTGCCCCGCCAGGCAGCCCGGGCACTCGGGGGTGCTCGCCGGGGCGTGGATGCCCCACGGCAGATCGGTCGGCCGGCCCGGCGCCTCCGTCAGGTGGCAGCCGATCCGGCCCACCGCCATGCCGAGCGCCACCGCCGGGGCGAACAGGTCGCCGGTCCGCTCCTTGTAGCCGATGATCCGCTTGGCGACCAGCACCCCGATATAGGCGCCGGCCAGGCCGCCCAGCACGCTGCGCGACCCGTACAGCCACAGATGCTGCAGGTCCAGCGTCTCCAGCCAGCCCGCCAGGCGCATGCCGATCGCGCCGCCGACCAGCGCGCCGGTGACGGCGACCAGCGACTGCTCGTTCAGCGCGCCCCGGCTGCGGGCCTCCCGGAAGAACACCACCGAGGCGACCGCCACGCCCAGGGCGACGAAGATCTCGTGCAGCGGCATGTCACGCGCCGTACAGGGCAGGGTTCAACCCGGTGCACAGGCCCGCCGTGAAGATCGACCAGAGCGCCCAGCCCATCATCAGCCCCATGCCGAGCCCCCGGGTCCAGGGCTTGCGGATCAGCACCAGCCCGATGCCCGCGACCAGGCCGACGACCACCAGGGTCACCGTGCCGGCGATGAGCATGGGCATGGCCTGCTCGGAACCGGCCGGGCCGAGGGCCGCGAAGAAGACGATGAAGCCGAGCACCGAGTTGACGACGCTGTAGATGGCTATGCCGGCGAACGCCATCCCGATGATGATCCCGACCTTCTCACCACCCCCGGACGACGGCGGGGGAGGAGGCGGCGGCCAGCCATGCGGAGGACCGTGCGGAGGGCCGTGGGGTGGTCCGTGCGGCGGGCCGTGGGGTGGTCCGTGCGGAGGACCCTGCGGCGGCCCGTGCGGCGGCCCGTGCGGCGGGCCCTGCCAAGGAGGACCCTGCGGAGGGCTTTGCGGAGGGCCCTGCCACGGCTGTCCCTGCTGCGGCGGAACCCATCCCGGCGGCGCGTCACGGAAGTTGCGAGTCGGATCCTCCTGACCCGGATCGTTCCTGCCGGGTTCGTCCGGTGGTGGTGTCGTCATCTCTCTCCCTCTCGGCCGGACGAAACATGCTAGAACCCGCCGCTTAACGCCCGCTTGACGAGTTCAGACGTAAAGATCCGGATTGAGCCCCGTACAGAAGCCGGCCGACACGATGGACACCAGCGCCCAACCGATCATCAGCCCGAGCCCCAGCCCCTTCGCCCACGGCCTGCGCAGCCGCAGCAACGCCACCCCGCCGCCGATCGACCCGACCGCCAAGAATCCGGCCGCCACCGCCAGCGCCGCCTGGGTCTGCACGCTGAGGGCGACGACCCCCACGAAGACGTTGACGATGACGTAGGCGAAGAACCCGACGAAGGCGAGCCCCACGACCACACCCGTGGAACGGGGCGGCTGGGGCGGTGGCATGGTCACGGCGCCCACATTACGTTCCGATATCCCCTTCTGAGTAGTAGATGGCGGCCTGCACCCTGCTCTTCAGCCCCAGCTTGTGGAGCACCCGGCTGACGTGCGTCTTCGTCGTGGCCTCCGCCATGTCGAGCTCCCGTGCGATCTCCGCGTTGGACAGCCCCCGCCCGATGCACGCCAGCACCTCCCGCTCCCGGGGCGTCAGCACGCCCGGATCGACCGGCTCCCGCCGCACCGGGCCCTGCTCCGCGAACGCCTTGATCAGCCTGCGCGTCACCCCCGGCGAGATCAGCCCGTCACCCCTGGCCACCACCCGCACCGCGTCGACCAGCGCGTCCGCGTCGGTGTTCTTCAACAGGAACCCGGCGGCCCCCGCCCGCAGCGCCCCGAACACGTACTCGTCCACGTCGAACGTCGTCAGGATCAGCACATCGGTGATCCCGGCCAGCTCCGCGGTCGCCGAGATCCCGTCCATCCGGGGCATGCGGATGTCCATCAGCACCACGTCGGGCCGCAGCTGCCGCGCCAGGTCGACCGCCTCCACCCCGTCGGCCGCCTCCCCGACCACCTCGATGTCATCGGCCCCGTCGAGGATCAGCACGATCCCGGCCCGCACCGCCGCATGATCGTCGGCCACCAGCACCTTGATGCCCACTCAGTCCACCTCGCCCTTCACCCATGACGCGCCCGCCCCGCCCGGCGCCGGCAGCGTGGCCTCGACCCGCCAGCCGCCTTCGTACGGTCCGGCCTCGAACGTCCCGCCCACGAGATTGGCCCGCTCTTTCATCCCCACCAATCCCACACCGGCCCCCGGCAGCCGTTTCTCACCGCCGAGCGGGTTGTCCACGATGATCGACACCTGGTCGGGCCCGTAGACCAGCCGGACCTCGGCGGACGAACCGCCGTGCTTCAGCGCGTTGGTCAGCGCCTCCTGGAGGATCCGGTAGGCGGCCAGGTCGACGGGCGCGGACAGATCCCGGGGCCGCCCCTCGACCCGCAGCTCGACATCCAGCCCGGACTGCCGCGACCGCTCCACCAGGCCCTCGGCGTCCTGCAGCCGGGGTCTCATGGCCTCGCCCTCGTCGCCCTCCTGCCGGAGCAGCCCGATCATGGAGCGCATCTCGGCCATGCCCTTCACGCTGTTCTCCCGTACAGACTCCATGATCGCGCGCACGGTCGCCGCGTCGAGGTCCTTACGAGACAGCGCCGCCGTGGACTGGATGGCGATGGCGCTGAAATGGTTCGCGATCATGTCGTGCAGCTCGCGCGCCATCCGCGTCCGCTCGGCCGTGATGGCCGCTTGCCGGTCGAGCTCGGCCAGCCGCGCCACCTGCTCGGCCCTGACCCGCTCGGCCTCCGCCTGGTCGCGGTGCTGGCGCAGGAAATGGGCGGTCATCACCGGCGACACCAGCACCAGCCCGACCTGGACCACGGTGAGCGCCAGCGCCCGCCAGTCGGCCCAGAGAAACCCCGTCACCGCCCCGGCCCCCACCGCCAGCACCGTCGTGATCACCAGCAGCCAGCGCGAGAACCGGGCAGGCCCATAGAGCGCCGCCGCGTACAGATTGTCCGTATAGACGAGCACCGTCCCCAGCGACGGCCCCACGAACAGATCGAGCCCGATCCCCACCGAGCCCAGCCCCAGAGACCCCAGCGGCGACCGGTAACGCAGCAGCACGGCCAGGCACGTGATCGCCAGCGGGACGGCCAGCACCCACTCGGGCACGCCGCGCTCGATGCGGGCCCCGGCCTCGATCAGGGCCAGGCCCGCGAGGAACGCCAGGCCCGCCCAGAGCGGCACGCGGTTCATGCCCACATCACACCACCCCGCGAAGGCGTTCCGATCCTTCGCGGGGCCGCCTGTGGATACACACTTCGATGTATCCACAGTCCGTCCCTCAAGACGATGTCCGCGCCGGATCCGGCCACGAGACTGGATAGCGTGATCCTCGCTGTCATCATCGCCTGCGAGATCGGCTTCTGGGTCCTGCTCGGCCTCGGCCTCGCCAGCCGCTACCTGTGGAACCACCGCACCCTGAGCAACATCCTGCTGCTCAGCGTCCCCCTGCTGGACGTGATCCTGCTCGCGGCGGCGGTCATCGACATCCGCGGCGGCGCCACAGCCGACCTGAGACACGGCCTCGCAGCCGCCTACCTCGCCTACTCGATCGTCTTCGGCCACAGCACCCTCAAGTGGGCCGACGCCAAATTCCACCACCGCTACGCCGGCGGCCCCCCACCGCCACGCCCACCCGCCGCCGGCGCCGCCAGAACCCGCTACGAGTGGATCTTCTGGCTGCGGATCGCCCTCGCGTACGGCATCGCCTGGGGAGTCGTCCTGATCCTGGGCCTGCTCGTAGGCACGCCGGGCCGGATGGGACCGCTCTACGAGTTCCTCGGCCAAGCGGCCAAAGTCCCCCTGATCGCCCTGATCTGGCCGGTCAGCCACACCCTCTGGCCCAAGAAGGAGGAGCCGGCGGGGTCATGATTGCGGTAACCGGTTCGAGGCATCGCTCAGAACCCGCTATGCTTGCTTACGCAGCGAGCGGCCGTAGCTCAATGGATAGAGCATCTGACTACGGATCAGAAGGTTAGGGGTTCGAGTCCTCTCGGCCGCGCACCAGGTTGAAGGCCCTTCGGGATGATCCCGGAGGGCCTTTTTCGTGGTCGTACAGCAACGCGGCCCGGCACAGCCGGTCCCATGCATGCAGCTCATGGCGACGGGGCGCCGGCCGCCCTACTCAGGCATCGCCGAGGTCCTCTCGAAGGCGGCGAACCCAATCTGCGGGGAAGACCTGCTCAAGCCGCTCCCTACAGGTCTCCAGCAGCCCTTCCTTCGCCAAGGGGAGAAGGGCGCCGTCCTGGACGGCTTTGTGATCCTCGGGCGCAGGGCAGATCAGGACGGCGAGGATCCGGCATCCTCGCTGAAGCTCCTCGGTCCCCGTCGTATGGATCATGCTCTTGATGGGCTTCCATGCCGTCCGTACGGCAAGGCTCACCAGCGCATCGAGGAGAACACTGCGCCCCTCGGCCTTCCGGGACTGCAGGATGACCGTCGTCACGAACTCCGGAACTTGGTCCAGGGCTTTCGAAAATTTTTCGACGGCCTCGGCCATGGCAACGAGAAGATCGCACCAGAAATGATTGGTGAGTTGCCTTCTGGCCTCTCGCGGTTTGCTCCCGCCGAACCTCTTATCGAGCTCCTGGATTACGGGACCAGCAAGGATGTCTCCGATTTCCTGGATCCGGTCGATGGTGTCCGGGTTTTCGGATAGCCAATCAACGATGTCGACTGTAGCGCTATCAGTGGCTGCTGCTTGTCGGTCCTTGGACGGCTTGCGTCGCCCTATGGGAGGCCGGGTTGCGGCCCAGGCGGCGTCGCTGTGATCTCTCGCCTCTTGACGAGCAACGGGCGAGGGGTCTCGGGCCAGCAAGAGAGCGTTGGTCCAGCCGTGCTGTGCCCCACCGCACGCGGAACATCCACAGTAATGCCCCTTGGCCCGCTCGCAGCTAACAGGATGCGTCATCCGCCCTCCAGCATGTCTGGCAGGTAGTGAACCGGCGCCTCACTGGAAGCCCCATTCTTTTGAACCACAAGTAGCGAAAAGAGAAATAACCGCTGTGGCCAGTCCGGCATATCCATTCGGCTATGACAGGATCCTGTGCATACACACAGGTCCTCTGGGATACCCCCAAAGGGCCTATGTGCGGTACCGAGAGATTAGCTATGTCTCACTTAAGCGATCGAGCCTCTGATTGAGCCGGTCAAGCGCCATACGCGTTTCGGGCTCGGTATCCGGGTGTACACGTCCATGGTCATCGAGATCTGCGAGTGACGCAGGATGCGCATCGCCACACGCGGGTGGACGTCGAGAGCGGCCAGGAGCGAGGCGCACGCTGGCGGGTGTCGTGGACGCGGATGCGCGGGACGCCTGCTCGGCGGCAGGGGCTTTCGAAGGCCGGGCTGAAGTTTGCGGGGCTCGATCGGTGTGCCTGTCCGTGTCGTGAACACCAAGTCCGAGTCTCCGGCCGTCTTACGCGCTTCCTCCTGGGTGCGCATACGGCGCCGGTACTACATTCACAGATCTTGAGGTAGTGGATCTCCACGTCGCCGGTAATGGCTGAGCCGGGCGCGGGCCTGGTGGAGGCGGCGGAAGGCTGACC
>NZ_JBFAOH010000064.1:0-22184 GCF_040675175.1 Nonomuraea sp. NPDC049649
GATCATCTGGATTCCACACACCCACATGATCACTGCGGTGGCCGTCTCACGTCTCAGCCTCGACCAGATCGAGATCTCGAAGTGCGGCTGGAGTACTAAGCGCAATCTTCAGTACGGCTCTCAACGATCAGGTGACCTACCTGCACCCCTGCCGAGGCGTGAAGACGCCCACCGTTCCGAGAAAGCCACGCACGATCATCACGCCGGAGCAGTTCGATGTGCTCTACCGGGCGCTTCCCGATGCCGATTCCCAGCTCCTCGTGGAGACGGCGCTCGAGACCGGTCTGAGGTGGGGAGAACTGAGCGAACTACGGGTCAAGGACTTGGCGCCGAGATCGAGGATTTTGACTGTCTCCCGGGCGGTCGTTGAGGTGAATCCCAAGTTCCACCCCGACGGTGAGCGGTTCATCGTGAAGGACTATCCGAAGGACAGGGAGTTCCGCCGTTTCAAGCTCACGGGACAGATTGCCGCCAAGGTCGAGGCGCATGTCGAGGCGCAGAAACTCGGGTCGAATGACCTGCTCTTCGTCTGGCGGCACGAGCCCAAGAACACGCCCAAGCTCCGACTCGCTCCCGATCCTCTTGAGCTGGGCCTCACCGAGCCGAACGAGAAGGAGCGGAGCTACCGGCACGGAACGCTCAGCGCCTACACCGCAGGCAAGTGCCGCTGCGAGCACTGCCGCGCCGCCTTCGCCATCTACCGCGCGGGTCGGCGGTCCTCAGGAAAGGACAGCCCTCGCGAACCGCGGCAGCGCGAGACCGACGGCCACATCCCCGCTGACTGGTTTCGGCGCCAGGTTTGGAAGCCCGCGCTGAAGGAAGCCGACCTGGGGATCAACGTGCGGATCCACGACATGCGGCACGCACACGCGTCATGGTTGCTGGCCGGCGGCGCAGACCTTCAGGTGGTCAAGGAACGGCTCGGCCACGCCTCCATCGCTACCACGGAGAAGTACCTCCACACTCTCGATGATGCCGACGAGACAGCTCTGGACGCTTTCTCGAAGATTCGCAATCGATCCGCACGATGAGCGGGGGCATCGTGGAGTGGAGCGTACGTCCACCCGCTCTCTATTCATGGCGTGGAGACCAGCATCGCCTTCTAAGAAGGATCATCCGACCCAGGGGGGGTCAGCATGGGTCCGGAAGCAGGGTTGAGAGGTATCACCAGGTCGAAGAGCGGATCGAGGTTCGGTAGTTCGGCACCCGGCGGGATCGTCCAGCCCCACTCGCGCTCGCTGGCGGTCCACACGTCCTGCAGATGTGGATATGGGTTGGTAATGGAAAGTGTGTCGGGCGGCGCGGGAAGCTTCGCTGCGAGGCGTGGCGCCCGGTTCCAGTACAGGTCGATGGTGAGCACGTTGTAGTTGCCCGGGCGTTGGATGGCGACGTATCCCTTGTTCATGACCCCCTGCCATGGGAGTCCGCGTTCCTCGATCTCGTTGGTGATCGCATCGACTAGGCGTTGGCCGACCTCGATTCGCTCGGGCGGGATGCGCAGCTCTTCGATGTATGCCTCCCAGGACCAAGCGGCGGCGCGGCTGCGGCTGGCCTGGGTGCTCTTGGTGTAATCGTTGGGCTTGACTACGACCTTGAAATTAGGGGCGGGGAAGGAGTCGCCGATGCGCAGCACCTCGACCTCCACGCCGAAGAACCCGATACCGGTGACGGTGTTGGTGTTGAGCCATTCCAGTGCGGCGGCGTGCTCTTCGGTCAGGGTTTGGGCGATCCAGATCACGACATCAGCCTGGGTGCCGGCGCAGTACGTGATCAGCTGTCCCAAGTGTCCGTGATCCGTCTGCTCAAGCTGGTTCTCGACCACAATGACGCGCCCTTGAGCGTCTTGGAGGAGGAGGTCGAGAGCATACCGGCCGACAGGATACTCCCGGTGCCGCAGTTCGAGCGCGAGCCCGACGGCCTGGCCGAGCACGTCGAGGTTGTCGGCGAGCCAGGGGGTGAAGTCCTTGGCTTCGTTGGGCCAGATCGCGCGTAGGGGTACCGATTCGAGTCTGCCGAGCTCCGCCATGCTTCTCGTCTATCACCGATGGACTCGGAGAGAGAAGACGTTGCCGGGTTGTTTCCGGTCCACGACGATTGTCCGGTAGTGGCCGTAATGAAGAAGATTGTCCATTCCAGTCAAGGCGATGGAGTTCACTTGTGGACTCTCGCTCTGGACCGTGAGACGTCCGGTCTCTCTTTGCGACATTGCTGTGACCATCGGTAGCGATCCTATCGCTGAGGCGCAGAGTGTTCCTCGGCGCATCTCAAGTCGAAAATCTGTCTCCTTGGCCTGCTATAACGTGAATCCTGGCGATGAGGGGTCACGCATAGTGATTCCATGACCTGGTCCTGTCTGGAGGGTGACGGTGGAGGTTTTCGGGCGGTTGAGCGTCGGTGATCGCGCAAGAACCATCGACATTCTCAATGAACGGCTGTCCCCGACGGACCTTCGGAACCTGGCGGACGCTCTCGACAAGCCGAAGAAGCGTGGGAAAGCGCGTAAGACGGTTGAGCAGTTGGTGCTCGAGGCAGGACGTGAGCAGGGTGTCAGGGGACGTCCGCCTACCAAGCTTCCCGTGGAGGACCTGGCCGCGTACATCGTTGACCGCCACGGCATCTCCTTGCTGGAAGAGGCGGAGGTTCGCCGCTGCCTTGTGGGCAAGGCGAGCGGCGCGCAACGAGACCTGCTGAACAGCTACGCGGGTGCTGACAAAGTAAGAGGGCGCTCAAGCGAAATCGTCAGAGGGATCGCAGCCAGGAAGTGGCATGCCGGCAAGAGTTGGGCGCGATACTTCGTGAGGATCCTGGAGCTTCCGGCGGCGCTTGCAGGCCTTCCCGGCTCTTCACAGGAACCGGCCGAACTTGAGGTTGAGCCCTTCGTGCCGCTGAACGATCTCGCTGACTTCCAGCTCGATCTGAAGGGCCAGGCGGTGGAGGTGCTCGACGCTGGTCCCGGTGAGAACCGCGCAGTCCTTACACTGCCGACAGGCGCAGGTAAGACGCGGACGGCTGTGGAAAGCCTGGTCTCGTGGCTGCTGGGGCAGTCAGGAGACCCCGTCCTGCTCTGGATCGCTCAGAGTGAAGAGCTCTGTGAGCAGGCCGTACAGGCTTTTCGTGATGTTTGGATCGATCTGGGACATCGGTTTAATGTGCGTTCTTCCTTGAAGATCGCTCGTTTCTGGGGGTCCACCGACGTTCCCGAGATGCCGGTGAATGTCGTTGTAGCAAGCATTCAGAAGGTTCATGCCGTGGTCAGGAACCTGGACTCGGAGGAACGCGCCGAGCTGGTCGAACTGGCCAGGCAGATCGGTGCGGTTGTGGTTGACGAGGCGCACCGGATCGGTGCGCCTAGCTACAAGGAGGTTCTGCGCTTCCTCAACATCGACGTTTCGAAGGACGGCCGTTCGGAGGTGCCCCTCTTGGGCCTGACAGCAACCCCGTACCGAAAGGATGACCAGGAGACGGAGGGCATGTCGAGGATGTTCCACGGACGCCTGCTCAGTGCGGCGTCCCTGGGTCAGTACCCGATCAAGGAGCTTCGGTCCCGCGGAGTGCTTTCGTCAGTTGAGCACGAGATCTTGTCGTCCGGCGAGTGGTTCGACATGGAACGTGACAAGAAGTTCCGGGAACACTACGACCAGTTCCATGACTTCCATACAGGGTTTCTTCAGGAAATCAGCGAATCTAAGGCAAGGAACAAGGAGCTCTACAACCGACTGATGGAGATTCCGGAGACATGGCCAACACTTTTCTTCGGTTGTACGGTCGAGCACGCTGAAGCGATGTCCATTCTGCTTCGAAGGGCCGGTCGCTCCGCTGAGGTGATCACCGGAGAGACTCGTGCGGCGACCCGTCGTGCCCTTATCGAGGAGTTTCGCGAAGGAAACATCTCTGTGCTATGTAACTTCGGTGTTCTGACGACGGGTTTCGATGCTCCGAAAGTTCGCGCTCTGGTTGTCGGGCGTCCTACCAGCAGTCGGGTACTGTACGCACAGATGATCGGCCGTGGAATGCGCGGAAAGGCTTTCGGCGGAACAGAATCGTGTCTTGTGGTGGATGTCCAGGACAATATTCGGTTCCAGGGCGAACTTGCCTACAACAAGTACGCCGAGTTCTACCGGTGAAGTACGTTCGAGGTGCGTACCCGATGGGCTCGTACGCCGAACGTGCAGTTTGCTCTACGGCAGGTTTGCGGCCAGGACAAGCCGGTCCAGACCGTGGTTGCGGTGCTCGCACGAAGTCTCCGAAGCGAACAGGCACGAGTAACAGGCCGCACCTTGGGCTCCCGAGTGCGGTGCTTCCTCGCACAGAGGGTCGTTGGAACAGGTGTCCACGTCCTCCAGTGCGCGACTCAGCACCCTCCTGAATCGGTTGACGAGGGAGATCAGCCCGCCCAGGGTTCCGTCTCCGCCTGGCTGGACGGTGTACAGAAGCAGCCCACTGCGAACCGACTGGCCGTCCTCCACCTGTACGTAGACACGTTCGCGGATCGCCGCGGACGAGTAGCCCGAGTCGACCGACAGAGCCCAGAGCAGCCGATGTGAGAGGCTGTGCCACCAGACATGTGATGGGTGACTCACCAGGTCTTCGGGCTCCCCGTTCTCATACCGCCGCTGCCACACTGCTGAACGAGAGCCACTGAGATCCAAGGGGTCATGGGCGAAGTCGATGAAAATCCCTTCGCCGAACAACTCGACCCCAGGAAACCAGGTGACGGCGTTTGCCTTGAATTCTGTGGAGATCAGGTGGCTGGTGCTGGGCGTAAGTCGGCGGTAGCCCGTCTGCACCATCACCATCCGGAGTCTGCTGACCGGAGTGACGCGGAAGGTCATCCGCTCGTTCGGACCTTGGACGAACCTAACGCCGTCCTTTTTGACCTCGAACAGCGGAACCTGCGCGTGATCGCCTGCCTCCGTCAGGACCGGTGCACCGTAGGTCGCCGCATCACGAAGCCGTTCAAGTTCGGCGTCACGGACACGGTCAGCGCCCACAGGATGCGCATCGAGCAACTGATCCAGTGCGGAAAGGATCTCTGACCATGCTGTCCGATTGAGGTAGTCGACCGCATCGTCCGAGAGGCCGGCGTTCTTGGCTTGCGTGAGGAGGTGTTCCTTCGTGAGAAGGTTCACACTCTGGAGGGTGCGTGCGCTACTCAGAAGGTCTCCGCCACTGAGGACATCATGGAGTCGTGCAGGGACATCGAGAATGGTCAGTGCTGTGACCAGATTGGCGATCCTGAGATTGGCCGATCCGCGTTGGACGATTTTCGCTGGTTTGCTACATGTGGAGTTTGCTGGCCGCCTACCGATCTCAGGCTGGCGTGCGCTGCATTTCCAGTTACGTCCATAGGCGGCCCCGAAGTTCTCCTCCGCCTTGCACTTGGGGCAGAAGATCCGCACGAGTCTTAGCGCCCGGCCGCCTCCGTACCAGCGGAAACTTTTTGATTTACACGGCTCGGACCTGCCATGTACCACCGCGGACCAGGGTACTTCGTCGAGATGGCCGGCTTCGCATGCGGCCACGAAGCGAATTGCTTCCTTGCCGCCCTTCTCCCGGCGCTTCCATCCGGCCATCTGTGGACATTCAGGACAGCCGTCGCCGATCGCGTACAGAACCTGATACTTATTGTGGTGGGCGCAGAGTCCCCAGAACGGAAGTGGCTCGGTCGGGTAGATGGAATAGGCGTCCCCCATTCCTATTTCCGCGTTGGTCGGAATCCGGGATATTTTTGCGCCGTCGAGTACGCCTTTGGACAATCTCTCGTCAATGATCTCAAATTCGTTGGGCCTTCTCTTGATCTCATCGAAGAGTGTCGCCATGGATTTGAATACCACGGGCCCAGACGGAGTCTCCACAATACTTCCGGGGCCGAAAGTGGTAATGAACTGCGAGGGGCGAATTGCCTGATAGGACTTGGACATCGGTAGCTACCTTCCACGGACCGTGGTGGTGGGCTCCACTTCCCGCAGTGAGGTTGGAGCGTTCTCGTAGGCTTGGCCGGTCCTCGCAACCTTGTGCGCCAGGTCGCCAAGGACAACGGGTGAGGTCGCGGGCTTCGTGAGCGTGCCCTCGTGGAAGAGGAGGGCGTTGCCGTACTGCTGGGCAACGTTCTCCCAGCTGTCCAGCCGATTCTGGGTGTGCTCGAAGACCTCAAAGGAGGTGGGGCGTCGCTGCTCGGGCTGCTGGGAGGCCCGCTTCTCAAAGAGGTGAGGCAGGGCCGACACGTCCGGGGCAGTGCGCTGGTCTGCCATCTCACTGGCCTGAGAGTGCTGGCCGCCGTTCAGATACTGCTGAATGCGCCAGTGCTGCCCCACCGGAATGCTGTCAGGCAGCAGCCGTGCCTGTCTGAGAACACTGACCGCGACCGGTCCGAGGGCCCGGTCGCGCGCTCGGGGAGCGAACGGGTTCACGGTGACCGGCTCCACGTGTCGGTAGAGCGATGTGTGGTAGCCCGCGAAGTACTCGTAGTGGCTCAGATCCCGTGGCCGGGTTGCCCGGAAGAAGGTGACCACGAGGCCGCCTCGGGATCGGCCGACGCGGCCAGTCGCCTGAATGTAGGACGAGGTCGTCTTGGGCTGACCGTTCACGAACATCAGGCCCAACCGGTCGACGTCCACACCAGTTCCGAACATGGACGTGGCAACCACCACGTTCACCGGTTCCCGGGGGCTGCCGAGGGTTGCGGTGAGTTCCTCCAGCATGGTGGGCAGGTTCAGAGAGTCCGCTCGACTGGACAGCTCCATCGGATCGGTGTCCATGATCTCTCGCATGACGGGCGCAATGCTGCTCAAACGCTGAATGATGTCCTGACGGACCAGAGCGACCGCTCCCGCAAGCTCACGGATGGCGTTGAAGTATCCCACGAGGGTCCAGAAGGGATCTATGTTTGCTGGCTCACCGCCTGTAGCAAGCATCTCGTGAGGCGTTTGGAGCAGGCGCGACCAGGAACGCACCAGTGGAGTCTGGGCCCCTCGTCCAGGCGCGATGAGTCCGACGTAGAGGCGGCCCGACTGGTCCGAGTCCAAAGGGTGGCTCGGCCGGGTCAGGGAGAAGAACGAGTCGTCCGCGCGTAGCCCGGGGGGCGGGAACACCTCCAGGTCCCGTGAGAAGAGCGACCGGACCTGATCCGCTGCCTGTTTGACGGTGGCGGTGGACGCTACGTACTTCGGTCTCACCGACCCGCCACCGTTGTAGTCCGTCGCAAGGAGGTCGATCCCCGTTTCGTAGAGGCCGACCATGCTCCCGAGAGGTCCTTCGATCAGGTGCAACTCGTCCTGCAGGATCAGCGCCGGCGGCCGGAACCCGGCAACCACGAAGTTACGACCGGAAGTCGGCACTTCCAGCAGCTTCGCGGGTATTGAGCTGGTTGGTGGGCTGGGCGGAGACCATGATCGGAAGTAGCCCAGATGTTCGTTGAACCGGTCGACGTTTCCGAAGATGGCACCTGCCCGAGGTTCGTACGCGAGACGGGCGAACTTGTCCACGGTGGCTACGACCATGGACGGACATCTGCCGTACACCTGCTCGTCCACAGTCAGGGCGGGGATCGGACAGCGGGCGGACCTGTTCTGACCGTTGCGGAAGGCATCCTGGACGGGCCAGTCGCCGGCTGGCGTGGATTCGCTCCAGGCGATGTCGTTGTTCAGGACGCAGGTGGGGTTCGGGCAGTAGATCTCGAAATCGACCGGCAGACGTCTGCTGCGTCGGGTTCCCCAGGAGGCGCTTCGGACGAAATAGCCAGGCCTGGTCGCACGGGCGGAAACCAGTTCGGCGCTCTCACCGAACTTCCTGAGCACATGGTCACTGAACCAGGAGTCGATTTTCCCGGATTTGATGTCCTGCTCGGCAGTCAGAGTGATCGAGACCGTCGAGAATTCCGGATCATGATGAGGGCTGACCAACACTGACGTGACTGTGATGTCCTCGTGTGAAAGCTCCTCCGCATGGACAGCCTGACCCGCGTTATTGATATCCGAGACGACGAAGTGCAAGGTCGTGCTCTCACCACTCCGAACGCCGTCGGCGGGGATGGCGAGCACCGCCCTGCACGCCGGGCAGTTCAGGACCTGGGCGGGATCTCCCTCCCCGTCCTCGCCTTCGAGAATAGAGATTGCGCCGTGACGGGTCACCAGACGTCCGTCGAGATCTTTGTAGGTGAAGTCCTGCAGGTTGTTGGGAGTCACGCCGCCGCCGACCCACAATCCGATCGAGAATCTTTGGGCACCCCAGGGAAGGTCTCCAAGGTCACTACGGCTTCGAGGGCGCCAGCCGCGGGATTCTTCCGTTGCCTCGGTCCGCAAATGCTCGCACGCTGTGATCAGGGCTAGCGCGCGTCGGTACTGTTGGATGGTGAGCAGCCTAAGAGTGTAACGAGACAGGACGGTGACCCCTGCTCCACCGTCCTGGCTTACTCCGCGACGTGTTAGCAGACGCCGGTGTGCCAGGGTGAATGCCGCAAGTCCCAGGTAGGCCTCGGTCTTACCTCCACCCGTGGGAAACCAGAGAAGATCACAAATGCCACGGTCGGGGTGGGCCTCATCGACCATCGCGCGCAGGTTGAGAAGAATGAAAGCCAGCTGGAAAGGACGCCACGCATTTACGCGTCCTTTGCTCCACTCCGACTGGAGGGCAATGGCGCGGTTGGCGAAGCAGAATGCCAGCCGGGCGTCCTCGTCCTCGCGTAGAAGCTCGATACCGTCCAGGATTCGGGTGAGTGCTCGCCGGCATCCTGTGAGGTGGCTTTCGGCGATGCTGCCAGGCGCAGGTTGCGCGGTGGTCCCCAAATCGTTTATCCAGCGTTCGTACCCGAGAGCGAGAGGCGTAAGTGCCCGGGCAAGGTCGTCCCCGTCGGTCAGTTCGCTCAGCCTCATGGGATCGCGCTCAGGTGAAGGCCCTACGCTTTCGCGCCATTCGGCGCTCGGCGCGTTCACGGGAACGACAGGAACGAACTCCGAGCGGATGTCCGCAGGCGAGAACTCCTCGATGATCCCAGTGTCGAAGAGGTGCAGACCGTCTATCCAGACGAAGGGGGCGGCCGTACCTTTGAGGCCACCTGAGTGGGGTCTTTCGGGATCGATCGTGCGCCAGACCGCGGAGCAGAGGTGACCGCGGGCGAGCGTCGGCATGTCCTGGTAGAGGAGCGCCAGGCTCTCCTCCTCGGGATCATGAGAAGGCTTCTGGCGCTCGACCGGGACGATCTTCCCCCGCCTGCAGAGGACCCGGAGCTGCGGTTGGTAGACGTGCTCCTCGGGCTTGGGCCTGTCGGTGTCGGACTGGGTGTCGTTCACCAGAAACAACGACACCTGCCACGTGCCGCTTCTGTCCTGTCGACTCCGGATCCGGAGCGAAACCTCCGGATCTCCGTCGAAAGTCAGCGTGGTGCCTTCTGGCGAGCAGGTATGGCCACGCCAGACATGGCCATGGAGCCTACGCAGCCATCTACCGTCCCTGTCCTTCTCGTAGCGCGCCCAGGTTCCGCAGACGTCGATGACAGGTACGTTCTCTGCCTCGATGGACATGGAGATTCCCATCGAGGCAGGCCGGGACATGGGGTCCAGGTTCAGGGAGGGGAGTGATCCGACAACAGCGCTCACACCAGGATCAAAGGCTTCGTCGTCGTCTGCCCCAAGCTCACCTTCGGATAAGAGTTCCTCGTCCGCATCGACCTCCTGGGTGTGCGACGTGGCGGGAGCAAGAACACCGACTATGTATTCGTCGAGAGGGTCCTCGTCAGCCGACATCACCTCGGCGACTCCGAGTCGGGGGCCCAGTACCTCAGCTACGAGTGCCTCGACAAGGCTGTCACGTTCACTCACCAGGGACACCCTCCGTCCAGCCGGTCCTCGTCCGCGACGTCGGCCACATCAGTTGGCACACGCCTGTTGGGCGGATCATACGGCCCGATCCACAGTATCTGCAGGCGTCCGTCTCGTAGGGCCATAATGTCACTGATGCTCTTGGGGCAAGAATGTGTGCCACCCGGTGGAGATGGTGGTACCGCGAACGTGGGGGCGGGTCCTCGTGGTCGGTGACCGATCGTGGGAGGCGACGGAGAAGGGAGCTCATCTCCGTGGGAGGCGGACCCAGAACACACGCCCGGAAATCGAGCTGCGCCGTGCAGTCCACGCGTTGGGCCTCAGATTCCGTCTACACCGACGGCTTGTGCCTCGGTGCACCCCTGACTTCGTACTCCCGCGGTGGAAGCTCGCAGTCTTCGTTGACGGATGCTTCTGGCATGGATGCCCTGACCACTCACCTGCCCAGTTCAGGGGACCTAATGCGGAGAGGTGGCGCCTGAAGATCGACACGAACCGGGAGAGGGACAACCGGAACAACGCTCTACTGGCTGAGGCCGGCTGGCGGGTGCTCCGAATTTGGGAGTGCGAGATCAAACGCGACCTTCGACTCGCAGCACGCAGGGTGGAACAGGAGGCAAGAAGAGCTGAGCCTCCCATTCAGTAAAGTGTTGATGTGCCGGGCCGACCTCCTTGCGCAAACTTGCACCAGTCGATCAGCGGACACCCGACACAGTACGGTTCCGCAGGCTGGCAGGTGGTTGTACCCAGAAGACGCAGTGCTGCCATACGGAGCGGTGCGTCACGGCCACCTCCTACCAGACGAGCGAGAGCCACGCGCCCATCGGTGAGTCGGTTGGTCCTGTCTGATTCGCTTCCTGTGACCCTGGCAGCAACGCGTAGGGACACCTGCGAGGTCAGCATGAGGTCATGATTGTTCAGCAGGCTGAAGAGCGCCTCCTCAGCTGGGAGCAGCCCGAGCTCGTCAGCCAGGTCCGCAGCGTTCTCCCATACGTTTTGCTTCCGCGTGAGTTCGGCAAGCGGCGCGAGACGATGTTGGGCCCTGCGGCCCTTGAGAGCCTCGACGAGTGCGAGATACTCCTTGCGTGTCAGCTTGGTCCGTCCCTTGAGCGGTGCCAGTGCCTGCGCCATGTCCCGGGGGTCCAGCCTGCCACCGACACTGAGCATGGCCACGATGGCAGCAACGGCTGGGGTCATGGCTGATCCTGGGAAGTTGAACCAGTGCTCCCCCTGCCGCTGTCTATTGGCCCAGTCGGTCAGGTGCTGCTGGAAGAGAACCCACCGGTTTGTCGAGGGGAAAAGCCCTTCCTGACGCCCCTCGTCCGGGGCTACTGCCTGAGCGGCTGCCCGTCCCAGTTCTGGAGGCACGGCGTTGCCGATCTGCCGAAAGGCATCACTCCGCGTGCCTGCAAAGCGGAAGTGGTCGGGGAAGGTCTGGATTCGTGCAGCCTCCCGAACGGTGATCGTCCTGTGCTCCTCGGGATGGATGTACCAGTAGCCGTCCTTCGCGATGTGCGCGGTAATGGACCGGCTGAGGTCGTTCCAGTCGAGCCGCTTGTACTTGTCGTCGAAGTTCTCCGCGTCGTAGCGGCGTAGCTCTGCTGGGATGGCGGAGTACAGGGTCTTGTGGTCCATCAGCTTGAAGATCTCGCGATCGTCATCTCGGACCGGCCGGGTCATGTGGTCCCAGATGTTCCCGGTGTGCTCATCTGCGCGCATCCGCTGGGCGAATTCGGAGGGCTTGGCGTCCTGGGGGTAGGTGATGCGCCTGTCGCCGACAGGGTAGTCCTCCGGCAGGGAAGGTAGATCACCGATCGCATCCCGGACGGTGACGATCTTTTCTTGCGGTGACGGCCAGAAAAACTCTTCGTGGTCGTTCCGCGCGAGCACGATGAGGCGCTTCCGGTGCTGTGGGACGCCGTACCTCCAGGCGTCGACTAGGCGGACGTCCGTGTGATAGCCCTCGTCCTCCAGTCGCTTGACGATTGTGCGAACCACCTGGAAGTCGTCTCCAAGGGCCATGTCGGGGACGTTCTCCATGAGAACGGACCGGGGCCTGACCTCCAGAACGACCTCCAGGAAAGCCTGCCACAGCTCCTTGCGCGCGTCGTGGGGGTCACGGCCGGCCCGTTCGACCAGGCTGCGGATCTTGCTACGGCCGGCCCGGCTGAAGGGCTGGCATGGAGGGCCGCCCGCAACGAGGTCGATGGTCGTCTGCTTGAGCAGCGCTATGAGGTTGGCACGTTCGTCGATGTTAGAAAGGTCTGTGTTCAGGGCGAGACCAGGAAAGTTGGCTCGGTGCGTCTCGAGGGCGCGCCTGTCGTGGTCGACTGCAGCGACAACGGTCCATCCTGCCTGCTCCAAGCCGAGACTCAGTCCTCCGGCTCCGGAAAAGAGATCAACCGCGAGGCGCTCCTTGGCGGCAAGTCTCTTGCCGCACCACTCAGCAAAAATCTCCTCGGTGCAGGCATCCTGGGACTCAGGGAGGCGGAGGATATCACTGCGGTGCAGCTTCACCCCGTAGAACGACACGCAGCCTCCTCCTAGCCGTGTTCCCCGATCACCTCCAGGAGACCACGGACGACCTGGTCAGGACAAGCATTTTGCCGTAACAGCTGATGCTTTCACCTCCGGAACAACACCAACACCAAAAGCTACCGGGGGTACCGAGAGGCTTCAAACCGGCCTCCGGGTCCGGGACCGAGACAGTGGCAGTGCCGGATGACGTGGGCATCCGGATCTTGACCATCGAGCGGGCATCTGCCGCGCTGGTACACACCTGGCCCTGGACAGCATGCCAATTGCGCCCCGTCGTGCCGTGTCCGTGCTACAGGGGGAACCTCACTTGGTGCCTCGACAGTCCCTAGTGCTCAGAACGTTAGGCGCCGGCCCAGAGGATGTCCTGGACCCGTTTCCAGCACTCCTCCTTCTTGCACCATTCCGTTACGTTGCCGGAGCCCGGAGGGCTGAGAAGCACGCCACGGACCAACTCGCTGAGAGCTGCCGTCGCGCGTACCATCTCGGGAGCCAGTCGTTGGTTCCGCCAGATCGATCTGAGCGTCCCCTCCACATCGATTTCCTGCGTCAGGCGCGCGATCGTGTATGCCGTCACGTTGGCGAGATAGCCTGCCCCAGGGTTGAGACGCTGGATCTCTTTTCGAGCCTGGTTGTAGAAGATGGCCTTTGCCACCAGGTCTCGGAAGTACTGCTCGTCAGGTGCTGGGGCGGCGCGTTCGGCGATGATGTCGAGGGTCCAACGCTGGAAGCACTTCTGGGCACCCAGGCTCACGATGTGCGGAGCCTGCTCGAAGGTCATCTCGAACTTGGCGGCGTCGGTCTTGGTGAACTTCTGGGCACGCGGGTTGTCCCTGTCGAAGGCCTTCTGCTGTGCTTTCGACCGCCGCGCCCTGTCGACCTGATACTGACCGCGGACCCGCTCGTAGTACCAGTGGCTGTCATGTTGCGCGCCGTCCGTTGCCGGCGCACGCAGTCTGCGTGAGAGACGCTCCAGCTCGACATGGAAAGGGCTGTTGGACTGGAAGTCCGCTTCGTTGATCGGGTTCTGGGAGTTGGCGTACAGCGAGATCTTGGGGACCAGCTCGTCGAGCAGCTCCGGCTTCACAACTGTGATCTTTGCGGGCACCTGGATATGGGTGAGGTCGGCACGGTCCCTTTTGGCGGCATGGTGCAACGAGGCGGTGGTCTGCCCGCCGTTGACGATCTGGACGTCCTCCAGGCGGAGGAGAGCAGTACCGTCCCTGTCGTCCAGAGAGACTCCTGTGGCCGTAATGGAGATGCCGTTGTTGTACGCGAGGAACCGTTCAGGGCGCACGCGAATAGTTTCGTTGAGGCCCTTGTTGACCTTCCCCCTTGCCTGGAGGAATGCGCGGACGTTCCTCTGGAGGAGCTTCGCTCCGTACTGGTCGTACATGTCGGCAAGGAACTGTCCGGGAATGACTGTCAGGAAGCACCTGTGTTCCTGACCGGTGGCGGGAGCGGCGAGACAAGAGAGCGGGCCGCCCAGACGCCCAAAATCGATGTTGATCGGTTCCTCGCGGCGTCCCGAAAGGTCAAGCTTGTGAAGCCGGGTGATGTCCCAGACATGCTGGGCGACAGGGAGTTCGCCGACGATCTGTTCGGATAGATCGACCACGGTGGTACGGGCATCCGTCAGAAAGAAGATCCTGACCTTACTGAACTCGGACCATTGGGCATAAATGGTCTGTACCATGTCGAACTCGGGGCTGGACTCCTCCATCTGCAGGTGGTAGCCGTCGTGACAGGCAGTGGCGAAGTTGGCTGCCCAACGCAGACGCTTCAGCACTTGGTCCCTGGGCAAGGTCTGGCCGGAATGACCGTACTCGGCAACGGCAAGGTCCAGGACCAGACCGTCGTCGCTGATGTAATATCCGGCGACCTCCATCCGGCTCTTGCCGAACGGCGCCGTATGGTAGCAGGGGAGCAGGTCCTCCAGGGTTCCATCCTCGATGAGGTAGTCGGCCACCACCTGTACGAAGGCGTCACGCTTGAGCCAACCGGAGTGCTGTCCGAGACGGTCCTCCACGACCTGCTCTAGCGTGATCGCGAACTCCTCGGTGGTCTCCCCTTCCACAGTTACTCCTTCGTGGTACCGCCGGCCCCTGTTACCGCTTCCCTTATCTTTCGTTCGCCCACCTTATGTGAGCTGCAGGAAGACAGATCGATAAAATATGAAACTCCGGACACTCCTGCTGGGAGTTCGGACGGTGTTACCCGTGGAAATCGTGCATCTACGGTGAAATTCTGCCGCCGGGTAAGGAAGTACCGGTCACTGGCGTATTGGTCTCGGTGGGCGTCCAGCCAGCCAGCCTCCAACAGGCAGTTCTCGAACAGAGAGAGCTCTGCCTGAACCGGCGGCTGGTCGCGGATCTCGTCGACGAGTTCGCTCAGTGAGGTGCCATCGGGAGACACGCCGACCGCTTGGTGGACCAGGAACAGGTTCGAGACGTCCGAGGTGTCCAGCTGCCTCTCATTGCTGATCCGGCAGCGATTGGGATCATGCCGGGAAACGGTCTTCACCTCCACCGCTGTGGAGAGATGTCGGAAATCCTGCGGTGCCCCGTCGGGACCGACCCAGGACCGGACCGCGTCCTGACCGATGGCGGGCAGCATCATCTCGCGGAGCACCAGCAACTCGCCGTACAGGCCGAGCCGTGCCTCGGGGGAGAGCCCGGTGAGAAGGCCGCGACCCAGCATCCTGCGCCAAGCGTTGAGCCTTCGTACCAGTGCCGCGGTTGGCCTGCTGGCCGGCAGGCGAAGTTGGTTGACGAGATCGGCGAGGAGTGTACAGAACAGGAACCGGTCGGTGTCCGGGCTGGCCACCACCTCCACGGAGCCGTTCCTGGTACGGCAGACCAGCCCCGTAGCGAGAACCAGGTCTCGGTCCTCAAGGGACTCGTCGCTCTGGACTAGGAGGGCCCACTCCCTGCTGGGGAGCCGAACTTCGGTGAACACATCCAGCCCTGTGTCCGGGAGAAGCCGTCGGCGGAAGGCGCCGTGGCCGGGTGCGCCTCCGTTCTCTGCTGTGCGGAAGGACCGCTCGAGTTCCTCGGGGGTGCTGAGGGTCACGTCAGGACTCCTCCTCTTCCTCGACATCTTCCATGGCCTTCTGCAGCCCTTCCAGGAAGACCTGGTTGACGCGGTACTCAACCTTCTCGGCCCTGTCGGAGTGCGGGAACACCACTGCATAACCAAGGATTGGCACGTCGGAGCCGGACACTCCGGCCACAGCCGGATCGATTGGATAAAGCAGCAGGAGTCCCTCGCCCGGGTCACGCATCCGACGAAGAGACTCTCCGCTTGCCCGGGCTGGCTCTCTTCCCTTACCGCTTATGCGGAACTCTTCGGCCGTACGGTCGAACGCACGACGTACCCTCCCCTTTGGAAGCCCGAGCTCCTCGTGGGCCGGGCTGACCAGTACGCCAATCTCGAACTCGTTGTCCCCCGAACGGGGAAGCACGATTGGCTTGCGTCGGACCAGCGGGATGTCGAGGCCCTGCGTGGAGAACCGGGCGGACGAACTGCCTCCGGTCACTCCTACTGTCCACCGGACCAGTTCACCCTTGGTGGTCTGCAACCTGATGTATCTGACAAGGTTTTCGGGATTCGCGGTCAGGACTCGGGGCGACACATCGAATCCTTCGAGGAAGTTCAGCACCACGTCCGCAGGGACATTGTGTCGAAACAATCCCTGGCCCACGCCATTCAGCTGGTCCTTTGGTATCTCCGGGCAGGGACGGATCTCCTCTATGAGCTTTTCGAGTCGCATGTGGTTCTGCTTCAGAGCCCGCGGGTCCGTGCGCATGACGAGAGTCTCTGCTCGTGTACCGGAGAAACTGACCGACATCACGGCCGAGGAACGCATCTTCGCAGCGGCTGTGACCTGCAGGTTGCCCACGCCGTTCAGCACCCGCATACCCACGTGTTCGGGGGTCTGCCCAGCTTTGGCCACAGCGCTCGTCAGTTCCATCAGTTCACGGTTCGCTCTCGTGATGTGGACGTAGTGGCTGACCAGTTCCGGAGTGGTGTAGAGGCGTGTGGTGTCCAGGTATCCCGGACGGTAGCCGAACCACCTTCCCATCTGGAGCAGGGTGTCGTAGGTCCTGGACGCGCGCAGGTAGTAGGAGACGGTGAGCCCTTCGAGGGTGAGACCCCTTGAGAGCTTGTCGCCCCCCACTGCAACAACGGTGACCGGCGTGCTGGACTGGTAGTCCAATACGTCGGCAGCGCTTCCGTTGATCTGCTTGACGCCTCGAGCGGTTTCCTCGAGCACCCGGGGGATCACTGCCTCGACTTCCTCCCAGGAAACGGGCGGCCCTACTGACATGCCGACGTCGTCACGGTTGGCGAGCGTCCTGTACGTCTTTGTGAAGTCCGTCGTCCACAGGGCCTCCAAGCGCTCTCGCAGCCTTTGGCCCGACTGCCCGTAGTCACTCCAGGAACTGGTCATGTCCTGCAGGTGCGTTTCGATCTGTCGGGCGACCTCACGCTGAACGTCTGTGAACCGGGTGACATGGACCAGCATGGTGCAGTGCCCGCCGGCCACATCGTACTTACGCTCACGAATCTTCCGGATCGCTGTGGACAGCACGAAGGCATCCAGAGCCTGTACCAGGGATTCGGGCAGAGGGCTGTGGGGGCGGTCCCCTTTGCGGTGCGTGTCCGGCAGCCACTGCTCGTGGTCGTTGACCTCGTGGATGATGGGGAGAGGCTCACGGATCTCCGCAGCCGAAGGATCCTCCAAACCGAACACCACCTCCGGGCCACAGTAGTTCGAGGGAGGTTCCAGAGCCACCATGAAGCTTCGTGGGAACAGGTCGGCTCCGTGCTCGGGATGATCGGTCGAGTTCGGGATGAAGATGTTGGCGAACGGAGTGGCCGTGTAGGCCAGGTAAACGCGCTTCTCGAACAGCTCCAGGAGCCCTCGAATCGCCTTGTTGATCGCGGTCGGGTCATGGTCGGGGTCGCTGTGGGTTCTGCCCCTGCCCGCTCGTTTGGTATCGACGGAACCGTAGTCGGCCTCGTCGTCAATGAGCAGGAGCGGAGCATTGCGGATCATCCGGGAACCGTCCGGACGCTGGACCGCGAAATTGCTCAACCAGTCCTTCAGGTTGTCCAGGATTCGCTTGTTCTTCTTCGCCACCACGAGGATCCGGACCTCGTGGATATTGACCGGTGTGCCCTGGAACTGGGCGCTGGTGAAGTCGCTGTCACGGGTGGTCACAGGCATACATGGGATATCTGGCGCCCGAAGTCCGAGAGCACCCACTCCAATGATCACGGAGGAGTCTGCGGATGGGTTCCGGCTGAACTTGCTGTTGAACCCCAGGAACTCCTTGTCCAGTCTGGCCTGTGTCTGGTGCCGGAGGCTCTCGTGCTGGCTGGTGAGGACGATGACAACCTGGTAACCCGCGTCCACTGCCTTACCGATGACGCCGGTGTAGCTGGCGGTCTTGCCGGACTGGACCTGACCGTAGACCAGTCCGTAGGTCTTCCACTCGCCCACCCGCTGCGGGTCCTCCATCAGCCCGAGGATCTGGTCGGTTGACTGGTCCAGAGCCTCGATGGCACCGGGCTTCCAGGTTTTACTCAGCAGCGTGCTGTACCGTTTCCAGTACGCGAACTCGATGTCTCCGCGCCGGGCATCCAGCCACGGCTCGTGATCGCCAGGATCGCTGACCACGATTGCCTGGGGAACCCAGACTTCGAACTCGGTCTCAAGATGACGGGCAATCTCCTCAGCGGAGGCATGGCCGACGGAGGCGTTCAGCATCTGCGTCGCCTGCTTGGCCGCCTCCCGGAGACGTTCGGGAGTACGCTCGTGTCTCTCCAAACCCAGCACCAGTTGCTTGGCGATGTTCAAAGCTATGCTCGTCGGATCGATCACGATCAGATCTCCTCGGACTCGATGACCTCTTGGACGAGGCCCGGGTACTTGCTGAAGGGCTCGGCTCGTGTCAGAGCCTCCATCAGGACGGATCTCGTCTCCGGGTTCCGCGGCAGTCCTGCCAGCATCGATCGGAATGTTGCAAGGACTTCTTCGACGTCCGGATCGTTCTTCACCGCGGGGTTACCCAACTTTGTCGAGGACACGAGCTCCTGAGAGATCGCGTCCACCGGGAGCGTGCTCTCGATCATGTGGAGGACGCCCTCGAACGCCTTTCCCTCTGGGCCGGACAGGGCGGCGGCCACGAGAGGATGATCGCGGTTCACGACGTACTCGGACACACCCAGTCTCCGTACCTGTTGCCAGACGGTGTGCAGTTCGCGCTCGGTGCGGGACCGTGATGTGGGAGCACCACGGTAGGCGAAGACCCTCTCGGACCGGGCCCGTAGGTCCCTGGCGATCTCGGCGATGCGTTCTTCCAGAGCCGACGGAGGTCGGACGGTGGACTTTCTGACATCCACTTCCCATGCAAGGTCCGCGCCAGGCGGGACGTCCACCGCCAGCCTGGCCAGTCTCGTGGTCTGGGACTTATGCATGCCCGGAAGTCCGAGCCAACCGCCTGCCACGACGAGACGGTCTCCGCGGTACACGTAGAACCCCTGCCGGTCCTGCATCCCACCCGGACCCGTTGTCAGGGTCATCTCGCTCCTGCTCAGACGGGAAGGATGCGGAAGAACGATGGGGTTCAACCGGATGCGGTGACCATCGTGTTCGAGATCCTCGAAGCCACGGTCCTGCGTGGCCGGATGCCGCCGAAGGTAGGGGTCCATCGGGCTCAGCTGACGTCCCCCGACATACAGGTTCAGCTTGCCCCGCTCAATGAAGCGGTGAAACAGGAGAGAGAGCTCCCTGCCCGCTTCGTTGATGCGCCGGGAGAGTCCCTGGCCGTGACCGAGCCGGTCGGTTTTGCGCCACAGAACCAGGGTCCCCTGGCGGGTGAACCCCAGTTCCTCGGCGATGGTCGCAGCATGCTCGTCCAGCTCGGTGATAACCCTCCACCGACGCTGCTCTGCGACATGATCGATGTCCCACGTACGGACCGAAAGGGTGCCGCTCTGGTCTCTGGTGAGGACCGTGAGTCTTCTGACCTGGGACAGGGAGGCCGTCTTCAATCCGAGGCCGAACCGCCCCAGATCCTCGGTCGTACGTTCACTGCCAGGGTTCCGGGCGAAACGCATGGCATCCCGGAGCTCGTTCTCACTCATTCCTCGGCCGTCGTCCAGGATACCGACCCAGGTGTTTCCACGATCCGAGCAGTGCAGGATGCGCACGGTCCGGGCACCCGCGGTGATGCTGTTGTCGATGAGATCGGCAAGGGCAGTCGGCAGGTCGTATCCGAACGCGCGCAGCGACTGGATGAGATCTTCGGCACACGGGTCAAGAAGTTCACCCGCTGGCTCAACAATCGTCATCTCCCGCTCTTGCCTCCTCTGATTCTGCTGCTGAGGCAGAGGGTATGAGAGGGGGCCGACAAAATCCCGCGCAGCAACCAGAGATTCCGGTTTCGACGGCTTTCTGTCGTGTCTGTCGTATTCGAAGCTGTCGACT
This sequence comes from Nonomuraea sp. NPDC049649, assembly GCF_040675175.1. Classification (NCBI taxonomy): domain Bacteria; kingdom Bacillati; phylum Actinomycetota; class Actinomycetes; order Streptosporangiales; family Streptosporangiaceae; genus Nonomuraea; species Nonomuraea sp. NPDC049649. Next base: position 19,849 of record NZ_JBFAOH010000064.1, read on the forward strand.
GCCGGCTAACTTTGGTGACGGAACAACGATCGGAGGGGAACGGATGCCTGATCAGCCAGACTCGGCGCCGACTCGCGAACTACGGGTCCCGGAACTGGTCTGGGAGGCTGCGCGGGTGCAGGCCGACCGTGAGGGTGTCCCGTTCGACCAGGCACTTCAGGCGCTCGTGCGCGCATACGCGTACGGGCGGCTGTCCGTCGTGACGAGTGATGACGGGCACCTGAACATCATGGTTCCCGTCGTAGTGCCATAGACCTGTTCTCTTCCAGGTGCCAGCCCTACGGGGTAGGGCTGGCACCTGGCGATCGCTTCCACTCACTGTCGGTCCTGAAAGTGGGCAACTTCGAGATTCGGTAGTCGAACCGGGTGGGCCGGAGGTCCTCGTCCGCAGGCTGCCACCTCTCCCAGATGCGGACTCGCCCCCCTTCCAGATCGGGCACTTCACCGCCGTTGTCGATGAGGTTGATCTGGTCCACTACGACCAGGTCGGTCAGGTGCTCACGTGCGTTGTCGACTTCGTTGGTGGTCAGCTCCACGGAGTTGACGGCAATCGCTGACCCCTTGACCTCGATATGGAGCACCGTGGTGCCCATGACGGCATGGAGATCATAGGACCTGCGCGTCCCCACGTCCTCGACGTGGTATCCCAGGTCCTCGTAGTGCTTGATGGCCCGGTTCACGGCGTGTTTCTCGATTGCCTGGCGAAGCCGGGCGTCTTGGACATACCGAAGGTGGCGGGGAGAGTCCGAGGCGGCTTCGTCCGGACCCTCCTCCCGATTGTGCAGAGTTTCCGACGGACGGGGAGCCGGATGGGAGTGTGACCCGGTCGCTGGTTCTTCGGCGGCGACGTGTCCGGCAAGTTCGGAGGCAAGTCGATTGGCGTCGCTAGGGGCGAAGCCGGGGACTTCGAGTCGGAGCCGCATGCGCTTGCGGTTGTTGCCGTCCCTCGTCGCGCTGGGAGCTTGCCCAACCCTTCCCTGCCGACGGGTGAGTTCCAGCCGGAGGAAGTCCATGTCCGGCCAGTCCTTGAGACGCATCGGCCCGTCCGAGAGCCTCCGGTCCTCTTCCGGTAAATGCTGGGTACGGCGCGAATCCAACAGCGCCTCGTGCACAGTGGCGTCCCGGTCTCGGAGACGGGTCAGGAGCAACGTGAGGACAGTCGGGTAGTCAAGGTTCCGGGAGGAACCGCTGGAGGATCTGCCACCGGCGCTGTCGAGGATCAGCGCGAGGTAAGGGCCGTCGATCTCGACGGAGAACTTCCCGTTCAGGACGCGCCCGGCGTCGTCAATCGGCATCACGGAACACACTTTTGCAGATGGAGGCGACAAAATCTCTTGGGTGATCTGCCGTAAGAGGGGCGCTGGTAGCCGTGGTGGCAAGTTCTCACATACGGCTCAGATGGTTGCCCTGTTCGCCGAGAAGGACCGTGAATAGGCACTTGCCCAGCTCAAGATTTGGAAAGCGGTGCGTTATCTATCGCTGAAACGTAGGCGATCACGCCCTATGACCCAGCTAGCCTGACGACCTTGCGTAGCTGATTACTGCCGCTTAGTAAAGGTCGCTGGCCAGTGAGGGTTCTGCCGTGCCCGGGATGGGCGACTCGTATAGGGGTGGCTGTCGCTGTAGCCACAGCCATCAGCGCCTGCCAGGCGGGCGACCACCGCACGCAGGATCGCAATGCGGCGATGCCAACCGCCACGCCAGCACAGAATTTGACAACCGGGACAGCTGAAGAAGCGGTCGTTGCCGTGTACCGGAATCTCTACTCGGTCGGTCAGCGCGCCGAAGAGGCCCAGCCCCAGGAGCGCAAGGCGATCCTGGAGGATGTCGCCACCCAGCCGCTGCTAGACCGGATGCTCCGTGGAATTGCCGCCCTGCGCACGACAGGCCGCGTCACCTGGGGCAGTCCCGTCGTCCATACCTTCGACATAGAGATCAAGGGCGACCGGGCCACCCTCCACGACTGCCAGGACGGCAGCCACTCGGGCCAGGCCGACGACAAGACGGGCAAGCGCCTCACCCACGGCAAGAGCAGCACCCACCTGGTGGCGACCCTCTACAAGGGCGATGACGGAGCCTGGCGGGTCTCGAAGGTGGAACAGGTGGAAGAGCCATGCTCACCCACGCCCTGATCACCGTGCTCACGGTCGCGCTGACCACAGCCCCGCTCGGAGACGAAGACGGCATCGAGGTATCAGCCCAAACCTCGGGCTACATCATCTCGGGAGAGCAGGCACCTCGTGTCGACGACGCGTGAATACTGACCCCCAGGCGACGGCCGAAATCTGACCCCCCTTGCAGTTCACTCTGGAGGGTGATCAAGGTGGAGGACTGGG